>DATABL010000270.1:0-11973 GCA_036259595.1 Actinophytocola sp.
GCCGGCGACGAGCCGTGGCGGTTCAGCGCCGACGCGGGGTTCCACACCGCCCGCGAGGTCTCCCGCGCCGAACCGGCGGAGTTCACCGACCAGGGCCTGCCCCGCCGCAACCCACGGCAGCACCTCGTGCCGGGCAGTGTCGCGCCGGACGCCGCACCCGTCGAGGAACCCCGGCGCGGCACGTCCGCCGAGGGTGTCCGGCAGCGGCTCAGCACCTACCGGCAGGGCGTGCAGCGCGCCCGCGACCGGCAGCACGGCCCGCTCGACGTACCGGCCGGCGACTGGCGGTTCGCCGCCGACGTCGGGTGGCGGGCGGCCAACGCGGTCTCGACCTCGACGCCCGTCAACTTCACCCCGGGTGGGTTGCCCCGCCGCACACCGCCGCCGGTCGCGGACGGCCGCGCCGAGGAACTGCGCGGCCGGCTCGGCAGCCTCCAGCGGGGACTGTCCCGCGGCCGGCAGAGCCTCGCCGAGCGCGGGGCCGCCAACGGTATTCCGGACAACGAGCAACAGGAGAGTCAATGACGTCCCCGCAGTCCCAGCCAAGTCAGTTCGGGTGGTTGGTCAACGACTTCGCCGAGCGGGTCCCCGGGGTGGCACACGCCGTCGTGGTGTCCGCCGACGGTCTCCTGCTCACCTCGTCGGCCCGCCTGCCGGCCGACCGCGCCGACCAGCTCGCCGCGGTCGCCTCCGGCCTGGTCAGCCTCACCCAGGGCGCCGCGCGGTGCTTCGAGGCGGGCGGGATGAAGGAGACCATCGTCGAGATGCAGGGCGGCATCATGCTGCTCATGGCGATCAGCGACGGGTCGTGCCTGGCCGTGCTCGCCGCACCCGTCTCCGACATCGGCCAGGTCGCCTACGAGATGACGCTGCTCGTGGACCGCGTCGGCATGCTGCTCACCCCCGAGCTCCGGGCTCAGCTCAAGGGCGCCGGCGGGAGGATGGTTGGGCTGCCGGCGTGAACACCGACGAGCCCGACCCCGGCACGTTCGCCGACCTGGTCAACGGCCTCGCCTTCGGCGGCCGTGGCGGCCGGAAGGGCGACCGACCCGCGCCGGCGTCCACTTCCGAACCGCCGACGAACCCGCTGTCCAGTCAGGAGATCATGAAGCGCATCGACTGGCGCCCGGCCCCGGCCGTCGACCACGACTTCGACGGCGACGCGGCGATCGTGCGCCCCTACGCGTGGACCAGGGGCCGTACGAAGTCCGCCGTGGAGCTGCGGATCGAGGCCATGGTGTCCACCAGCGAGCTGGGCGAGGACATCGACGCCCTGCCGCAGACCGAGCACCGCTCTATCGCCGAGCTGTGCGCGGAACCGCGCTCGGTCGCCGAGGTCGCCACGTTGCTCGCCGTGCCGCTCGGCGTGGCGAAGGTGCTGCTGGGCGACATGGCCGGGCTCGGCCTGGTCATCGTGCACAAAACGGCTACCGGTGGTGCCAACAAGGCACACCTCATGTTGATGGAAAGGGTATTGAGTGGACTCCGTCGGCTTTGATGGCGTGAGCTCGGAGATGACCTCGGTGAAGATCGTGGTCGGGGGCGGGTTCGGTGCGGGCAAGACGACGTTCGTCGGCTCGGTCTCCGAGATCATGCCCCTGACCACCGAGGCCGTGATGACCGAGGCGAGCGCGGGGATCGACAACCTGGACGCGACCCCCACCAAGGCGACCACGACGGTCGCGATGGACTTCGGCCGGGTGTCGCTGGACCGCGATCTGGTCCTGTACCTGTTCGGCACGCCTGGTCAGGAGCGGTTCTGGTTCATGTGGGACGACCTGGTGCGGGGCGCGATCGGGGCGGTCGTGCTGACCGACACCCGGCGCCTGGCCGACTCGTTCTCCCGATCGACTTCTTCGAGGACCGCGGCCTGCCGTACGTGATCGGGCTCAACGCCTTCGACGGGCAGCGCCAGCACGGCGTCGAAGAGGTGCGGGACGCGCTGGCGATCGGCCCGGAGGTGCCGATCGTGCACTGCGACGCGCGGGACCGGGAGTCGGTGAAGCAGACGTTGATCACGATGGTCGAGTACGCGATGAACCGGTGGGTCACCGTGCACGGCGCCGGTGTGGGCTGAGCGCACAGTGTCCACGCGCACGCTGACGGCTAAGCGCACGCTTAGGTATCGTCGCCGGCATGGATCTGTCCCTCACCGAAGAGCAGGCAGCGCTGCGTGAGCTCGCGCGCGACTTCGTCGACCGGGAGGTCGTGCCGCACGTACGCGACTGGGACCGGGCCGAACAGGTCGACCGGTCGATCGTCGGCAAGCTGGGCGAGGTCGGGTTCCTCGGGTTGACCGTGCCCGAGGAGTACGGCGGGTCGGGTGGCGACCACCTGTCCTACTGCCTGATGATGGAGGAGATCGGCCGGGGCGACTCGGCGATCCGCGGCATCGTCTCGGTGTCGCTGGGCCTGGTCGGCAAGACGATCCTGTCCTTCGGCACCGAGGAGCAGAAGCGCGCGTGGCTGCCGCGGCTGACCTCGGGGGAGTCGCTGTCCTGCTTCGGCCTCACCGAGCCCGACACCGGGTCCGACGCGGGCAACCTGTCCACCAAGGCGGTCCGCGACGGCGACGACTGGGTGCTGTCCGGCTCGAAGATGTTCATCACCAACGGCACCTGGGCCGACCTGGCGCTGGTGTTCGCCCGCACCGGCGAGCCGGGCCCGCGCGGGGTGACCGCGTTCCTGGTGCCGACCGCGTCCGAGGGCTTCGAGCACCGGGAGATCAAGGGCAAGCTGGGCCTGCGCGGCCAGTCGACGGGCGAGCTCGTCCTCGACGGCGTGCGGGTGCCGGACTCGGCCCGCCTGGGTGACGAGGGCCAGGGCTTCAAGATCGCGATGGCCGCTCTGGACAAGGGCCGGATGTCGGTGGCCGCCGGCTGTGTGGGCCTCGCGCGGGCCGCGCTGGAGGCGTCGACCCGGTACGCGGGCGAGCGCCAGCAGTTCGGCAAGCCGATCGCGGGCTTCCAGTTGGTGCAGCAGATGCTGGCCGACATGGCGGTGGGCACCGACGCCGCGCGCCTGCTGGTCTGGCGGGTGGCCGACCTGGTCGACCGCGGCGAGCCGTTCCGCACCGAGGCGTCGATGGCCAAGCTGTACGCGAGCGAGAACGCCGTCACCGCCGCCAACCTGGCGATCCAGGTGTACGGCGGCTACGGCTACCTCGACGAGTACCCGGTGGCGAAGATCCTGCGGGACGCCCGGGTGATGACCCTGTACGAGGGCACCAGCCAGGTGCAGAAGCTGCTCATCGGCCGCGCGCTGACCGGGCTCAACGCGTTCGTGTAGCTCCGCCGTTTGTTGCAACCCGCTGGCGACAGCCCATCCCTGGTATCTAGGGTGAAGGGCGTGTCCCCAGTAGCCATGCACATGAGCGACGGGCTGATCAACGCGCCCGTCTCGCTGATCTTCGGCGGCGTGGCGGTGGTCGGCATGGCCGTCGCCATGGTCGGCGCGCGCCGTGACCTCGACGACCGCACCGCGCCGATGGCGGGGCTGGTCGCCGCGTTCGTGTTCGCCACCCAGATGCTCAACTTCCCGATCCTGCCCGGCGTCAGCGGCCACCTGCTCGGCGGCGCGCTCGCCGCGATCCTGGTCGGCCCGTGGGTCGGCGCGCTGTGCGTCGGCATCGTGCTCGCCGTGCAGGCGCTGGTGTTCGCCGACGGCGGGCTGACCGCGCTGGGCGCGAACATCACCAACATGGCGCTGATCGGCGTCGCGGCCGGATTCGCCACCGCGCTGCTGCTGCGCCCGCTCGCCACCCGCGGGAGGGCGGGTCTGCTGGCGGTCTGCTTCATCGCCGCGTTCGTCAACACGGTCGTCGCCTCGGCGGGGTTCGTCCTGGAGTTCGCGCTCGGCGGCGACGCGGCGTTCTCGCTCGGCGCGGTCGCCGGGTCGGTGCTCGGCCTGCACTGCCTGATCGGCATCGGCGAGGGCATCATCACCGCGCTCACCGTCGGGGCGGTCGCGAGCGCCCGGCCCGATCTGGTCCACCTGCTGCGCGGCACCGCCACGCCGCTCGAACTGCGGGACTCGCCGGTCACGCCGAAGGGGAGCACGGCATGACGGCCGGGAACCGCGGGCTCCGGCTGTTCTTCGCCGGGTTCGCGGTGGTCGCGCTGGTCATCGCGGGCGCGCTGTCGTACTTCGCCGACTCCGACCCGGACGGCCTGGACACCGCCACGCTCGAGGGGTGCGAGGTGGTCGAGACCGACGCGGGCGAGGAACTGGTCGGCGACTGCGTCGCGCGGAACGCCGGCGACCACCACCTGTCCGAGAGTCCGCTCGCCGACTACGCCGTCGGCGGCGACGACCGGTTCACCGGGGTCGCCGGGGTGCTCGGCGTGCTGGCCACGCTGGTCGTCGCGGGCGGGCTGTTCTGGTTGCTGCGCAGGCGTTCGCCCTCGTCGCGTGAGTAACCTCCTCTACCGCGAGGGCTCGTCGCCGGTGCACCGCCTGCCGGCGCAGGTGAAGATCGTCTGCGCGCTGCTCGCGGTGATCTGCGTGGTGGCCACGCCGCGCACGGAGTTCTCGGCGTTCGGGCTGTACCTGGTGGTGCTGGCCGGCATCTGGACGGTCGCGGCGGTCCCGGTCGGCCACGTCGCCCGCCGGGCGGTGATCGAGGTGCCGTTCGTGGTGATCGCGCTGGTGATGCCGTTCCTCGGCGGGGGCGATCGGATCGCCGTCCTCGGCGTCAGCGTGTCCGAGGAGGGCACCCTGGCCGGCTGGAACATCCTGGCGAAGGGCACGATCGGGGTGCTGACGTCGCTGACGCTCGCGGCCACGACCACCCCGCGCGAGCTGGTCCTCGGCCTGCAGCGGCTGCGCGCGCCCGCCGTGCTGACCACGATCGCGACGCTGATGCTGCGCTACCTCGAGGTGATCGCCGCGGAGGCGAAGCGGATGCGCACGGCCAGGATCTCCCGCGGCCACAACCCGAGGTTCCTCTGGCAGGTCGGCGCCACCGCGCGCGGGATCGGCGCGCTGTTCGTGCGCAGCTACGAGCGCGGCGAGCGGGTGCACCTGGCGATGGTGTCGCGCGGCTGGACCGGCCGGCTGCCCGACCACGGCGCCGCGGCCGCGCCGGCCACGTGGCTCGCCGGCCTGACCCCGGTCCTGCTGACGGCGGGCGTGCTGGTGACGGCAGTATTGCTCCCGTGACAGGTTCCCCGGACCCGGCGCTGCTGGTGGAGCGCCTGGCCTACGCCTACCCGGACGGTCACCAGGCGCTGTACGGGGTGGACCTGCGCGTCGAGCCGGGGGAGCGGGTGGCCGTGCTGGGGCCGAACGGCGCCGGCAAGACGACCCTGGTGCTGCACCTCAACGGCGTCCTGTCGGGTGGTTCGGGCCGGATCGAGGTCGCCGGCCTGCCGGTGGCCAAGCGGAACCTGCGCGAGATCCGCCGGCGGGTGGGCATCGTCTTCCAGGACCCGGACGACCAGCTGTTCATGCCCACGGTCGGCGAGGACGTGGCGTTCGGTCCCGCGAACTTCGGCCTGTCCGGGGAGGCGCTGGACACGCGGGTGCGGGAGGCGCTGGCCGCCGTGGGCATGACCGAGCACGCCGACCGCTCGCCGCTGCACCTGTCCGGCGGCCAACGGCGCCGGGTCGCGCTGGCGACGGTGCTGGCCTGCGACCCGGAGATCCTCGTCCTGGACGAGCCGTCGTCGAACCTGGAACCGGTGGCGCGCCGCGAACTGGCCGAGGTGCTGGTGTCCCTCGGTCGCACCACCCTGATGGTGACCCACGACCTGCCCTACGCCCTGCAGCTGTGCCCCCGCAGCGTCCTGATCGACGAGGGCGTCGTCGTCGCCGACGGCCCGACCCGCAGCCTGCTCGCCGACACCGACCTGCTCGCCGCCCACCGCCTCGAACTCCCCTACGGCTTCCACCTGGACTAGTGACAGATGCGGGAGTGCGACGAATTCGGCTGACGGGCAACCCGAGCACGCCTCCGCTCCGTTGACCTGATGGAGGCGAACGAACGGGGGACCGGGTGAGACGAGCGGACGAGGCGGCGTATCGGGACTACGTGACCGCACACATGGACACCATGCGCCGGGTCGCGTTCCTGCTGTGCCGGGACTGGCACACCGCCGACGACCTCGTCTCGGTCACGATCAGCAAGCTCTACCGGCACTTCCCCCGCGTCAAGGACGACGAGCGCCTGGACGGCTACGTCCGGCGGATCCTGCTGCGGGCGTGGCTGGACGAGCGCCGCCGGCCCTGGCGCCGGGAGACGCCGACCGACGTGCTGCCCGACGTCGGATCGCCGGCCGAGTACGAGGTGCTCGACCGGGCCCAGCTGCTCGACCTGCTCGACGGCATGCCCCCGCGGCGCCGCGCCGCGGTCGTGCTGCGTCTCTACTGCGATCTCTCGGTGGAGGAGACCGCCGAGATCCTCGGCTGCACCACCGGCACCGTGAAGAGCCAGACCGCGCGGGGGCTCGACACGCTGCGGGCCAGGGCAGCCGAGTGCACCGGCTAGACGACGGAGAGACGATGGACAAGAAGCGGTTCGACGACGCGATCGGGGAGGCACCCCCGTCCACGGTGAACGTGGACGCCGCGATCGCGCGCGGGCGCCGCGCCGCCCGGATCCGCCCCCTGGCGAACCCGGTGACCGCGGTCGCCGTTGTGGTGCTGGTACTGCTCGGCGGGACGGCGGTGGCCTTGCTGCCCGGCGACCCCGACCGAACCGAGACCGCCGTGGCACCCACGATCTCGACCCCTACGAGCACCTGGGACACGCCGTGTCGGGCGGCCATGGGGGAGCCCGCGGACACACCGATCGCCGACCAGCTCACGACGGTGCTCACCGAGCGCGTGACCGACCAACTGCCGGAGGGCGCGGGACTGGTCGGGACACATGAGCCGCCGTCGCTGAGACCACTGCAGCTGTTCACCGCGGCACCGGGCGACGAGGCCTGCGAGAGCAGGGCCGACGCCCTCTTCGCGGAAGCCGGCATCACCCTGGCGGGCAACTCGACCACGCGCATCCTGGTCGAGATCGACCCGGTCGAGGCGAGCGGATCCCTGGCCTCCTGGTGCTACGGCGGCCCACACCCCTATGACGGAACCCACTGCGGCATGCGCACCATCGAGTCCAACGAGGTCGTCCAGGTCGAGGGGTACACCAAGCCCGAGGCACGCCACGGCCGCAGGTTGGCCGCGAGCGGGGTCGAGGTCACCAAGGCGGAGGGCACCGTGATCACGATCCTGGTGAAGGACGGCGTGACCGCCGAGGGGAAACCGTACCCACCGCCGCTGTCGGCCGAGCAGCTCACCGACATCGCGCTCGACCCCAGGCTGGTCCTGGAGTGAGCCCGCGCTGAGCCGGGCTACCGCGCCAGGAAGTGCCAGCCGACCCACACCCAGAGCGCGACCACGACGAACCGCCCCGTCCGGGTGGCGACCAGGATCCGCACCAGGTCGCCACCCGTCGGCCGGCTCGGTACCGCGCGACGGGCGGTCAGCTCCACGACGAGCCCCACGATCACCAGCAGCACGAACCCGGCGCCGAGCACCCACGAGATCATCGGCGCACCAGCAGCCACAGCCCGGACAGCCACAGCACCCAGCCGGCGACCCGCAGCGGGTAGAGCTCCAGCACCGGGTCCAGCAGCAGGCTGAACGACAGCTCGCCGAGCACGAGCGAGGCGACCTCCCAGGCGGTGAAGGCCAGCGCCCACACCAGCCACGCCCGGTGCCGGCGGCCGAACCGCCCGCCCGGCACCCGCGGCCGCCGGACCAGCGCCACCACCACCAGCGCGGCCACGCCCGGCACGAGCACGGCGACCAGCGCGGGCACGCTGTGGCTGGCGAACGTGGCGCCGAGCGCGGCGTAGCCCAACCCCGCGGCGACGGCCCAGGGCGGCAGCGGAAGGCGCTCGGTGTGCTCGATACCCCCATTGTTCCCGGCGGGCGGCTGGGCAGGCAGGATCGGGGGCATGGGTACTTCACCGCTGTATGACGTGCACACCGCGCTCGGCGCGTCGTTCACCGACTTCGCCGGGTGGTCGATGCCGCTGCGCTACGGCAGCGAGCTCGCCGAGCACCGGGCGGTGCGTACGGCCGCCGGCCTGTTCGACCTGTCGCACATGGGTGAGATCGAGCTGACCGGCGCCGAGGCCGGTCGGGCGCTCGACCACGCGCTGGTGGGGAACCTCTCCGGGCTCAAGGTGGGCCGCGCCCGGTACACGATGATCTGCGACGCCGGCGGCGGCGTGCTCGACGACCTGGTCGTGTACCGGGTCGGCGAGGAGCGGTACATGGTCGTCGCGAACGCGTCCAACTCCGACGTGGTGGCCCGCGAGCTGGTCGCGCGCGCGGACGGCTTCACCGCCGAGGTCGTCGACCGGTCGCGGGAGGTCGCGCTGGTCGCCTGCCAGGGCCCGCGCTCGGCCGCGATCGTCGGCCGGGTGTGCGACGCCGACCTCGACACCCTCACCTACTACGGCAGCGCGCCCACCCGGATCGGCGGCCACGACGTGCTGCTCGCGCGCACCGGCTACACCGGCGAGGACGGCTTCGAGGTCTTCGCCGAGGCCGCGCACGCCACCGACGTCTGGCAGGCGCTGACCGACGCCGGCGCGGCCGACGACCTGCTGCCGGCCGGTCTGGCCGCCCGCGACACGCTGCGGCTCGAGGCCGGCATGCCGCTCTACGGCAACGAGCTGTCGGCCGAGATGAGCCCGTTCGACGCGGGCCTCGGCCGGGTGGTCAAGTTCGACAAGGCCGAGGACTTCGTCGGCCGCGCCGCGCTGGCGGAGCGCGCCGAGAACCCGGCCGAGCACGTGCGCGTCGGCCTGACCGGCGAGGGCCGCCGCGCCCCCCGGCACGGCTACCCCGTGCTCGACGGCGACACCCCCGTGGGCACGGTGACCAGCGGCGCCCTGTCCCCGACCCTGGGCCACCCGATCGCGATGGCCTACGTGCCGCCGTCGCTGTCCGAGCCGGGCACCGCGCTGTCGGTCGACGTGCGTGGCAAGGCGTTCCCGGTGGAGGTCGTCAAGCTCCCGTTCTACAAGCGCGCCTAGACCGACCGGGTCAGCGGTTCACCAGGGCGAAGACCCCCCAGCCCAGGTACTCGCGCTCGTACCTGACGTAGCTGGCGGGAGCGGTGGTCAGCTCGGCGCGCAGCTCCTCGGCCAGCTCGTCGTGCGGGTTGGCGTCGAGCCACCGGCGGATGTTCATCCACTGGGCGGCGACGTAGCGGTCCCAGCTGTCCTGGTCGGCGAGGACCATCTCCACCACGTCACAGCCCAGCTCCCCGAACTGCTCGACCAGCTCGGGCAGCTGGCGCAGGTCGTCGGCGCTGGTGACGTGGCAGGCCTCGACGGTCGCCTGGTCGGGTGGTTCGCGGCGCCAGTACGGCTCGCCGACGAGCATGGTGCCGCCGGGGCGCAGGCTCGTGCGGAGCAGGTCCACGGTCCCGGCGACGCCGCCGCCGATCCAGGTGGCGCCGACACAGCCCGCGACGTCGACCGGTTCGTCGGCGACGAAGCCCGCCGCGTCGTCGTGCACGAAGCGGACCCGGTCCCCGACGGCGAGGTCGGCCGCCCGCGCCCGCGCCGAGGCGAGGAACACGGTGCTGATGTCCACGCCCGTTCCCGTGACGCCGTGGTCGCGTGCCCACGTGCACAGCAGCTCGCCCGACCCGCAGGCGAGGTCGAGCACCCGGGACCCCGGGGCCAGGCGCAGTGCCCGGCCCAGCGTCGCCAGCTTGTCGTCGTCGAACGGGTTGTGGATGCGGTGGCCGCTCTCGCGGACGGTGAAGCTGCGGGGTAGGTCCACTAGGCGCGGTTCCTTCGGGCCGGAGGCAGGTGCGGCCGGACGTTAGACCCGCGGCCGAGGTGCTGTCGACGGAGTTCCACCGGTCGCGGGCGCCTGGTTCCGTTCGGCCGAGGTCACCGGGAGCGGGAGGACGACCTCCGTCGGCGGCTGCGCGTGCTCGCAGATCCGCCGCCAGCACTGGATGAGCTGGAGGTTGGCGGTCGAGCGGATGCCGACCTCCAGCGCCGGTACCAGCTTCCGGTGCGCCTCGTCGTCGAACAGGGTCGTCCGGGTGGCCGCGACCTGGAGGAACGTGGTGGCGTTGCGGACACCGCGGGCGTGCAGCTGGGCGCGCTTGTCGGCGGCGTCCGGGCCGAGCTGGGTGTGCAGGATCGCCTGGTCGGTCCAGTCGACGATCCGGTTCGGCGCCAGCCGGGTGTTCAGCAGCAGGTCCACCAGGTCCGCGGTCGCCATGTTCGGCACGTTCTCGATGTCCTCCTCCTCGAGCCGCGCCTGGTGCCACACCGACAGCCCGTCGAGCTGGTCCAGCGGCAGCGCCGAGCGCATGCTCGGCACCGTGAGGAACTTCAGCTTCTTGAGGTGGTGGGAGATGATCTGCCAGAGCACGAGCGGGAACACCCCGACCGCGAACGCCACCGCGAACAGGGTGCCCTCGCCGAGCAGGCCGAGCTGCCCGTTCACCGCGGTCAGCACCCAGACGCCGATGATCGCCAGCACGATCCGCATCGACACCGCGATGTAGGCGCTGCCGCGCAGGTCCTTGAGCGCGTAGCGGCGGAACAGCATCTGGATCGAGAAGAAGTACGCGCCGAGGAACGCCAGCGTGATCGGCTGCAGCGTCGGGGTGAGCGCCTCGATCCAGGCGACGACGTCAACGGCCACGTCCGTCGCCGCCCGCTCGGCCGTCACGTCCACCGGCGGCAGGGTCAGCAGCCAGCCGATGGAGATCAGCGCGGTGGCGGTCAGCACCGGGATCGCGGCCGTGGTCACGCCGGTCGCCCCGCTGAAGTGCGCGCGGGTGTACCGCTCGAACCGGTCCTCCTGCACGGTCCGGTGCACCACCTCGGGCAGGTCGCCGTACACGGCGCCGAACCGCTGCAGGTAGCCGGAGATCCGCCGACGCCTGGTCACCTCGCCCTCGCCGGCCTGCTCGCGCATGAGCCCGAGGCGGTCGAGGTTGGCCAGGAACTCGTTGAGCAGGCTGGCCCGGCGGGTCGTGATGAACAGGTACCACAGGATCGCCGGCAGCAGGCAGACGACGAGCAGCAGTGCGGCCCGGATCGCCACCAGCTGCAGGTGCTCGGGCAGCACCGCGACACCGCCGACCAGACAGATCAGCGCCGGCGCGGCGACGAACATCACCAGCGCGGCCCGCCGCTGCGACCACTTCTCGCGTTGCTTGGCCAACGACTCTTCCTCTTCCGGCGACAGGTCCGCCGGGACGTGTTTGGTCATGCCGCCTCCCCACAGACGCATATCCCAAGTTCGTTCTCAGGCTATCCGTCGTGAGGGGGCGGTGAGTGCGCAAATGACTACTACGCGGCGCCGGCCTTCGCCCGTGCCTTGGCCACCGCCTTGCTCAGCTCGTCGCGGCTCATCTTGGACCGGCCCTTGATGTCCAGGTCGCGGGCCAGCTTGTCCAGGTCGGCCTTGCTCAGGCTGTCCAGGTCCTCCGGTTCGGCCTTGGTCTCCTTCGCCGCGGGCTCGTCGCGGCGCTTCTTGCGGCCCTCGACGCTGCGGGAGAGCGCCTCGAACAGGTCCACGACCTTCGTCGGCTCGGCCGGCTCGGACTCGGCGACGATCTCGCGGCCCTCGCGCTTGTCCTCGATCAGCTTCTCGACCTGCTCGGTGTAGGTGTCGTGGTACTCCTCGGGGCGCCACTCGTCGGTCATCGAGTCGATCAGGCTGACCGCCATGTCGATCTCCTTGCCGCGCGCGGTGGAGATCTCCGGCAGCGACTTGAGCTCCTTGGCCGGGTCGCGGATGTCCTCGGGGAACAGCAGTGTGTTCAGCACCAGTAGGCCGTCCCCGGCCCGCACCGCGGTCAGGTACTCCTTGCCGCGCATGACGAACGACGCGATGCCCGCCCGGTTCGTCTTCTCCATCGCCTGCAGCAGCAGCGAGTACGACTTGCCGTACTCCTCCTTGGCGGGCGCGAGCCAGTAGGTCTTCTGGAAG
>DATABL010000271.1:0-26194 GCA_036259595.1 Actinophytocola sp.
CCAGCCGCCGCCGTTGTTGGAGAAGAAGTTCGCCTGCGCGGCGCCGCTGGACCGGTCCGGCAGCGCGAAGTGGTACGCGCCGCGGATGAAGCCCCGGTTGTACGAGCCGTTGTACTGCTGGGCGAAGTACGGGTTGGTGTAGCCGGTGCCCTCGGTCGCCTTCGCCCAGACGAACCGCTTGCCGGCGTTCCACTGGGCGTTCCAGTCGACGTTGCCCTGCCAGCCGCTCACGTCGATGCCCGGCACCGACGCCATCACGCCGACGTCACGGGGGTCGACCTTGCTCGGCATGGCCGAGGTGTCCTCGTGCTTGCGGATCTGTGACCCCATCGGGTGGTCGTACTTGCGCACGTACGCGTCGATGGCGGCCTGGTCGCCGGCAGGGGTGGCGTCCTGGCTGGCCAGCTGGTCGGCGCTCGCGGGTGTCGCTAGTACCGCCGCCGTGGCCACCGCGAGCGCGGCGGCCGCCGCGCCCAGCAGGCCTCGACGTCTGTGAACGAAGATGTCACGGAAGCTACGGTTCATCTGATCGCCCTTTCCGGATTGCCCTCGCGTGCGGCAGCTCACGGGCCGGAGCTGCCAAGATACAGATTGTCGTCGTCCGCTACCGATTTGTCACCCTGTCCGGTGAATTAGTAACGGCAAGTTCGCCAACGTTTCCGGCATGAGCAGGCATGACGGTCAGGATGGGATCGTGGACGCAGCGTGAGGACGGTTCTATCCTCGGGGGACCTTCGAAGCCGAAAGGTGTGACGGTGGCAGGCGCGACAGGCTCGGCCCGCGGCGCGTTCGCGGTGGCGTGGGCGAACGCGCTCGAGGAGACCGGCTTCGTGGCGACCGAACGGGCGGTGCTGCTCGCCCAGGTGGGTGACCTCACCGACACCCTGCTGGCCGCCGCGGCCGCGACGCCGTTCACGCCGACGCCGGTCGAGCGGGTCGGCGCGGAGCTCGTGGCCCTGCGGTTCATCACCCCGGAGGCGCTCGCGGTCACCGTCCGGCTGGTCGGCGACCTGCTGGCCGGCTCGCCCGCGCTCGCCGACGTGCAGTCCGCGCTCGCCGGCGGGTTCGTCCGGGCCGTCCAGCTGCGGATCTTCCGCGAGCAGGAGACCCTGCGGCACGCCGCGCTGGACGCCCGCGACCAGGCCGAGGCGGCCCGGCGGCAGAGCGAGGCCCGATTCCGCGCGATGTTCTCCGGCGCGGCCATCGGCATCGGCATCACCGACACCGACGGCCGCCTGCTGGAGATCAACTCGGCGATGGCCGACATGCTGGACCTGCGGCCCGAGCAGATGCACGACCAGAACCTGGGCGACTTCCTGCACGAGGACGACCCGCCCGAGCTGCGCCGGTACTTCAGCGAGATGGTCGCCGGCCAGCGCGACCATTACCGGATCGAGCGGCGCTTCCGCAAGCGCGACGGCTCACCACTGTGGACGAACGTGACGGTGTCCCTGGTGCGCGACGAGACCGGCTCGCCCCAGCTGGTGGTCGGCATGGTCGAGGACGACACCGAGCGGCACGTCCTCTCCGAGCAGCTGCGCCACCAGGCCAACCACGATCCGCTGACCGGCCTGGGCAACCGCGCGCTGTTCACCGAGCGGCTGCAGGCCGCGTTCGCCGGCTCGAACGGCGAGCGGATCGGGCTGTGCTACCTCGACCTGGACGGCTTCAAGGCGGTCAACGACACCCTCGGCCACGTCGTCGGCGACCAGCTGCTGGTCGAGATCGCCGAGCGGCTGTCCCGGCTGGTGTCCGCGTCGAACCAGCTGGTCGCGCGGATGGGCGGTGACGAGTTCGTGATCCTGGTCGAGCACACCGACGGGCTGCCGCAGCTGACCGCGCTGGCCGAGCGGGCCCTGGTGGCGGTGGCCGAGCCGGTGCACGTCGGCGGCCACCGGCTGACGATGTCGGCGAGCGTCGGGATCGTCGAGCGCGCGGTGGCGGCCTCCAACCCGGCCGACACCATGCGCGACGCCGACGTCACCCTGCACTGGGCGAAGGTCGACGGGAAGAACCGCTGGGCCTGTTTCGACCCTGAGCGCAACGCCCACGAGATCGCGCGGATCACCCTGTCCGCGGCGATGCCCGCGGCACTGGAGCGCGACGAGTTCTACGTCGACTACCAGCCGATCGTGCGCCTGTCCGACGGTGCGCTGCTCGGTGCCGAGGCGCTCGTGCGCTGGGCGCACCCGGAGTTCGGGCGGCTCGGGCCGGACCGGTTCATCGGGCTCGCGGAGGAGACCGGGCTGATCGTGTCGCTCGGCCGCTGGGTGCTGACCAAGGCGTGCACGCAGGCCGCCGAGTGGGCCCGCCTGAGCGGGACCGAGCCGGTGGTGAGCGTCAACCTCGCCGCCCGCCAGGTCGAGGAGCCCGGCGTGGTCGACGACATCGCGGGCGTCCTGCGCGACACCGGCCTGCCGCCGACGAGCCTGCAGCTGGAGCTGACCGAGAGCGCGATCATGGGCACCACCGGCGAGCCGCTCGGGGCCCTGCGCAAGCTCGTCGACCTGGGCATCCGGATCGCCATCGACGACTTCGGCACCGGCTACTCCAACCTGGCCTACCTGCGCCACCTGCCGGTGCACGCGCTCAAGATCGCCGGCTCGTTCGTCGAGGGCCTGCGTGCCGACGAGCCGGACTCGGTCGACGCCCAGATCGTGCGCGCCCTGGTCTCGCTGGCCCACACGCTGCGGCTGGACGTCGTCGCCGAGGGCGTGGAGACCCGTGACCAGGCCGACCGCCTGACCGCGCTCGGCTGCGACTCCGCCCAGGGCTGGCTCTACGCCAGGCCCGGGCCGCCGGAGGAAATCACTCGCTGGCTTCGGTGAGGCGGGCCCGGAGGCCCTCCGCGGGGAAGGTCGCGGTCACCGGCCCGTCCGGGTTCACCACCAGCGGGTGACCCTTGAGCTGGGGCACCAGGTCCCACCCGGACACCCGCCGCCAGCCCGGCCAGGCCGCCGGCACGTGGGCCGCCGCGGTGTAGGCCGGCACCACGACGGTGCCCGCCGCGGTCGGGAAGCCGGTGACCGAGCGGTCGTCCGGGGAGGCCGCGTACACCAGCAGCTCAGACCGCAGCACCGCGTCCGGCAGGGTCGCCTCCTCCCGGAAACCGGCGCGGACCAGCCGCAGCGCCCGCTCCAGCTCGTTCTCCTGTTCCGGCATGACTCCATATGGTAAGCGGGTAGGTTCAGCGGGTATGCCGCCCCCACGGAGCGTGCTCGCGCCGATGCTGGCCGTCGCCCTGCTCGCGGCGAGCTGCTCGAGCAGCGAGTCCGGCTCGCCGTCCGCCCAGGACCCGCCGGCGACCAACGAGCGGACCACCGAACCGGAATCGTCCACCCCGGACGCGCCCAGCGTCGACCGTCCCGAGCCGATCGACCTGACGACCGTCGACGTCTGCCAGGTCATGTCCGCGCTCCCGCTGCGCGACTACAGGCTCGACGCCGACCGCCCGCCGCTGGCCGGCGAGTCGGACCTGTTCCCCGGCGCGAAGGACTGCTTCGCCGGCGGCCGGAGCAACAACGTCTCCCTGCTGATCGTCGCGGTCACCTCCCAGGGCGCGTCGTCCTACGTGGACACCGCGAACGTCGCCGCGCGGTCCGACACCAGCGCCGCCGGCTACCCGCTCACCGTGCTCACCCCGGAGAACCCGGCCAGCTGTATCGGCATCGTCGACGTGCACGACGGGCAGCTGCTCTACATCTCCTACGCCCTGAACAGCCCGGTCGAGCAGCCGGTCACCCCGCAGCCGGAGCTCTGCCGTACCGTGCCGGCCATCGCCACGGCCGCGATCGGCGCGCTCGGCTGACGTCATGGTCGCGCCCCGCTCGCGTCCCACGAGAAGATTCGGTTGCTGGTGGGAACCGGCCCACGGGACGCCGCATCAGAGATACAGTCGTCGCGATCGCACAGACCGAGGAGACGAGCCGTGTTCCTGAGAGACGGTGGCGGTGGAGCTGTTTCGCCGGGTCCGACCTTCACGGGCAGCCAGCGCCTGCGCATCGAGCCCTCCGCGATCCCCGAGGCGCTCGCGGCGTTCCGCGACGCGCACGACCGGGTGTCGCGCAAGGTGAACGAGCTGTCCGGGTTGCCGGTCAACGACTGGGCGGGGGACCCGGTCAGCAACGAGACGGCCGCCCAGTTCGGCCAGCGCACCAACGGCGGTGGCTCCGACTCCGCGTACGAGTGCCTGCTCGGCTACCAGAAGCAGCTGGCCAACGCGATCGAGTCGCTCGAGCTCTCCGAGCAGCAGTACCTCGCGACGGAGGGCACCAACAGCGCCCGCTGGGGCATCTACGACTAGGACGAGGAATCTCCATGGGCGACCGTTGGCGGGGGTACGCGCACCCCGAGCTCTACACGATGATCAACAGCGGCCCGGGTGCCTCCGCGTCCGAGCCGCAGACGAGGTACTGGCACGGCCTGGCCGAGGAGCTCACCCAGGTCGACGAGGACCTCAACAAGAAGCTGACGAACCTCAACGCGACCTGGGAGGGCGAGGCCGCCGACCGCGCGCGGTCCGGCCTGACCCCGCTCGCGCTGTGGGCCAGTGACGCCGAGTCGGCGAGCTCGGTGATGCGCTCCTCCGCCGAGCTGCAGGCCGAGTACATCGCCGAGGCCCGCGCGAAGATGCCCGAGCCCGTCGAGGTGACCACGCCCTCGCCGTCCGGCTGGCAGATGGCCGGCGCCGCGGCCGCCGCGGTGACCGGCAACGTCGGCCCGGCCATGGGGGTGGCCGCGCAGGCCGCCGACCACGAGGCGCAGGAGGCCGCGCAGAGCGAGGCCGCGCAGCGCGCGATCGAGACCATGCAGAGCTACGAGTCGTCCAGCACCTGGAACCGCGACACCCTCGGCACCTTCGTCGCGCCACCGGACGTCGTGGTGTCGAGCCCGCCGCCGCAGGGCGGCACCCCGTTCGCCGTCACCAGCGGCGGTGCTCAGGCCGACGCGATCGGCGGTGGCGGCGGTGGCGGCACGAGCCCCAGCGGCGTCTCCGTGCCGACCGGCGGCAACACCGGCGCGCCGAGCCTCAACGGCGGTCACCTGACCGGGCCCGGCGGCATCGGCGGCGGTGGCGGGGGTGGCAACAACGTCGGCAACGTCCCGCCGATCGGCGATGGCGGCGGCTCGGTCCGGCCGCCGCAGAGCACCACGCCGTCCGGCCTGCCGCCGACCACGACCCCGCCCCCGTTCGGCGGCCCGCCCGCGATGCAGCCCGGCGGCAACCCGCCGTACCTGCCGAACCAGAACGGCCTGCCGCCCTACGGCAACCCGAACGGCGGCCAGTTCCCGGTCACCGGCATGCCCGGCACCGGCGGCAACACCGGCGACGTCGTCCGCGGCGCACAGCCGCTGCGGGGCGGCCTGCCCGGCGGCATGGGCGGCATCGGCGGCATGGACCCGGACGGGTCGCGCGCCGCGTCGCAGCTCGGTCGCGGCATGGGCATGCCCGGCGAGAACGGCGTGGTCCGCGGCGGTGCCGGCGGCGTCGGCGGTGGCGCGACCGCCGGTGGCCGGGGCGGTGCCCCCGGTGCGATGGGTGCCGGCGGCCGGCGTGCCGACGGCGAGGACGACGACGAGCACTTCGCGGCGGACTACCTGCTGGAGACCGACGACGTGTTCGGGGACGACCGCAGGGTGGCACCCACCGTGATCGGCGAGCACTATTCGAAATAGGCCGACGGACCGGGACTTGCTCAGGTGCGGGCGTTGCCGACGGAGGTCGGCCGGGCTTCGAATTGTGCTCGGTGACTCGACGCCGCAACAGTGAGCTGACGTAGAACGACGGATGGAGCGGGGGCCGCGATCGCGGCGCCCGCTTCGTCGTCCAGCTAAGGTTGTGCCCAGTGACCAGCACGTTCTCCCTCGGCGAGCGCGAAAGCGACCCGATCGCCCTGTCCGCGCTCGAGTTCGACGTGCTGTGGGAGCATCTGCGGCTCGGCCAGCTGCCGCTGGTGGTGAAGGTGCCGTCGCCGGGGAAGACGTTCGAGGAGCGGGCGCGGCTCGAGGCACAGGCGTGGGCCGGCCTGGAGGGGCGCGGCCTCGGCCGGCCCGTCGAGCTGCACCCCGAGGTCGAGGACCTGCTGACC
The DNA here is from genome assembly GCA_036259595.1 of Actinophytocola sp. GTDB lineage: Bacteria > Actinomycetota > Actinomycetes > Mycobacteriales > Pseudonocardiaceae > Actinophytocola. The sequence goes on from DATABL010000271.1 coordinate 6,090, forward strand.
CTGCTGGCCAGGCCGGACCGTGAGGTCGACGTGCGGGCCTACGCGGGCCGCAACATCCGGGCACTCGCCGCCGCCGTGGGCGAGTCCGCCGCGGTCGCCGAGCTGACCGACGGCTGGGTGACCCTGCGCCGCGCGTCCGCCGCCGGCCTGCCCGGCGCGGCCCTGCGTTCCCTGACCAGCGAGCCCGCGGGTCCCGGCCAGTCGATCACGCTGCGCACCACCGACTTCGAGGCCGCGGCGAGCGCGGGCGGCGGCACCCAGGAGGGCTTCCACAAGGCACTGCTGGCCGAAGGGGTGCGCCCCGACGACGCCGCCGCCCTCACCGAGATGATCAAGGACGTGGTCGGCATGGGCAACTTCGGCGCCGCGGCCCGCGACAAGCTGGGCCGCCGCCGAAGAGCCGAGCGCGTGGTGTCCTTCTTCGACACCGAGGACGGCCGCTACGTCCAGATCCGCCGACCGGCGCCGGACGGCACCCTGTGGACCACGATCTCCCCGGCGGACGGCCGCAAGCTGACCCACCACGTGGAGGAGCTCCTGGCCGACATCGTCACCGAGGTGGCCAGCTGAGCACCGTCGACCCCCACGAGCTCCGCGCCGCCGTCGAGGCCGTCCACCCCTGGCTCACCGGCGACGCCGACCCCCCGGCCCGCCCGGCACTGGCGGCCGCGGTCCGCCTGAGCCTGCGCACGCTCGCCCAGGACGCCCCCGGCCGCAGCGTCGAGGTGCGGGTACCGCCGTTCGCGGCCGTCCAGTGCGTCGAGGGCCCCCGCCACACCCGGGGCACCCCGCCGAACGTGGTCGAGACCGACCCCCGCACCTGGCTGGAACTGGCGACCGGCACCCTGACCTGGCCCGACGCGGTCGCCGCCGGCCGGATCACCGCGTCCGGCAACCGCGCCGACCTGAGCGCGCACCTGCCCCTGCTCCGGGTCTAACGCCCCGAGCGGAACCGGTCGAGCACCCGCCGTTCCCGCTTCGTCGGCCGCCCGGCCCCCCGGTCCCGCCGGGCCACCGGCACCAGCGCCTCCGGCGGCGGCTTGGGCGTCCGATCGAGGTAACAGGTGGCGGCGTCCGCGGCCCCCACCCGCTTCTGGATCACCCGCACCACCTCGACGACACGCGTCGTACCCGCGGCCCGCACCCGAACCTCGTCCCCGGGCACCACCGACGTCGCCGGCTTGGCGGGCCGGTCGTTGACCCGCACGTGTCCACCCCGACACGCCGCCGCGGCATCGGATCGGGTCTTGGTCAGCCGCACCGCCCACAGCCAGCGGTCCACCCGTGTCGACTCCACCCACCCATGATGGCAGCCCCACCGCCCATGAGGTCAGTCGTCCGGCCGCGCCCGACGCCCCCGTTTCACCTCGCTCCGCCGCCGCTTCGCGCTCAGCCGGCGTTCCTTGGACCCCCTGGTCGGCTTGGTGGCCCGGCGTTTCGGCGGTGGCGGCTCGGCGGCCGCGCGCAGCATCGACGCCAGCCGCTCCCTGGCCTCCGCCCGGTTCGCCAGCTGGGCCCGCTGGGTGCTCGCCGCCACGGTCAGCACGCCGTCCACCAGGCGTCCGCCCAGGCGCGACACCAGCCGCTCGCGCAGCCACGCCGGCACCGACGGCGACCGCGCCAGGTCGAACGACAGCTCCACCCGGCTGTCCGCCGTGTTCACCCCCTGCCCACCCGGCCCGGACGACCGGGAGAACCGTTCCCGCAGCTCGGCCGCCGGGATCACCAGCTGCCGGGTCACCTCCAGGTCACCGGTGACGTCCACGGGTCACCGCGGCGCGAACTCGGGGAGCGCGGCGATCCTGATCAGCTCCGCCTCCGAGACCGCGGGGTACTCGCCGTGCACCTCCGGCTCGCCCTCGCTCCGGTCGCCGCCCGGCAGGTTGGACGAGATCGCCGTCACGAAACCCTCGCCCGGGCGGACCGACCGCACCCAGAGCCGGACCTCGCCGTCCTCGAGCTTCCGCACGCCGACGGTCATCCGCAGACCGAACTCGGTCCGCACCTCGCAGTGCTCGAACGACACCTCCGGTATCGCACAGGTCGCCCCCATGCCATCACCGGCGTGCTCCACCAGCACCGACAGCCAGCCGGCCCCGGTGCCCGTGTGCACGTCCGCCTCGAGCCGGTACACGCCCTCGTGCAACTCCCGGAACGCCGGGGCCCGCTGCTCGCCCGCCGACGGCACGAGCGGCCCGGGCAGCACGCCCGGTCTCGTCAGGGCCGCCGTCAGCCGCGAGGACTCCTTGGTGATCTCGCCGTCCACCGACGTCGACGTCGACGGCGGCGGGCCCTTCGTCGTGGTCGGGACCTCGACCGGGTGCGACTGTGCCGAGCTCGACGGCGACTGCCGGGTCGAGCTCGCGGCCGGCGGGATGGTCGGCTCCTCCTCGGTCGCCCACCCGCTGAACAGCACCGCGCCGGCCACCACCGCGACCACCCCGCTCGCCGCGCCGCCCGCCTGGAACAGCTTGCGGTTGCGCAGCCGGCGCCTGCCCTGCCGGAACACCTCGTCCCGGTCGAGCCGCAACGGGGGCTCGTCGGACAGGGCACTGCCCAGCCACCGCTTCACGTCCTCGTCGTGCTCGTCGGCGCTCATGTCTCACCCGCCCCCGCCGATTCGTCGGACAGCATCCGCCGCAGCGTCGCCAGGCCCTTCGCGGCCTGACTCTTGATCGTGCCCTCGCTCCTGCCGAGCGCCGCCGCGGTCTCGGCGACCGACAGGTCCTCCCAGTACCGCAGCACGACCACCGCCCGCTGGCCCGCCGGCAGCCGCGCCAGCGCGCGGCGCACGTCCACCGCGTCCTCGACCGGGTTCGGCCCGGTCGGGACCTCCGGCAGGACCTCGACCGGGGACTCGCGCCGCCGCCACGCCCGCCGGGACTCGTCGATCGCGGCCCGCACCATGATCTTGCGGGAGTACGCGTCGACGCTGCCGTCGCGCCGGATGCGGGACCAGGCGACGTAGATCTTCGTCAGCGTGGTCTGCACGAGGTCCTCCGCCCGATGCCAGTCGCCGCCACACAGCAGGTACGCGGTCCGGCGCATGACGACAGCCCGGCTCTCGAGGTACTCCCCGAACTCCGTGTCCCGGTCGTGCACGAACCCGCGTTCCTCTCGCCTCTCCCGGTGATACGGCACACCCGTCCGGCCGGTTGCCCTGGGTCAGAACCGGGGGTGGTCACCGATCAGCTCGGCACGTGGGACGTCCGGGTCGTCACCGGTGGGGGTGACCTCGCCGAGTACCCAGGACGGCACGTGCCGGGCGGTCAGCACCGCGAGCGTGCGGTCGACGTCCTCCGGCGCCACCACGGCCACCATGCCGACCCCCATGTTGAACGTGCGCTCCATCTCGGCGCGCTCCACCCGGCCGCGCTGGGCGATCATCGAGAACACCGGCGCGGGGGTCCAGGTGCCGCGGTCGAGCACCGCGCGCAGCCCGGGCGGGATCACCCGGGCCACGTTCGCCGCCATGCCGCCGCCGGTGACGTGCGCGAACGTGCGCACCTCGGCCTCGGCCACGACCGCGAGGCAGTCCTTGGCGTAGATCCGGGTCGGCTCGAGCATCTCCTCGCCGAGGGTGCGGCCGAACTCCTCGACGTGTCCTTCGAGCGGCATCCGGCCGATCTCCAGCAGCACGTGCCGGGCCAGCGAGAAGCCGTTGGAGTGCAGGCCGGTGGAGCCCATCGCGATCACCACGTCGCCGGGACGGACCCGCTCCGGGCCGAGCACCGCGTCGGCCTCGACCACGCCGACGCCGGTGGCCGACAGGTCGTAGGCGCCGTCGGTCATCAGCCCCGGGTGCTCGGCGGTCTCGCCGCCCAGCAGCGCGCAGCCGGCCTGCACGCAGCCGTCGGAGATGCCCTTGACCAGGGCGGCGATCCGCTCCGGGACGACCGCGCCGACCGCGATGTAGTCCTGCAGGAACACCGGCTCGGCCCCGCACACCACGAGGTCGTCGACGACCATCGCGACCAGGTCCAGGCCGACCGTGTCGTGCACGTCCAGGGCCTGCGCGACCGCGATCTTCGTGCCGACGCCGTCGGTGGACGCGGCGAGGATCGGCTCGCGCCACCGGTCGAGCTTGAGCTTGAACAGCCCGGCGAACCCGCCGATGCCGCCGAGCACCTCCGGTCGCGTGGCCTTCTCCGCGAACGGTCTGAGCTGCTGGACGGCCTCGTCGCCGGCCTCGATGTTCACTCCCGCGGCGGCGTAGGTCGCGTGCGGGGAGTCACTGGTGTCGGTCATCGTTCCCGGGTCTCAGGGTCGCTGGAGTGCGTCCTGGGCACCATATCCGGCGGGCACGACGGGGGCGGCGGAGCCCGCGACCCCCTTCTCCAGTCCTTCGAGGAGGTGTTTGCCGATCTTGGTCTCCTCGGGCAGCTCGATCGGGTACTTCCCGTCGAAGCAGGCCGAGCACAGCCGGCTGCGGGGCTGCTCGCTGGCCGCGATCAGGCCGTCGAGCGAGACGTAGCCGAGCGAGTCCGCGCCGATCGAGCGGCGGATGCCGTCGAGGTCGAGGCCGTTGGCGACCAGCTCGGCGCGGGAGGCGAAGTCGATGCCGTAGAAGCACGGCCACCGCACCGGCGGCGACGCGATCCGCACGTGCACCTCCAGTGCGCCGGCCTCGCGCAGCATCCGCACCAGCGCACGCTGGGTGTTGCCGCGCACGATCGAGTCGTCCACGACCACCAGCCGCTTGCCGCGGATCACGTCCTTGAGCGGGTTGAGCTTGAGCCGGATGCCGAGCTGGCGGATGGTCTGCGACGGCTGGATGAACGTGCGCCCGACGTAGGCGTTCTTGACCAGGCCCTGGCCGTAGGGGATCTCCGAGCCCTGCGCGTAGCCGATCGCGGCGGGCGTGCCGGACTCGGGCACCGGGATGACCAGGTCGGCCTCGACCGGCTGCTCCTGGGCCAGCCGGCGGCCGATCTCGACGCGGGTGGCGTGCACCGAGCGGCCCGAGATCGTGGTGTCCGGGCGGGCCAGGTAGACGTACTCGAAGACGCAGCCCTTCGGCTCGGGGTTGGCGAACCGCGACGAGCGCAGCCCGTCGGCGTCGATGGCCAGCAGCTCGCCCGGCTCGACCTCGCGCACGAACGACGCCCCGACGATGTCCAGGGCCGCGGTCTCGCTCGCCACGACCCAGCCGCGCTCCAGCCGGCCGATCACCAGCGGGCGCACGCCGTGCGGGTCGCGGGCGGCGTAGAGGGTGGTCTCGTCGGCGAAGGTCAGGCAGAACGCGCCCCGCACGTCGGGCAGCAGCTCCATCGCGGCCTGCTCGATGCCCCGGTCGGCGGCGGCCGCGGCGAGCAGCCCGCACAGCAGGTCGGAGTCGGTCGTCGCGCCGTTGTTGGTGCGCACGCCGGCCGCGGTGGCCCGCTCGCGCAGTTCGGCGGTGTTCACCAGGTTGCCGTTGTGGCCCAGCGACAGGCCGCTGCCGGTCGCGGTGTTGCGGAACGTGGGCTGGGCGTTCTCCCAGGTGGTGGAGCCGGTCGTGGAGTAGCGGCAGTGGCCGACCGCGACGTGGCCGCGCAGCGACGAGAGCACCTGCTCGTCGAACACCTGGCTGACCAGGCCGAGGTCCTTGAAGACCACGATCCGCTGGCCGTCGGACACCGAGATGCCGGCGGCCTCCTGCCCGCGGTGCTGCAACGCGTAGAGGCCGTAGTAGGTGAGCTTGGCGACCTCCTCGCCGGGGGCCCACACCCCGAACACGCCGCACTCCTCGCGGGGCTCGGTTTCCGGCACGTCATGTCGGTCGGTGACCACCGAGTCAACTCCCCTGCGGACGGTGTCAGGTACCTCCAGTGTAGGTCGCCGTCCGGGGGTACAGCGCGACGCGCCGACGTGGCGGTCAGCTCATTCTCAACGCGCGGAGTACTCGTTCGTCGCCCGTTCCGGTGAGTCGCATCCGGTTCCACAGCTGGTAGAGCAGGTTCGCGGCCTGCCCGGTCAGGTGCGCGTCGGCCGGCTCGTCGGGCGCCGCTGGCCGGACCTCGGGGGCCTGGCCCGGCAGCAACCGGACGAACCACGCGTGTGGACAGTCCGTCGTGGACACCACCGCGGTGCCGGCGTGCCGGGGCGGCGCGTCGAGGAGTTGGCGGGCGGCGAGCAGGGTGCCGAGGAGCTCGTCGATCGCGTCGGCGGCCTGGTCGGGGTCGGTGTCGCCATCGGTGCTGTCCAGGGTGCGCAGCGCGGCCTGGGCGTCCCAGCGGCGCAGGTTCAGCTCGTGCGCGGCACGCCGGTGCCAGACATGGGCCAGGTCGGGTGCGGCCGGTGAGAACGTCCACACCGGCCGGTTGCCGGGGGTGGCGGAGAGCGCGAGGGTCGCCTGCGCGAGCTCGTCGTCGAGGTGCCCGAGCGGGTCGAGGACCGGTGCGGGGGTGACCGGGCGGAGCTGGACGGTGCTCCCGCTGGACAGGTAGCGGGTGACCTGCGCGAGGAACCGCGCGACGTGCACGGTCAGCTCGGTGAAGGTCCACCCCGGACACGACGGCACCGGGGCGCCGAGGTCGGCGTCGGCGACGGCCGTCCGGAACCGGGCCGACTGCACGGTGAACACCTCGACCCACCGCTGCGGGGTCCACTCCGGCATGGGCTCCTCCTTTCCGGATGCACACAGTGTGCGCGAACGCACCCTACGCAGCGGGGTCGCGCGGTAGCGTCGTTTTGCCCGAACCAAGGGAGGACCCTGTGCCCGACGGTTACCAGGTGGAGCCCGCCACGCTGCGGGACGCGTCGAACCGGATCTACGAGGGCGCCGACGGCGTGGGGGACGCGGCGGCGCTGCTGTCGGTGGCCCAACTCGTGCCGGCCGCGCTCGGCGAGGTCGCCGCGGCCGACGAGCTGGCCAGCGCCTTCGCGACCTTCGTCGGCGAGCACGGCGACGACCTGCGGCACGGCTCGGTGTGGGTCGACGACGCCGCCGACGGACTGGTCGCCAGCGCCGCGGACTACGAACACCGCGACGACAACGCCACCGCCGGCCTGCACGCGGCGGAGGCGTCATGATCGACCCGGAGATCCCCTACGGCAAGCTGGCCAGCGGCGACGCCGGCCGGATCGAGGCCGTCGCCGAGCCGATCGGCTCCGCCATGTCGGCGCTCACCGGCGCCCGCTCGGCGATCGACGGCGGCGGCTCGACCGCGGCCTCCGGCTGGGAGGGCGAGGCCGCGACCGGGTTCGCGTCCCGCGCGGAGCTCTCCGGCACCGCGACGTCGGCCGCCCACGACCGGCTCGGGCAGGCGAAGCAGATCGTCGAGGCCGCCGCCGGCGCGTACCGGACGATGCGGGGCGCCGCCGACAACGCGATCCAGGTGTGGCGCACCCGCCCGTCCGGCATGGACGCCGCCGCGACCGAGGCGCTCGCCGCGCGGGTGAACGAGGCGCTGGGCGGCGTGCGCGACGGCTACGAGCAGACCCTGCGGGCCTACGCCGGCGCGCTGGGCCGGATCGCGCCCGCGTTCGCCGAGACCGCCGCCGGCGAGGAGTCCTGGGCGAGCACGGCGCCGGTGACGGGCCTGACCGTGCCCCCGCCCGGCTCGGACCCGACGGCCGTCGCGCAGTGGTGGGCGGGCCTGTCGGAGACCGAACGCGACCAGCTGCGCGCGACCCGGTTCGAGGAGCTGGGCCGGCTGCGCGGCCTGCCCGCGGACGTGCTCGACGACGCGAACCGCCGGCGGATGGAGGTCGACCGGGCCCGGTTCGCCGCGGACCAGGCGGAGCTGGACGCGCGGATCGACCAGCGTGCCGAGGAACTGGGCATCGACCCGGCCGACGAGGGTGCGATGCGGCGGGACCCCGCGCTGGCGGACCTGCTCGACCAGCGCCAGGACGTCACCCGCCAACTCGAGAACGCCGAGGCGGCCGAGCAGCGGGTGGCCGAGGCGACCGAGGCGTCCCCGGACGGCGCGTACGTGCTGTCCTACGACCCGGTCGGCCCCGGCGCGCAGGAGGGCCTGCTCGCCGTCGCGTACGGCAACCCCGACCTGGCCGACAACGTCGCGGTCGTGGTCCCCGGCACCGGCTCGACCCTGACCAGCTTCCCGAACGGTGACGCGTCCGCGCTGCGCGCCCAGATGGACGCCGCCGCCCCGGACGCGCGGAACGTGACGATCGCCTGGCTCGGCTACGACGCCCCGACGTGGGACATGAGCGTGGCCACCCCCGACAACGCCATCGACGGCGGCGAACGGCTGGTGTCCGATGTGGAGGGATACCGGGCGTCGGCCCAGGGCGACCAGCACGTCACGGTGGTGGGCCACAGCTACGGCAGCGTGACCGTGGGCTATGCCGGCATGAACGGCCTGGCCGCCGACGACATCGCGTTCATCGGCTCCCCGGGCGTGGGCGCGTCCGACGTCGACCAGCTGTCGTCGGGCGACGGCCACGTCTGGGCCGGCACGACCGAACACGACCCGGTCGTCCAGGGCACGAGCGGCGACTGGTTCACCGCCGACGGCTCGTCCACCGGCCCGTACGACGAGTCGTTCGGCGCCAACCAGTTCGGCGCCGCGGACGGCGGCCACGCGATCGACGCCCACGTCGGCTACTACGACGAAGGCTCCGAGTCCCTGCGGAACCTGGGCAACATAGCGACCGGCAACTACGAGGCGGTCTCCGAAGCCCGCTGGCAGGACCAGCCCCTGCCCCCCGAACTACCCGGCTCCGACCTGCCGATCGTCGGCCCCGCCATCGACGCCGCGGCCAGCGCCGGCCGCGAAACGGTGGACATCGTGGAAGACGTGGGCGGCGGCCTCCTGGACACCGGCGGCCACCTCCTCGACGGCGACTGGGACTCCGCCTGGAACGAACTGACCGACACCGGCGGCGAACTGGTCAACGACACCGCCGACACGATCCTCGGCACCGCCGGCGACGCCGTCGAAGGCGGCCGCGACATCTACGAGAACACCCTCGGCCGCCTGTTCTGACCCGCACCCGCTACGGGCAGCTTTCGGCGAGCTTCACGGTGCCGAGGTCGATCGTCGAGGTGGGGGTGATCGGGGTGCCGGGCGGGACGTTCTGCGTGCACACCTGCCAGTTGGCGTCCAGCACCTGGTTGCGGTCCTCCCCGCCCAGGTCGTGCGAGCCGCTGTAGAACACGGCCCCGCCGGTCGTCGCCTGGATGGTGTCCTGCGCGTCTTGCAGGCTCAGTCCCACCACGTCCGGCATGGGCCACTGCTCCGGCGCGGCCGGCGCCGGTGTCGGCGTGGCGATGGCCGGCGGAGACTCCGGTGGTCGCAACGACATCTCGGGCTCGTCCGGGCTCTGGACCACGGCGGTCGTGCCGTCCTCGGAGGTCCCGGACGGCGAGCCACAGCCAACCACCGCCGCCGCGGCGAAGGCGACGATCGTGACGTATCGGAGAAAACTCATAGTCTGCCCATCGCGCGGGGGGCCGCTGTCGTTGCACGAACCACCAGGCGCGGCGGGAGAAAATGCCGGGCCGGGGTGCCGCGCTCGCCGCGGACGCGGTGGATCAGGGCTTCCGCGGCCAGGCGGCCCATCTCGTTGCGGGGCTGGTCGATCGTCGTCAGGGAGATGTGGCGGAGGGCGGCCAGCCAGGTGTTGTCGTAGCCCACCACCGACACGTCGCCGGGTACCGACAGGCCCGCCTCCTCCAGTGCCGAGATCGCCCCCACCGCGTTGAGGTCGTTCGCCGCCAGCAGGGCCGTCGGTGGGGACGGGGACAGCAACGCGCGCACCGCCGCCGCGCCGGCCGCCTCCGTGTACTCCCCGCGCACCACCCTCGGCGGCAGGCCGTGCCGGCGCATCGCCGCGACGTAGCCCGTGCGGCGGGGTGCGGACTGGGATCCGTTGCCGCCGTCGATGTGGGCGATCTCCCTGTGCCCCAACGACACCAGGTGCTCCACCGCCATCGCGGAGCCGGCCTTGCCGTCGTCGTTCACGGTGTCCACGGTCGACACTCGGGACGAGCGCGAGACCAGCACCACCGGCGTGTGCGCCGACGCCCCGGTGAACGCGGCCGCCGGCAGCACCGGGCCCAGCAGCGCGACCCCGGCCGGGCGGAACGACAGCAACCCCGTCAGCGCCTGGCGCTCCCGCGCCGGCGACCGCCCGCCGGTGTTGATCACCAGCTCGAAACCGGCCGCCCGCGCACCGGCGTCGAGGCCGTCGACCACCTCGGCCCAGAACGGATTGTGCAGGTCCGACACCATCACGCCGAGCACGTGCGACGTCCGGCTCGCCAGCGACCGCGCCATCAGGTGCGGCGAGTACCCCAGCTCCTCCGCCGCCCGCAGCACCGCCGCGCGCCGTCCCGCACTGACCTTCGGCGAACCCCGCATCACCAGCGACACCAACGCCCGTGACACGCCCGCCCTGGCCGCCACGTCCTCGATCGTCGGTCGGGGCACCGGGCCTCCCTTGACACTCTGTGACCGACATTACAGGATAGGGCGATTGGAGCGCTCTAATTCGGGAACGGAGCGGGATGCGCATCGGGGTGGCCGGCGTCGGTCGGATCGGGACCATGCACGCGACGCACCTGGCGTCGCTGGACAAGGTCGACCAGGTGCTGCTGTTCGACCCCGTCCCCGGCCGCGCCGAGCAGGCCGCCGACGTGCTCGACGAGCCCGGCGGCGCCGGCGGGCGCGCCAGCGGCAGCCCCGGCTGGGGCTCGGGCACCCGCGCGGTCCCGGACTTCGACACCCTCCTCCAACTCGCCGACGGCGTGATCGTCGCGACCCCGACCACCACGCACGCCGACCTCGTCCGCGCCTGCCTCGCCGCCGGCATGCCCGTGCTGTGCGAGAAGCCGATCGCCGCCGGCCTCGACGCGATGACCGCGCTGGTCGAGGACATCGAGCGGACCACGGTGCCGGTGCTGGTCGGCTTCCAGCGGCGCTTCGACCCGGCCGTGCTCGACCTGCACCGCCGCATCCGGGCCGGCGCGATCGGCCCGATCTACCACGTCCGCGCGGTCGGCTACGACGCCGAACCGCCCGACCTCGCCTACCTGCCCTCCTCCGGCGGCATCTTCCGCGACCTGCTCATCCACGACCTCGACGCCGTCCCCTGGCTGGTCGGCGAGCCGGTCACCGAGGTCTACGCGTCCGGCTCGGTGCTCGTCGACGACGCCTTCGCCGCCGCCGGGGACGTCGACAACGCCGTGGTGCTGCTGCGGTTCGCCGGCGGCGCGCTCGCGACCCTCGCCGCCGGCCGGCACGACCCGCTCGGCTACGACCACCGCATCGAGGTGCTCGGCGCCAAGGACTCGGTCACCGTCGGGCTCGACCCGCGCACCCCGCTGCGCTCGCTGGAACCCGGTGGGCCGCTGCCGGCCGACCCGTATCCCGGCTTCCCGCAACGGTTCCGCCGCGCCTACCGCAACGAGATGAGCGTGTTCGTCGACGTCCTCGCCGGTGCCGCGGGCAACCCGTCGCCGGCCCGGGACAGCCTGACGAGCCTGCGCCTCGCCGAGGCGTGCGAGCAGTCCCTGCACAGCGGCGCCCCGGTGCGGCTCGACGTGCGGAGCCCGGCATGAGGATCGCCACCGCGCCCATCTCCTGGGGAGTCTGCGAGGTACCCGGCTGGGGCCGCGTGCTCGACCCCGCGACCGTCCTCGGCGAGATGGCCGACCTCGGCCTCGCCGCCACCGAGCTCGGCCCACCCGGCTACCTGCCGACCGACCCCGCCACGCTGCGGGAAACCCTTGCCGCGCACCGGCTCGGGCTCGTCGGCGGTTTCCTCGCCGTCGTGCTGCACGACCCCGAGCGCCAACAGGGCACTGTGGACGAAGCCGCCCGGCAGGCGGAGCTGCTCGCCGCGGCCGGCGCCGAGGTGCTGGTGCTCGCCGCGAACACCGGGCTGGACGGGTACGACGAACGCCCGCCGCTGCGCCCCGAGCAGTGGCGGACCCTCGTCGACACCGCCGGCCTGGTTCGCGACGCCGCCGTGCGCCACGGCCTGCGTACCGTGCTGCACCCGCACGTCGGCACCCAGGTCGAGACCGCCGCCGAGGTCAAGCGGTTCCTCGCCGACTCCGACCTGCCGCTCTGCGTCGACACCGGGCACCTGCTGATCGGCGGCACCGACCCCGTCGAGCTGGTCCGGGCGCACCCGCACCGCGTCGGCCACGTACACCTCAAGGACGTCCGCGCCGACCTCGCCGACGCCGTGCGCGAAGGCCGGATCGGCTACACCGAATCGGTCGCGCGCGGCATCTACGTGCCGCTCGGCGACGGTGACGTCGATGTCGCCGCTCTGCTGAAACTGTTGCGTGACAACGACTACCACGGCTGGTACGTACTCGAACAGGACACCGCGCTGCCCGAGGACGGCGGCGCGGACACAGACCGGCTGCCGCGGCGGGACACGGCGCGTAGTCTGGCCTTCCTCGATTCCGTCCACTGAGGACGTGGCGCCCTGAGGGGAGAGACGACGATGTCCGACCGAGGGCGAAGCAGGCCCGCCTTACTCGCCGCCGCGCTGGCGGCACTCGCACTGGTGCTCGCCGCCTGCACCGGCCCGACCGCCGAGTCCGCCACCCCACCGGCGGGCGGCGGCGGGGGCGGCGGCAGTACCGAGTTCGACCCCGACGCCCCGCTCGACTTCGCCGTGATCACCCACGGCACCGAGGGCGACGCCTTCTGGAGCGTGGTCAAGAACGGTGCCGAGGCCGCCGGCCGCGACCTAGGCGTCAGCGTCAGCTACGTGTCCAACGGCGACCCCGGCGCGCAGGCCAAGCTCATCGACAACGCCGTGGCGCAGGGCAAGACCGGGCTCGTCGTGTCGATGGCCAACCCGGACGCGCTCAAGGCGTCCATCGAGGCGGCCGTCGACGCCGGCATCCCGGTCGTCACGATCAACTCCGGCACCGACCGCAGCGAGGAGTTCGGCGCGATCGCCCACGTCGGCCAGGAGGAGTTCATCGCCGGGCAGGCCGCGGGCGAGCGGTTCCGGCAGGCCGGCAAGAAGAAGATGATCTGCGTGATCCACGAGGCCGGCAACTCCGGCCTCGCCGACCGCTGCGACGGCGCCCGCGACGGCTTCGGTGACGGCGAGGTCACCAACCTCCAGGTCGACATCGCCAACCCCACCGACATCGAGGCCCGCATCCGCGGCGCGCTGCAGACCAACCCGGACGTCGACGCCGTGCTCACGCTCAACTCCCAGGTCGCCGACCGTGCGGTCACCGCGGCCGCCGGCGCCGGGTCGGACGCCGAGGTCGCCACGTTCGACCTCAACACCGACGTGGTCGACGCGATCCGCGCCGGGGACATCGTCTTCGCCGTCGACCAGCAGCAGTACCAGCAGGGCTACCTGCCGATCGTGATGCTGAAGCTCTACCGGGAGAACGGCAACACGCTCGGCGGCGGGCAGCCGGTGCTCACCGGCCCCGGCTTCGTCGACCAGTCCAACGCGGACCTGGTGCGTCCGTACACCGAACGCGGCACGCGCTGAGGAGCCGGGATGACAACGACAACTGTCGACGAACGGGTCGGACCGAACGGGCTGGTCGGCCGCCTGATCGTGCGGCCGGAGATCGGCGCGCTGATCGGCGCGCTCGCCGTGTTCGTGTTCTTCTCGATCGTCGCCGACAAGTTCCTCACCGCGGCGGGTGTGGCGACCTGGCTGGACGACTCGGCGACGCTCGGCATCATGGCGGTCGCGGTGGCGCTGCTGATGATCGGCGGCGAGTTCGACCTGTCCGCCGGCGTGATGACCGCGTCCACGGCGCTGGTCACCGCGATCCTCGCGGTCGAGGTCGGGCTGAACGTGTGGTTCGCGCTGCTGCTGTCGCTGGTGTTCGCGCTCGGCGTCGGCGCGCTGAACGGCTGGATCGTGGTGCGCACCGGGCTGCCGAGCTTCATCGTCACGCTCGGCACGTTCCTCGCGCTGCAGGGGCTCAACCTCGGCATCACCCGGCTGGTCACCAACTCCGTGCAGGTCTCCGGGATGCGCTCGACCGACGGCTACGAGTCGGCCGGGTTCGTGTTCGCCTCGACGTTCCAGGTCGGCGACACCCCGTTCCAGATCTCGATCGTGTGGTGGCTCGGGTTCGCCGCGCTCGCCGCGTGGGTCCTGGTGCGCACGAAGTTCGGCAACTGGACGTTCGCGGTCGGCGGCTCGGCGCCCAGCGCGCGGGCGGTCGGCGTGCCGGTGCGGCGGACGAAGATCCTGCTGTTCATGACGACCGCGCTGGCCGGGTGGCTGGTCGGCTCGATCAACATCCTGCGGTTCACCACCGTGCAGGCCAACCAGGGCATCGGGCTGGAGTTCCAGTTCATCATCGCCGCGGTGATCGGCGGCTGCCTGCTCACCGGCGGGTTCGGCTCGGCCATCGGCGCCGCGATCGGCGCGCTGATCTTCGGCATGGCCCGGCAGGGGATCGTGTTCGCGAACTGGAACTCCGACTGGTTCATGCTCTTCCTCGGCATCATGCTGCTCGGCGCGGTGCTGGTGAACAACACGTTCCGGCGCCGAGCGGAGAGGGTCCGGCGATGAGCCCTTTGATCGAGGTCGACGGGATCGGCAAGAACTACGGCAACGTGGTGGCCCTGCGCGACGTGTCCACCGTGGTCAACCCGGGCGAGGTCACCTGCGTGCTCGGCGACAACGGCGCCGGCAAGTCCACGCTGATCAAGATCCTGGCCGGGGTGCACCAGCACGACTCCGGCCGGTTCCTGGTGGACGGGAACGAGGTGCGGCTGGCGTCCCCGCGCGCGGCGCTCGACCTCGGCATCGCGACCGTCTACCAGGACCTCGCGGTGGTGCCGCTGATGAGCGTGTGGCGCAACTTCTTCCTCGGCTCCGAGCCGACCGTCGGCTTCGGACCGTTCCAGCGGCTCGACCGGCGCCGGGGCCGGGAGACCGCCCGCGCGGCGCTGGCCGAGCTGGGCATCGACCTGCGCGACGTCGAGCAGCCGGTCGGCACGCTGTCCGGCGGCGAGCGGCAGTGCGTGGCGATCGCGCGGGCGGTGCACTTCGGCGCGAAGGTGCTGATCCTGGACGAGCCGACCGCGGCGCTGGGCGTCAAGCAGGCCGGCCTGGTGCTGCGGCACGTCGCGCAGGCGCGGGACCGGGGGCTGGGCGTCGTGCTGATCACGCACAACCCGCACCACGCCTACCCGGTCGGCACCCGGTTCCTCATCCTCAAGCGCGGCGCCAGCCTGGGCTCGACGGAGAAGAAGGACATCACGATCGAGGAGCTGACCCGCCAGATGTCCGGCGGCGCGGAGCTGGAGGCCCTGGAACACGAGCTGCGGGAGGTGTCGAGCCCGTGATCCTCACCACGGCGCAGGCCCTGGTGCGGTGGCTGGGGGCGCAGCGGACGGTGCTGATGGACGGCACCCAGGCGCCGCTGTTCCCGGCCGTGTTCGCGATCTTCGGACACGGCAACGTGCTCGGGTTGGGCACCGCGCTGTCCGAGGCCGACCTGCCGGTGTGGCGCGGGCACAACGAGCAGGGAATGGCGCTGGCCGCGGTCGCCTACGCGAAGGCGACGCACCGGCGGCAGGTCGGCGTCGCCACGTCGTCGATCGGGCCGGGGGCGTTGAACATGGTCACCGCCGCCGGGGTCGCGCACGCCAACCGGCTGCCGCTGCTCCTGCTTCCCGGGGACACGTTCGTCAACCGGGCGCCCGACCCGGTGCTCCAGCAGGTGGAGCCGTTCGGCGACGGCACCGCCACGGTCAACGACGCCTTCCGCGCGGTGAGCCGCTGGTTCGACCGGATCACCCGGCCCGAGCAGCTCGTCGCCACGCTGCCGCAGGTCGCGCGGGTGCTCACCGACCCGGCCGACTGCGGCCCGGTCACCCTCGCGCTGCCGCAGGACGTGCAGGCCGAGGCGTTCGACTTCCCGGACGCCCTGTTCGAGCCGGTCACCCACCACCCGCCGCGGCCCCGGCCGGACCGGGACGCGCTGGAGCGGGTCGTCGCGGCGGTCCGGGCGTCCCGGCGGCCGCTGCTGGTGCTCGGCGGCGGGGTGCGGTACTCGGGCGCGGCGGACGAGGCCACCGCGTTCGCCGAAGCGCACGGCGTGCCGATCGTCGAGACCACCGCCGGGCGCACGCTCGTGCCGCACGACCACCCGCTGCACGCGGGCCCGCTGGGCATCACCGGCTCGGCGTCGGCGAACGCGCTGGCCGCCGAGGCCGACCTGGTGCTCGCGGTCGGCACCCGGCTGCAGGACTTCACCACGGCGTCCTGGTCGCTGTTCGGGCCGGACGTGCGGCTGGTGACGATCAACGCGGCGCGGTTCGACGCGGTCAAGCACGGCGCGCTCGCGTTGGTCGCCGACGCCCGCGAGGCACTGGCCGAGCTGGCGCCGTCGCTGTCCGGCTGGCGCGCCGGGGCGGCGTGGACGGCCAGGGCGGGTGAGGAGCGGGCACGCTGGGACGCCTACATCGACGCGCTGCGCGCACCCGGCTCCGACGACCCGGCCGGGCCGGCGACGTACGCGCAGGTGGTCGGCGTGGTCAACGAGGCCAGCGAGCCGGGCGACTACGTGATGACCGCGTCCGGCGGCCTGCCCGGCGAGCTGATCGGGGGCTGGCGCGCGATCGGCGGCGGGCCCGGGATGGACGTCGAGTACGGGTTCTCCTGCATGGGCTACGAGCTCGCCGGCGCCTGGGGCGCGGCGATGGCACGGGACGGCCTGGTGACCACGCTGGTCGGCGACGGCTCGTACCTGATGCTGAACTCGGAGCTGTTCTCCGCCGCGTTCGCCGGCCACGGGTTCGTCGCCGTGGTGTGCGACAACGACGGGTACGCGGTGATCGACCGGCTGCAGCGCGGCAACGGCGCGCCCGCGTTCAACAACATGTACGCCGACGCGCGTTCGCGGCAGGCGAACACGCCGCGGGTCGACTTCGCGTCCCACGCGGCGTCGCTCGGCGCCGCCGTGCTCGCCGCGCGGGACCTCGACGAGCTACCGGCCGCCTACGCGCGGGCGCGTGCCCACGCGCGGGACGGCCGGGTAGCCGTCGTGGTGATCACCACGCACCCTTCGGCGTGGACGGACGCCGGAGCGTGGTGGGAGGTCGGTGTGCCGGAGTACTCGACGTACCCGGCGGTCACCGACGCCCGTGAGGAGCTGGACAAGGCGAAGTCGAACCAGGTGCGTTACCTGGGCCGCCCCTGAACCGGATGGTCAACGACGGTAGTCGTCGTCCTCGTCGTCATCCTCGTAGCTGTCGAACCGCTCGCCGTTGCCGTCCGACGACGGCTGGCTCGACAGTTCGCGTTGCAGAGCCTCGAAGTCGGTGTGCTGAGAGCTGTATTTGAGCTCACGCGCCACCTTGGTCTGCTTAGCCTTGGCCCGGCCGCGCCCCATGGCTCGACCCCCTCGCACAGTGACGGGGCGGCCGGGGGAATCGGCGGCCCCGCTGATCTCGACAACTGGTTCCTGCCAACTACCGTACCGTGCCGACGGGGTTCTGTGCGAAGGGGCACGGTGTTCCCGGGCACCTTCGCACCGGGTTTCGGTCCGTGACACGATGCCACCCGTGCCCCGACCGTTCGTCGCCTACCTCCGGGTGTACGAACCGTTGTCCTCGTTCGAGGAGGTAGTCGCCAAACCGCTGCGTGCGGCCCTCGAAACGGACCATCTCGACCACACGACCGTGGGCGAACGCGAGCGCGACATGTGGCTCAGATCACAGCTCTCGCAGCCCCCGACGCTGCTCCCCGGCGAGCTCGCGAACGGCGACCCGTCCCCGCGCGCCGAGCGGGAGCTGCTGGTGCTCGACCCGGCCGAGGTCCCGGTCGACCAGGCGACCGTCGGACCGGGCCCGCTGGTGTGCCCCCTGGACGTGCGCGCCCGCTCGGCGGCGGCGCTGGTCGGGTTCCTGTCCTCGGCGCACCAGGCGCTGCGCACGGCCGCGCTCCCGACGTCACCGGACACGGTGCGCGAGAAGGCGGCCTCGGTGCTGTCGGACCTCCCCGGCGGCGCGGTGCACATCGTGTCGACGACATGGACGGTGCCGCTGCCGTGGTTCACCCTCGTCGACCCGGAGCACCGTCACCTGGTCCTGGCCACCCGCGAGGACCCGCGCCGCCAGGTCTGCTGGCGGGTGGCGATGGCCGACGCCCGGCGGCGGGTGGCGAAGGCGCACTCGCTGGCCGAGCGCGTCCTGGGCGACCAGGGGCCGACGAAGGTCCTGGAGGACACCGGCCGGTGGCTGGAGCACTTCCACCCGCACTCGGCGGTGGAGCTGGACTACGGCGGCCTGGTTCAGCTCCTGGACGACGAGGAGCTGAAGTCCGACACGTCGGCCGAGGACGTCAACGCCATCGTGGCCGCGCTGGAACGCGAGGACGTCGACGAGATCGCCACCCGCTTCGAGAGCCTCCGCGACTTCTGGGGCGACCTGGCCATCCGCGAACGCTTCAACTAGGGCTGTCCTCGGGGTCGCCGCGCTCGGCGGCCAGGAGCTGGTCGACCGAGGCGCTGCCGGCGCGGTAGCGGCCGGCGATCTCGTCGTTCAGGGCGTCCACCACCTGCTGCACCTCGCGGCGGCGTTGGGACACCGACGCCTCCTCGGCCACGTACGTGCGCAGCGCCAGGTCCAGCCGCTCGTCCGGCAGCGACGTGACGTCGGACAGGTCGGCGTCGGACACCAGCGCCTCGACGTGTCGGCGGTGGGCCTCCGCCCGGGACGGCTCCAGCGGGTGGTGCCGGCCCGAGCCCGCCGGGGCCGGACCCACCGCGTTGTCCGCGAGGATCTCCACCAGGCGCTCCACCACCGAGGCGGAGCCGCCCTCCACCCGGCGGCGCTGCTCCGCCTTCACGATGTCGATCCGCCCGTGCAGCAGCCGCCGCAGGTACGACAGATCCGTCTCCTCCTGGGCGGCGTCGTCGCGCCGTGCGCGGACCTCGGTCAGGTCGAGCTTCCTCAGGTCGGCCACGTAGTCCGGCGCGAGCACCCGGTCTATTCGCCTGCGGCCACCTGGTCGGACTTCGATCACGTGCCCATCCTCCGGTACCGAGGGGTCTGTCGCCAAGTTGTTACAGAGTCAGTTGCTTTCCGCAACCCCGATGAGATCCCGCACCTGGTCCGGCGACAGCGGCGGCCGCTGCGCCAGCGTCGCGAAGGCCGCCGCCCGTTCCACCAGCTGCGCGTTGTCCCGCACCCGCTCCCCGCGTGCGAACGACACCGTGTCCTCCATGCCGACCCGCACGTGCCCGCCGGCCGACAGGGACGCCAGCAGCACCGGCACCGTCGTCCGCCCGATCCCGGTGGCCGAGAACGTCGCGCCGGCCGGGATCGCGCGCAGCGCCGCGACCAGCGTCTCGGTGTCCCCGGGCATCCCGCCGGGCACGCCCATCACCAGGTCGACGTGCACCTTCCCGCCCGCCGGCAGGCCGTGCTCGTCGAGCAGCCGGCGCAGGCTGGCCAGCTGGCCGACGTCGAAGATCTCGTACTCCGGGACGATCCCGCGCTCCCGCATCCGCTTGTGCAGCTCGACCACGAACTCCCAGCGGTTCAGGAACACGTCGTCACCGAAGTTGACCGTGCCCATCGTGCAGGACGCGGAGTCCGGGATCGCCTCGAGCACGCGCAGCCGGTCGGACTCCGGGTCGGTGACCGCGCCGCCGGTCGACAGCTGCACGACCAGGTTCGTCCGCTCCCGCAGCGCCGCGACCGTCTCCTTCAGCCGGCCGAGGTCGAGCGTGGGCCGGGTGTCCGCGCCGCGGATGTGCACGTGGATCATCGCCGCCCCGGCGGCCTCGCACGCCTCCGCCTCGGCGACCAGCTCGTCGAGGGTGACCGGCAGGTTCGGTACGTCCGACTTGGCGTGTTCCGCCCCGGTCGGCGCGACGGTGATCAGGGTCCCTGTCATGGACCCGCAGAGTAGTCAGCCGCGCAGCCGCTTGGCAGCCTCGCGACCGAGGGCGGGGGTCGCGTCCGGCACCGAGTCGGGGTCGATCGCGGCCTGCACCACCCGGTCGTCGTCCCCGGCGAGCAGCTCGGCGTCCAGCGGCACCGAGTACTTGACCAGCGCCAGCGCGACCGGGCCCAGCTCGTGGTGCCGGGCCGCCGACCCGACGAACCCCACCGTCCGGCCGCCCGGGACCTCCACCGGGTCGCCGTGCGCGGGGAGCCGGTCGACGCTGCCGTCCAGGTGCAGGA
>DATABL010000272.1:0-8318 GCA_036259595.1 Actinophytocola sp.
GCCCGGCGGCGAGCCGTGGGTCCCGTCGCCGCGCGACCGGGCGCGCGCCGTCCGGGGGTGACTCAGAGCAGGCGGTCCCACCACCAGGAGACCGCGGGGAACGGCAGCGGGTCGGGGTTCGGGTCGTGCGGCTCGTCGCGGGTGGGACTCGCCACGGCGTCGGGTGCGCCGGTGACGTAGCGGGGCACCGTGGCGGCCCAGTCGATGTTGCCGCGGATGGCGTGGCCGAGGCCGTCGAGGTAGATGCGCAGCTCCTCGCCGGCCCCGGTCCGCACCCGCTCGCGCAGGGCGATGAACCGGAGCATCACGCGGTCGCGGATCGACACCGCGGCGTCGAGCGCGGCGGCCGGCTCGAGGCGTTCGTGGTGGCACAGGACGCTGATGATGTTCTGGGCGGTGTGGGTCTCGGCGATCTCCTTGCGGTAGGAATGCAGGTCGTTGTCCAGCGCGGCGACCAGTTGCGTCATCTCGGTGAGCGCGCGGACCGCCGGGGAATCCATCTCCCGGGACGGGACCTCGATCGCGTTGGCGATTTCCAACAACGCGATGGTGGGCGGCCCACCCGAGCTGCCGAGGCGCATCGTGAGGTATTCCGGAACCGTCGGCATCCGCCCGGCGGCGTGATTCCCGACCTGCCACGCCACGTCGTAGAGCCAGTGGCGCTGGGCGTCGGTGAACCGGCGCACCACGGTGTCGGAGACCTGTGCGCGCATGCGGGTGACGATCGTGTGCAACGCGGCCGCGTACGGCTCGTCGGGTGCCTCGCCGGACTCCGCCGCGCGCTGCACCTGGCCGGCCATCGGGAGGAACCCCGACGGGTCGGCGCTGAGCGGGCCGGCGTCGCACCGGGCGTCGTCGAAGGCGAAACCCCAGTACACCCAGAGGACGGCGGTCAGCACGTGGTCGGTGGGACCGCTCGGCGCGAACCGGGCGTAGAACTCCGCGCTGTGCGAGCCGACCAGCCGGGCGCGTTCGCGGTCGGTCCGGTGTACCCGGACATCGTCGATCCAGTCGATCGACCGGCGCTCGAGCTCCGCGGTGTCCGGGTGGACCGCGGCGGGAAAAGGACAGAAGAATGGCGGGGGAACGACGTCGGTCTGCACGACGGTCACAGCGGTTGCTCCATTTCCGTTGGGTGCGGTGGTGCCATGCTAGGCAGAGTTGTGGAGAACAGCAGACCAGTCACTCGAAAACGTGAACGCCGCATGTGGCTCGTCGCCGAATGTAGCGGAAATACGTCCAGCGGTGGTTGTAATCACCGCGGGGTGTATTTTCGGGCGGTGAAGTACATGCTGCTGATCTACAACTGCGAGCGGCCGGCGCCGAGCGACCCCGGGTTCGACGAGGCCGTGGCGCGGGTGATCGCGTTCGCCGACGAGTGCCGCCGGCGGGGCGCGCTCGTCGGCGTGGGCGCGTTGCGGGGCGAGGACACCGCCACCACGGTCAGCGTGCGCGACGGTCGCGCCCTGGTCACCGACGGTCCGTTCCCCGAGACCCACGAGCACCTCGGCGGCTACTACGTCCTCGACTGCGCCGACCTCGACGAGGCGCTGGAGCTGGCCGCGCTGTGCCCGTTCGCCGAACAGGGCTCGATCGAGGTCCGGCCGCTCGCCCAGGGGCCCGGAACGTGAGCCGTGCCGCGGTGGAGCGGGTGTACCGGGAGCACCGGGCGCGGCTGCTCGCCGCCCTGGTGCGGGTGCTGGGCGACGTCGAGCTCGCCGAGGACGCCCTGCAGGACGCCTGCGCGCTCGCGCTGCGCCGCTGGGACACCGCGGTGCCCGACGACCCGGTCGCGTGGCTGCTCACCGCGGCCCGCAACCGGGCGATCGACCGGCTGCGCCGGGACCGGGTCGGACGGCACAAGGAGCGGGCCGAGCCCCCGAGCCCCCCGGCCTGGCCGGACGAGGACCGGCTGGTCGAGGTCGGGGACGAGCGGCTGAGCCTGGTCTTCACCTGCTGCCACCCCGCGCTGGCGCTCGAGGCGCGGGTCGCGCTCACCCTCAACGCGGTCGCCGGCCTGACCGCCGGGGAGATCGCCCGGATGTTCCTGGTGCCGGAGGCGACGCTGGCGCAGCGGCTGGTGCGGGCCAAACGCAAGATCCGCGACGCCGGCATCAGCCTCGCCGTGCCCGCCGACCACCTGCTGCCCGAACGGCTCACCGGGGTCCTCGCCGTCGTCTACCTGATCTTCACCCACGGCTACACCGGAGACGACCCGACACGCCTGCGGGCGGAGGCGATCCGGCTCGCCAGGCTGGTCGCCACCCTGCTGCCCGGCGAACCCGAGGCCCTCGGGCTGGTGGCGCTGCTGCTGTTCCACGACTCCCGCACCGCCACCCGCCACGACCCGGACGGCGACCTGGTGCTGCTCGCCGACCAGGACCGCACCCGGTGGGACCACGCCGAGATCGCCGAGGCCATGCGGCTGCTCGCCCGGGCGCTGCGGCACGAGTCGGTCGGCCCGTACCAGCTGCAGGCGATGATCGCCGCGTTGCACGCCCGGGCACCCACCGCCGAGGACACCGACTGGCCCCGCGTCGCCGCCCTCTACGCCGAGCTGCTCGCGGTGGCACCCTCGCCGGTGGTGGCGCTCAACCACGCGGTCGCCGTCGCCATGACCGACGGGCCGGCCGCCGGGCTCGCCCTGATCGACGACCTCGACGACACCGGCGGGCTCGGCCGCTACCACCTGCTGCACGCCGCCCGCGCCGACCTGCTGCGCCGCCTCGACCGCCACGCGGAGGCCGCCGCGGCGTACCGGCGCGCGCACGAGCTGGCCACCGACCCGGCCGACCGCCGCTTCCTCGCCGGCCGGCTGGAGGTGGTGCGGGAGGCCGTCCCGCACCACCCCGGCTGAGTCAGGCCGACACCGGCTGCCAGGCCGCCCGCCCGAGGTAGGCCAGCATCCTGGTCTGCTCGTCGGCGTCCGTGGGCGGCGTGAGCTCAGGGCCGAAGTACCCCGGGGCGCGCACCATGTTCGCCCGCGCCCAGTCGAACGCGACACCCACCAGGACCGGGTCCAGCTCGACGCGTGCGCCGAGCGCGTGGCCGACGTCCCAGGTGTGCGCCACCGTGTCGGTCAGCAGCAGGGTCACCACCATCGACACCGGCACCTCGCCGATCCCGGTGATCGACGTGATCCGCGCCAGCGCCGCCGGCGTCAGGGCCGGCACCGACCTCGCCCGCGCGTCCCGCCACGTCGCGACCGGGTCCGTCCCGGCCAGCACGCCCGGACACGACGAGCCGGGCGCGCCGGTCGGCTCCGGGTCGGCCGATCCGGTCGCCCACGCCCGCAACTGGTGCTGCCCCCAGATCACGTGCCCGACGACGTCGCGCACCGTCCACTCCGCACACGCCGACGGCGCGTCCCACCGGTCGGCCGGCACCGCCGCCACGACCGCGTCGAACCCGTCCTGCGCCAGCCGGTACTGCTCCAACAACTCCACTGCGATCCCTTCCTCGAGGAACTGACGACCCGAGGACGAACGGCGACCGTCGAACTCGACCGGGGCGGGTAAGATTTCTCGTCAGGCCGGGTCGGGGGCCGACGTCCTGGGGGACCTGTGCGCGCTGACGGTGACGAGTTCGGCTCCACCGCTGCCCGGAAACGGCTGATCCTCGTGGTCAGCGGGGTGCTGGTGATGGTCATCACCGCGCTCGGGGTGCTGCAGCTGACGCCGTCGGCGGACTCCACGGAGCCGGCCGTGGCGGACGAGCCGCCGCTGTCGGCGGGCGGGGTGGCCGACGAGTTCCTGACCGCGTTGGCCTCGGGGCGGACCACGGTGGCGGGCGCGCTGACCGACGACCCCGAGGCCGCCACCACCCAGCTCGCGCACGTGTGGCGCACGCTCGCGCCGACCTCGGTCGAGGCGGAACTGTCGCGGGCGGTCGACCCGGCCGGTGGTGCCCGGTTCACGCTCACCTGGCACCTGGGCGCCGAGCGCGCCTGGACCTACGAGAACGAGCTGCACCTGGTCGAGGACGGCGCGACGTGGCGCGTCCGTTGGGAACCCGCCGTCGTGCACCCCCGGCTGATGGCCGGGCACGGGCTGGTGCTGCGCGACCGGACCGGCGCACCGGCGGTGCGCGACCGCGACGGCGGCCCGCTGCTGACGTGGACCGAGGGCGGTCCGTCGGCCACCAGCCCGCCGGTCGCGCCGATGCTGCTGCCCGGCATGGCCCGGGTCGCGAACGGCCGCGGCGGCGGGCAGGCCTGGTACGTCGCCCTGGTGAACCCGGAGGGCAAGGAGGTCGGGGTCGTGCACGGCAGGCGGGCGCCGGCGATCACCACAACGCTGAGCCGGCGCGTGCAGCGGGCGGCGCAGGCCGCGGTGGACACGCGGCGGCTGCCCGCCATGCTCGTCGCCGTCCAGCCGTCCACCGGGGACCTGCTCGCCGTGGCGCAGAACGCCGCCGCCGGCGACGCGCCGGTGGCGCTGAACGGGCTGTACCCGCCGGGCTCCACGTTCAAGGTCGCCACGGCCACCGCCATCCTCGAGGCCGGCACGGCCGACCTCGACACCGTCCTGCCCTGCCCCGGCTCGGTGACCGTGGGCCAGCGCACGGTGCGCAACGCGGACTTCGAGCTCGGCGACGTGCCGCTGCGGACGGCGTTCGCGCACTCGTGCAACACCACGTTCGCCGCGCAGTCCGCCGGTCTGCCGCCGGACGCGCTCCCGCGGGCCGCGGACCAGCTGGGGCTCGGCGCCGACTTCGCCATCCCCGGCATCACCACCGAGGCCGGCAGCGTGCGGCCCGCCGCGAACACGGCCGAGCAGGTCGAGAACAGTATCGGGCAGGGCACCGTGCGGGTCAGCTGCTTCGGGCTCGCCGTGCTGACCGCGACCGTCGCCTCCGGCGAGGCGGTGACCCCGAGGCTGTGGCGTGACCTCGACACCACGGTCAACGCCGGCTACCAGCCGCCGCCGGCACCCGTGGTCGACTCGCTGCGGACGATGATGCGCGAGGTCGTCACCGCCGGCAGCGGCACCGCCCTCGCCGGCCACGGCGACGTCGCCGGCAAGACCGGGACCGCCCAGGTCGGCGACGGCTCGCGGGCGCACGGCTGGTTCGTCGGCTACCGCGGCGACCTCGCGTTCGCCACCCTCGTCCTGGACGCCTCGACCTCGGCGACCGCGGTCGAGGTCACCGGAGCCTTCCTCGGCGCGACGCGGTAGCCGCCGGGTTGGTGTGGAATAGGAGCCATGGTGATCCCCCGCGTTCCCCGCCCCACCGACGTCGTCCGCTGGACCTGGCGGACCGCCGAGGCGGCCGGGTCGGTGCCCGGCCGGCTGCTGGACCTGCTGAGCGCGACCGAGTCCCTCGTGACCCGCGCGGACCGGGCGGTCACCGACGCCGAGGACACGGTGGCGCACGCCCGCCGGGTGATCGCGGCGGCCGAGGCGCAGGTGACCGCGCTCCAGCCGATGCTGGAGTTCGCCAAGGAGTTCGGCGAGCACGAGGTGCGGGCCGCGATCGAAATGGTCGACGAGCTGCCCCGCCTGGCCCGGCACCTCAACGAGGACGTACTGCCGATCCTCACCACCCTCGGCCAGGTCGGCCCCGACATGCACGAACTGCTGGAGGTCGCCAACGACGTCCGCCAGGCCATCCTCGGCATCCCCGGCTTCGACTACCTCCGCCGCCGCGGCGAGGACAAGGACGAGGCCGCGGAGGACGAGGACCGCGACGACCAACCGACATGACCGTTTCGCGGGCTGCGGGTCGGGTAGCCGGGCGGGATGGGAACGCGTGCGGTGGTGCTCTCCGAGTTCGGTGGGCCCGAGGTGCTCACGCTCCGGGAGGTCGAGCGGCGGGCGCCGGGGCCGGGCGAGGTGTTGGTCAGGGTGCACGCCTCCGGGACCAACCCGGTGGAGGCGAAGATCCGGCAGGGCGTCGCCATTCCCGACCTGCCGTTGCCCACGGTGCTCGGCGGGGACGTGTCGGGGGTGGTCGAGGAGGTCGGCGACGGGGTGTCGGACCTCGACGTCGGGGACGAGGTGTACTACACGCCGGAGCTGACCTCGCGGTCCGGGAGCTACGCCGACCACGCCGTCGCCTCCGCCGCGATCGTCGCGCACAAGCCGCGGAACCTCGGTCACGCCGAGGCGGCCGCGATCCCGCTCGCCGGTGGCACCGCGTGGGAGGCGATCGTGCGGCGGTTGGCCGTGCGGCCGGGGGAGACCGTTCTCGTGCACGCGGGCGCGGGCGGGGTCGGGTCGTTCGCGGTGCAGTTCGCGGTGGCGGCGGGGGCTCGGGTGCTGGCCACCGCGGGGCCGGACAACCAGGGGCTGCTGCGGGAGCTGGGCGCCGTGCCGATCGACTACACCAGCGAGGATCCCGTCGAGGTGGCGCTCGACCACACGGGCGGCGACGGGGTCGACGCCGTGCTCGACCTGCTCGGCGGGGAGAACGTGGTGGCGAGCGCGGCCGCCACCCGGCCGTTCGGGCGGCTGGCGACCGTGCTGGCACCCGCCGGGGAGCTCACGCCGC
The DNA here is from genome assembly GCA_036259595.1 of Actinophytocola sp. Taxonomy (GTDB): domain Bacteria; phylum Actinomycetota; class Actinomycetes; order Mycobacteriales; family Pseudonocardiaceae; genus Actinophytocola. Next base: position 6,493 of record DATABL010000272.1, read on the forward strand.
TGTACCAGCGCAACCAGCAGTTGCACGGCATCATGCTGACCCGCGAACGGGACCGGCTCACCGAGATGACCCCGCTGTTCGAACGCGGCAGGGTCCGGCCGGTGGTAGCCGAGGTGCTGGGGCTGGAGGACGTGCGCCGGGCCCACGAACGGCTGGACTCCGGGCACGGCACGGGCAAGATCGTTCTCCGCACGGCCTGAGTCCCTGCGCACGGTCGGCCGCCGTCGAGATGAGACGGGCGGACTGATCGACGCGTGCATTCAGCCGTACCCGTTCCCAGTTTGTTGATAATTGCCCAACCGGTGCGTTTGCTGATGGGTGTAGTCCCCACATCGTGTGCGGCCCTCCCGAGGGCGGAGCGCCGCACGCGCCCTGCACCCAAGGAGACTCGACATGCATCCGAGCACCGGATGGGCAAGAAAGCTCGCCAGACCCGCACTGACGGTCGCCGCGGCAGCCGCGGTCGGACTGGGGTTCGCCGCACCCGCCAGCGCCGCCGAGGGTGAGATCCTCGGCACCGACGCGCGTGGCGTGATCGAGAACAGCTATATCGTCGTCCTCGAGGACGCGGCCAAGCCGGCCGCCGTCGCCGCCGAGTACGACGCGAAGGTGACCCACACCTACCGGGCCGCGCTCCACGGGTACGCGGCGACGATGAGCGAGGCCGACGCCAAGCGCACCGCGGCCGACCCGGCGGTGGCCTACGTCGAGCAGAACCGCGTCGTGACCGCCCTGGAGACCCAGCCCAACCCGCCGTCGTGGGGCCTGGACCGCGTCGACCAGCGCACGCTCCCCCTCGACAACAGCTACACGTACCCGAACACGGCGTCGAACGTCACCGCCTACATCATCGACACCGGCATCCGGACCACGCACAGCGACTTCGGCGGCCGGGCGACCTGGGGCACCAACACCGCCGACTCGAACGACACCGACTGCAACGGGCACGGCACCCACGTCGCCGGCACCGTCGGCGGCTCCGCGCACGGCATCGCCAAGGACGTCAACCTGGTCGCCGTCAAGGTGCTGAACTGCCAGGGCTCCGGCACGCTCGCCGGTGTCGCCGCCGGCATCGACTGGGTCACCCAGAACGCCCAGGGGCCGTCCGTGGCGAACATGAGCCTCGGCGCGCAGGGCGCCAACACCTCCCTGGAGAACGCCGTCCGCAACTCGATCGCGTCGGGCGTGACCTACGCGATCGCGTCCGGCAACTCCTCCGCCGACGCCTGCAACTTCACCCCGGCCCGCACGCCGGAGGCGATCACGGTCAACTCGACCGACCGCAACGACTCGCGGTCGTCGTTCTCCAACTACGGCACGTGCACCGACATCTTCGCTCCCGGCCGGGACATCACCTCGGCCTGGAACACCAGCGACAGCGCCACCAACACCATCAGCGGCACCTCGATGGCGACGCCGCACGTCGCCGGCGCCGCGGCGCTCCACCTCGGCGCGAACCCGGCGGCCACCCCGGCGCAGGTGCAGGCGGCGCTGAAGGACGGCGCGAGCAAGAACAAGGTCACCAACCCCGGCAGCGGGTCGCCGAACAACCTGCTGTTCGTCGGCGAGGGCACCGACCCCGACCCCGGCGACCCGCCGGACGACCCGGAGGAGCCGTGCGAGGGCACGACCGCGTGGAGCGCCAGCTCGTTCTACTTCTTCGGTGACCAGGTGAGCTACGGCGGCCACCTGTGGATCCTGGCGACCTTCTTCTCCTACGGTGAGGCGCCGGGCACCGGGAACGCCTGGTTCGACCTGGGAGCCTGCTGACCCGACGACCACACGTGACGGGCGCTGGACCTCGTTCGGAGGTCCAGCGCCCGCAT
>DATABL010000273.1:0-34030 GCA_036259595.1 Actinophytocola sp.
GGGAGGTCGCCGGGCGCCAGCGACAGCCGGTGCCGCGCCACCACGACCCCCTCCTCGTCGTACACGAGCAGTTGCGCCGGGTCCGGCGCGACGACCACCGTGCACAGCTGGGTCTCGCCCTCCGCCATACCGATGCGGCACTCGTCGCTCATCGCGAGCACCCGCGCGCCGCGGGCGCCGGTGGCGACGCTGAACGTCACCTCGGGTTCCTCGGAGCTGTCGTCGCCGGTCGCCCGGTACACGGTCAGCCGGTCGCTCGGGTCGATCGGGCAGCGCTCGACGACCGCGATCCGGCCCTCCTCGACGGCGACCGTGCCGTAGTCGCAGTCCGTCCGCGGCTGCCGGTCCGGGTTCACCAGTGTCGGTACCTCGCCGTACTCCATGGTCAGCACGAGGTCGGAGCGGTAGGTGTGCAGCAGCCGGTCGCCGGTCGCGGTGACGTAGCTGCCGTCGAACAGCAGCCGGGTGCCCAGTTCGGCGTCGGAGTTGCGCTGGCCGAGGTCGGGCCGCCCGCCGTCGTCGCGGCCGCGCTGACCGCTGGCCGGGTCGAGGGCGGTGATCTCGCTGCACCCGCCGGCCTTGCGCGGGTCGTCGGCGGGCAGCAGGTTCTCGGTCCGCGCGTACACCGCGACCGCCAGCGACCAGGCCGAGGTCAGCGTGCACAGCTCCAGGTCACGGCTGTAGCGCCAGCGCTCCTCGCCGGTGATCGGGTCGCGGCCGACGACGTCGCCGCCGTCGCCGGTGACCAGCGCCGGGCCGACCGTGACCGGAACCGGGGTGGCCGAGCTCGGCGCGCGCCAGGACTCGGCGAGGGACGGCGGGAACGCGGTGAGCGGTGCCGGTGAGGTGACCGGGGCGTCGTAGGTGGTCGACGTGGTGGCCCGGATGTCGCTGCCCTGCCACACCAGCAGGCCGCCGACCACCGCGGCGGCCGTGATCAGCGCCGCCGCGGCCACGTCCCGCTTGCGGTGGAAGCGGGACCGCTCGACCGGTTCGTGCTCCGGCTCGTCGCCGTCGAGCACGTCCTCGTCCCCGATGCCGTTCCTCACGGGGGTCAGTCTGCCGAAGAGCCTGTTTCGCTCGCGTTCGGTGTCGACACGGTGGACGACTCCGTACGGGCCTCGCCCGCCTCGGCACCGCCCCGGCTGCGCCGGCGCCGCCGCTGCCTGGCCGGACGGTCCGACCGGCTCGACGGCGACGTGGACGAGGACGGGGACGTGGTCGAGGTGCTCTCGGTCGCCGCTTCACCCTGCTGGCCGACCTCGACGCCGCCCCGGCGCCGGCTGCGCTGCCGCCGCCGCGGCTCGCCGCTCTCGCTGTCCGCGGTGTGCTTGGGCGTGCGGGTGGTGCCCTCGGACCGTTCCTTGTCGCCGGCGCGGCGCCGGTTGCGGACCTTGCCCCGGCCGCGGGACCGCTCGCCGAGGTCCTCCTCCGGCTCGGCGGCCAGACCGGCGCGGGTGCGCTTGGCCAGCGGCAGCCGGCCGGTCGAGCCCGCCGGGATGCCGAGGTCTTCGTAGAGGTGCTCGGAGGTGGAGTAGGTCTCCACCGGCTCCGGGATGCCCAGGCCGAGCGTGTCGCTGATCAGCTTCCAGCGCGGCTCCTCGTCCCAGTCGACCAGCGTGATCGCCACGCCCTCGCGCCCGGCGCGGCCGGTGCGGCCGATCCGGTGCACGTAGGCGCCGTCGTCCTCCGGGCACTGGAAGTTGATGACGTGCGTCACGCCCTCGATGTCGATGCCGCGCCCGGCCACGTCGGTGGCGATCAGCACGTCGACCTTGCCGGCGCGGAACGCGCGCAGCGCCTGCTCGCGGGCACCCTGGCCCAGGTCGCCGTGCACGGCGGCGACGGCGAACCCGCGGTCGGACAGGTCGTCGGCCACCTTCTGCGCGGTGCGCTTGGTGCGGCTGAAGATCATCGTCAGGCCGCGGCCCTCGGCCTGCAGCGCGCGGGCGACGACCTCGATCTTGTCCAGCGAGTGCGCCCGGTAGACGAACTGGTGGGTGCGCTCGTGGATCGCGCCCGCGTCGGTCTCCTCGGCGCGGATGTGCGTCGGCTGGTGCAGGAACGTGCGGGCCAGCGTGATGATCGGGCCGGGCATGGTGGCCGAGAACAGCATGGTGTGCCGCTCGTCGGGGACCATCCGCAGGATCCGCTCGATGTCGGGCAGGAAGCCCAGGTCGAGCATCCGGTCGGCCTCGTCGAGGACCAGCGCGCCGACCTTGCCCAGCACCAGATGGCGCTGTTCGGCGAGGTCGAGCAGGCGTCCCGGCGTGCCGACGACGATGTCCACGCCCTTGCGCAGGGCCGCGATCTGCGGCTCGTACGGGCGGCCGCCGTAGATCGACAGCACCCGGACGCCCAGGTGCTTGCCGGCGTCGGTGATGTCGTGGGTGACCTGCAGGCACAGCTCGCGGGTCGGCACCACGACGAGTGCCTGCGGCGTGCCGTCGCCGGGGGTCTCGAGCCGCTGCAGCAGCGGGACGCCGAAGCCCAGCGTCTTGCCGGTGCCGGTGCGGGCCTGGCCGATGACGTCCTCGCCGGCCATCGCCAGCGGCAGCGTCAGCTCCTGGATGGCGAACGTCCGCTCGATGCCGGCCTCGGTGAGCGCCCGGACGACCTCCTCGCGGACGCCGAACTCGGCGAACGTGGGGGAGTCGGCGCGCACCGGGGCGCCGGCCTGGAGCGGGTGTGACGGGTCCGTCGGGGGCACGCCGGCCTCGCTGTGCTCCAGCGCGACGGGATCGGTCTCGGGGTTCGTATCGGTGGTGTCGTTGTCCTGGTGGTCGGTGGTCTTGTCTGTCGAGACGGTGATGAGTTTCTCCCTAGTCGTCCAGCGCGCTCCGCCCTGGACGGGCCGCTCGACCGCACGCTTCGTGTCATCCGTGCGGGAGGGCCGGCGGGGCGCGCACACCCTCGTCGACGCGGCGGCAAACGCTCGCGTCCTGGTCAGTCTACCTCTGTCGGCGTGCCGATACCCTCTGCCCCATGAGCGAGTCGCCCATAGACCCCGGGATCGTCGACCTGCTCGGCGTGTTGGCCTACGGCGAACTCTCCGCCTTCGACCGTCTCTCCGAGGACGCGCGGACCGCTCCGACGCTGCCCGGGCGGGCCGCGCTGTCGGCGATGGCGGCGGCCGAGATCGGGCATTACGGCCATATCGAGCGGTTCCTGGCCGACCACGGGGTCGACGTGCAGGACGCGATGCGGCCGTTCATCGGCCACTTCGACACCTGGCACGCCTCCACCGCGCCCCGGTCCTGGCTGGAGTCGCTGGTCAAGGCCTACGTCGGCGACGGGCTGGCGGCCGACCTGTACCGGGAGATCGCGAACTGGCTCGACGAGGAGACCCGGTCGCTGGTGGTCGAGGTGCTGGCCGACACCGGGCACTCCGCGTTCGCCGAGCGGGAGGTGCGGGCGGCCATCGAGCAGGACCGGACCGTGCGCGACCGGCTGACGCTGTGGGGCCGGCGGCTGCTGGGGGAGGCGCTGACGCAGGCGCAGTACGTGGTGGCCGAGCGGGACGGGCTCGCGGAGCTGATCGTCAGCGGGACGGGTGACCTGGCGGGAATCGCGGCGCTGTTCCGGCGGTTGCAGCAGGCGCATGGCAGGCGGATGACCGCGCTCGGTCTCGGCTAGCCTGGTGGGTAGGCATCGTCGGTAGGCGGTTCGTAGGCATCGAGGCGGAGGTCAGCGTGGAGGTCAAGGTCGGGATCGCGGACACGGCGCGGGAGCTGGTGCTCAACAGCAACCAGTCACCGGACGAGATCGAGTCCCTCGTCGCGGCCGCGCTGAAGGACTCCGCCGGGTCGCTCAGCCTCGTCGACGACAAGGGCCGCCGGTACATGGTGCCGTCCGGGCGGGTCGCCTACGTCGAGATCGGCACGGCCGACAGCCGCAAGGTCGGCTTCGCGACCTAAGAGCGGTCAGCTCGCCTCGGTGGTCCCGGCCTCGGTGGTCCCGGTGAGCTTGACCACCTTGTTCACCTCGAGCGGCTTGTTCGGGTCCAGGACGATGCCGTGCGCGCGGGTGAACCCGTCGATGGCCGACCAGATGATCTCGGTCAGGTACTCGACCACCGCGTCGCGGCTCATCGTGCGGCGCTCCAGCCACCACTCGCTGACGTTCTGGACCATGCCGACGATGCCGTGCCCCCACGGCTCGGCGCCGCCGGAGTCCATGTTCAGCGAGCGCAGGTAGTCACCGAGCAGGGCGCTGAGCGCGTTGGCGATCAGCTCCTTGTCCTCGGCGACGATGTCCTGCTCGACGGTCGCCCTGGCGAAGCTGCGCCGGATCAGCACCCGGTACAGGTGCGGGTGCTCCTCGACCGTGGAGAAGAAGGCGTCCAGGCTCTTGCGGATGCGCGGGACGGGCGCTTCCTCGTTGTTCATGGCCGGGATGAGCCGGTCGAACAGGATCTCGGTGCCGCGCTGCCCGAGCGCGACGAACAGGTCGGCCTTGTCGGCGAAGTGCCGGTACAGGACCGGCTTGGTCACGCCCGCCTCGGCCGCGATGTGGTCCATCCCCACGTCCGGGCCGTGCTCGGCGAGCGCGCGCATCGCGGCCTCGACGAACTCCGCCCGGCGTGCCGCCCGGTGCGATCTCCAGCGGTCGCGCCGCGCGTCCCCAGTGTTGTCCGACATCGGCAAACGGTAGCGCTACGTGCTCTGCAGGGGGAAACCGCCGCCGATGCCCTTCCAGGCCAGGGTGGAGATCAGGCTGACGGCCTCCTCCTTGGGCATCGTGCGGTTGTTCGACAGCCAGGAGCGGGCGGCGACCTGGCTGATCCCGACCAGGCCGACCGCCAGCAGCCGGGCGCGTTCGGTGTCCAGGCCGGCGTCGGCGGTGATGGTCGCGGTGATCGCGGCGGTGCAGGCGTCGGTGCCGCGGTCGATGGCGGCCTGCACGGCCGGCTCGCCGCGCAGGTCGGACTCGAACACGAGCCGGTAGGCCTGGCTCTCGCCGTCCACGAAGTCGAAGTACGCGCTGACCGCGTTGCGCACCCGGGCCCGGTTGTCGGTGGTGGACCCCATGGCGTCGGTGACCCGCGAGATCAGCTCGTCGACGTGGATCTCCAGCAGCGCCATGTACAGCTCGAGCTTGCCGGGGAAGTGCTGGTAGAGCACCGGCTTGCTGACGCCGGCGCGCTCGGCGATCTCGTCCATCGCCGCGGCGTGGTAGCCGTTGCGGGCGAAGACGTCCTGCGCCGCCTCGAGCAGCTGGGCTCGCCGCGCGGTCCGCGGCAGCCGCGCCGCCCGGTTCGCCTGCGCGCCGTGTTGCACCGTCTCCGACATCCTGCCGCCTCCCGACCGTGTCACTCCTCTGCGAGCCGGGGCCACCGACCCGTGCGGGTGATATGACCTTACTCGCCGGTAGTGATCGTCGCGATCGTCCGGCCGTGTCGTGGACACTGGAGGGACACTGGAGGGATGAACACCAGGTCCGCGACCCGACCACCGGTTACCCACGTTCCGCTGTCCGATGCCGTGCTGCCCGCGGTCGACATGTCGATCCCGCCCTGGCCCGGGGTCGACGAGACCTCGGGCGGGGTGACCCTGCACGTCCGGCGCACACCAGGGCCGCCGGACGCCGAGGCGACCGCCGTCTACCTGCACGGCCTCGGCGGATCGGCCACCAACTGGACCGACCTCGCCGGCCAGCTCGCCGGCCACGTCCCGGGCGTCGCGCTCGACCTGCCGGGGTTCGGGCGCAGCGAGCCGCCGGACGGGTTCGACTACTCGATGCCGGCGCACGCCGACACGGCCGCCCGATTCATCCGAGGTCTCGACGTCGGGCCGGTGCACCTGTTCGGCAACTCGATGGGCGGCGCGATCGCGGTGCTGCTCGCCGCGCGCCACCCCGACCTGGTGCGCACGCTCACGCTGATCTCGCCCGCCATGCCCGACCTGCGGCCGTTCGTGTCCAGGATGTCCGATCCCCGGCTGCCGCTGGCGTTCCTGCCGCTGGTCGGACCGGCGGTGCGCAGACGGCTGGCGAAGGAGGACGTCGACACGCGGGTCATGCGGCTGCTGCGGCTGTGCTTCGCCGAGCCGGACCGGGTCCCGGAGTCGCGCCGGCGGGAGGCCGCGGCCGAGTTCGAGGAGCGGGAGAAGCTCGTCTGGTCGAACCCGGCGCTCGCGCGCAGCACCTTCGGGCTGTTCCGCACCTGGCTGGTGCCGAGGTCGCGGTCACTGTGGACGCTGGCGCCCCGGATCGAGGCACCCGCGCTGGTGGTGTGGGGGACGGCGGACAAGCTGGTCACGGTGCGCAAGGCGCCCCGGACCGCGCGGCTGCTGCCCCGCGGCCGGCTGCTCGTCCTGCCGCGGACCGGGCACGTCGCACAGATGGAACGGCCGGGCACGGTCGCCCGCGCGGTGCTCGGCATGTGGGAGCAGGTCGCCGCCGACCGGTGGTAACCGGGCTCACGCCCGTTGACGAGCACTATTCGAAACAGGCCGACGGGCCGGGCTTTGCTGAGGTGAGGGGCGTTGCCAACGGAGGTCGGCCGGACTTTTGAATTGTGCTCGACGGTTCCCCGGCGCGTCGTTATCAAGCTGTGGCATTGTGGTCGCCGTGACGAAGCGCGCCCAGGATAGGTACCGCGCGGGGACGCGCCGTACCTCGGCGGAGCCGCTCGCCGCGTCGTGGCGGCCCGACGGGGACCAGCCGCGGCCGGAACGCCGGCGCCGGCCCCGCAAGCGTGGGCTGCGCGGCCTGCTGGCGACCTACAGCTGGCGGATCTACGCCGTGCCGGTGCTGGTGGCCGTGACCGTGCTGGTGTTCATCGACACCGCCGACGACGGGGGCACGTCCGTGCAGGCGGACCAGATCTCCGGGGTCCGCGGTGAGCAGAACGCCGGGGAGCCGCCGCCCGACCCGAAGGCCACCGAGCAGCCCGCGGTCCCGCCGAACCTGAACATCCCGACGGCCGAACTGCCGAAGGGCGCGCCGTACCCGCAGGCCGGCGAGGGCGAGTTCGACATCGTGCCGGGCACCGGCAAGCGCGTCGGCAAGGGCGGCGAGCTGTTCACGTACACGATCGAGGTCGAGCGCGGGATCGACCTGGCCCCCTACGGCGGCCAGGGCTCGTTCGCGTCGCTGGTCGACACGACGCTCGCCGACCCCCGCGGGTGGGCGGCGACCGGGCAGGTGTCGGTGCGGCGGGTGGACGGCGAGGCCGAGGAGCCCGACATCCGCGTCACGCTGGCCACTCCGGAGACCATCCACCAGCCGGAGTACTGCGGGTACTCGATCAAGTACGAGACCTCGTGCTGGCGCAGCAGCGAGAGCCGGGTCATGATCAACCTGGCCCGCTGGGTGCGCGGCGCGATCGCGTTCGGCGGCGACATCGGCACCTACCGCCAGTACGTGATCAACCACGAGATCGGCCACGCGTTCGACAACGGCCACGTCGGCTGCGCCAAGACCGGCGACCTGGCCCCGGTGATGATGCAGCAGACCTTCGGCGTCGCCAACGACTACGTCGCCCGCCTCAACGACCAGATCGGCAATGCCGACCCCGTCGACGCCAACGGCAAGACCTGCCGCTACAACGCCTGGCCCAACCCCCAGGCCCGCCCCGCCTGATCCCGGTATGTGGGAGCGGGGGAAGCTCCCGTGGGACGCGGGCGTTGTACCGAGCAGACTGGGGTCAACCCCCACACCGCGTCGAGGAGGAGTCCATGGCAGGCAGTTTGCCGCCGCTGGTGGAGCCGGCCGAGGAGCTGACCAAGGAGGAGGTCGCCCGCTACAGCCGGCACCTGATCATCCCCGATGTGGGGGTGGACGGGCAGAAACGGCTGAAGAACGCCAAGGTGCTGGTGGTCGGGGCCGGCGGGCTGGGTAGCCCCGCCCTGCTGTACCTGGCCGCCGCCGGGGTCGGCACGCTCGGGGTCATCGACTTCGACATCGTCGACGAGTCGAACCTGCAGCGCCAGGTCATCCACGGCGTCTCCGACGTGGGCAAGCCCAAGGCCGTGTCGGCCCAGGAGTCGGTCGCCGAGATCAACCCGTTCGTCACCGTCAACCTGCACCAGGAGCAGCTGACCTCCGACAACGCGCTCGACGTCTTCCGCGGCTACGACCTGATCCTGGACGGCACCGACAACTTCGCCACCCGCTACCTGGTCAACGACGCCGCCGTGCTGCTCGGCAAGCCCTACGTCTGGGGCTCGATCTTCCGCTTCGAGGGCCAGGTCAGCGTGTTCTGGGAGGACGCCCCGAACGGCCAGGGCCTCAACTACCGCGACCTCTACCCCGAGCCCCCGCCGCCCGGCATGGTCCCCTCCTGCGCCGAGGGCGGCGTGCTCGGCGTGCTCTGCGCGTCCATCGGGTCGGTCATGGTCACCGAGGCGATCAAGCTCCTCACCGGCATCGGCGAGCCGCTGCTCGGCCGGCTGATGGTCTACGACGCCCTGGAGATGTCGTACCGCACCATCCGCATCCGCAAGGACCCGGAGTCCAAGCCGATCGAGGGCCTCATCGACTACGACGCGTTCTGCGGCGTGGTCTCCGACGACGCCCAGCAGGCCGCCGCGGGCCACACGATCACCCCGAAGGAGCTCAAGGACAAGTTCGACCGGGGCGAGAACTTCGCGCTGATCGACGTCCGCGAGCCGCACGAGTACGAGATCGTCAACATCCCCGGCGCCGTGCTCGTCCCGAAGGACCGGATCCTGTCCGGCGAGGCGCTCGCCGAGCTCCCGCAGGACAAGCCGATCGTGTTGCACTGCAAGTCCGGCGCCCGCTCGGCGGAGGCCCTGGCGGCCCTGCACAAGGCCGGCTTCGGCGACGCCGTGCACGTCGGCGGCGGGGTGCTCGGCTGGGCGCGGGACATCGACCCGAGCCTGCCTACGTACTGATCGGCGCCCGGGCGGGTAGCGTGCTGGGACGTGACCGCGTCCCAGCCACCCCCGCACGTGCGCGCGGCGTTCGGCGCCAAGGACCTCGAGCCCGAGCTCGTCGAGGTCGGGCCGCAGTGGCGGTGCGGCGACATCGCCCTGCGGCCGGTGACCAACCCGGCCGAGGCGACCTGGGCCGCGCAGACCCTCGGTGACCTCCAGGTGCCCGACCTGCGCGTCGCCCGCCCGCTGCGCGCCAGCGACGGACGCTGGGTGGTTGGCGGGTGGGCGGCGTACCGGTTCGTCGAGGGCCGGCCGGAGCCGCGCTACGACGAGATCGTCTCCGCGTCGCTGCGGCTGCACCACGCCACCGCCGGCCTGCCGGTGCCCCGGTTCCTGGCCGCGCGCCAGGACGTGTTCGCGATCGCCGACCGGGCCGCCGCCGGCACCGACGAGGCCCCGCTCGACCCGGCGCTCGGCGGGCGGCTGTTCGACGTGCTCGCCGGCTCGCGCCAGCCGCTGACGCTGCGGCCCCAGGTCGTGCACGGCGACCTGTTCGGCAACGTCCTGTTCACCGGCGCCGCCGCGCCCGGCATCGTCGACTTCGTCCCGTACCACCGCCCGCCCGAGTGGGCCGCCGCGGTGGTCGTGGTCGACGCGCTCGCCTGGGGCGGCGCCGACCCGGGACTCCTGCGCCGCTGGGCGCACCTGCCGGAGTGGTCGCAGGCGCTGCTGCACGCCCTGCTGTTCCGGCTCGCGGTGCACGCCCTGCACCCGCGCTCCACCGACCAGTCCCTGCGCGGCCTCGAACGCGCCGCGCACCAGATCACCGGCGTCTAGGCCACCAGCAGCCGCAGCAGGCTCACGCACTCCCGCACCAGGTCGACCGGCGAGACCAGGAAACCGGCGAGCACCAGCACCCCGGCCAGCACCACCGCGGCCACGTTCACCCGCACCGGGCGCGCCAGCATCGCCGCGACCAGCGCGAACGGCAGCCCGCCGACGACGTAGCCGAGCACCAGCCGCGCGTCGACCGACAACCCCACCGCGAACGTCACCGCCGCCAGGTACCCGCAGCCGACGAGCCCGCCGACGGCGACCAGCACCACCCACAGGATCCGCCCGCGCGGGGTCTCCGGCAGCCACGACGCCCCCGGCGTGCCCCACGTGAGCAGCCCGAGGGCGGCGACCAGCGCCGCGGCCACGCCGAACACCCCGAGCAGCGTGACCACCGGCAGCGACGCGAGCGGCCGGAACGGCAGCACGCCCCGGTCGAGCGTGAACAGCACCGCGAGCGTGCCCATGAGCACCGAGCCGATGACCCACACCCCCGCCAGCTGTCTCGGCATCGATCCTCCCGTCGGCTCACCGCGCGGCCGGGCGCGGTGCGCGAGCAATGTCGCCTGCCCGAAACACTGCCGCATCCGGGAGTAACACGCGCTCCCTAGCGTTCGCGGCGTGCCGGTCGACACGCACTGCCCGTACTGCGCCCTCCAGTGCGGCGTGCGCGAGTTTCCCGCCAACCGGGGCGGGCTCTGCCAGAAGGGCTGGACCGCCGCGGCGCCGCTGGACTCGCCGGGACGGCTGACCGTGCCGCTGGTGCGCACCGGCGGCGAACTGCGGCAGGGCAACGGGCAGGGCGGGCGCGAGCACGGGCAGAAGGCCGACCAGCTGCCCGGCTACCGGCGCGTCGACGACCCGGCCGCGCGGGCGCACGTCGCCGGACGCCGGGCGGGTCACCGGCTGGCTGGCGGGGCTGGAGCTGCTGGTGGTCCGACGTGGTGCTGTCGGAGACCGCGCGACGCGCCGACGTGGTGCTGCCGGTGACCCAGTGGGCCGAGGAGGACGGCACGCTGACCAACCTGGAGGGCCGGCCGATCCGGTTCACGGGCGCCAGCGGTACCGGCGCATGCTCACCCGCTGTCCGTCGGCCAGTACGCCCTCCGCGCGCAGCAGCTCCAACTGCCGCTGTGCCAGGTGTGGCGCCGGTGTCCCGTTCGCCCGCAGTACGCGGTGCCACGGCAGGTCCTGCCCGTCCTCGCTCAGGATTCGGCCCACCAGTCGCGGTGTCGACGCCCCCGCCATCGCCGCGACGTCCCCGTAGCACGTCACCCGACCAGCGGGAACCGACGCGATCACATCCCGGACCCGCTCGTGCAGCTCTTCGTCCACACCGAAGTATCCCCCGTAGCGGCGTGCCGGTGCGGGCCTCGACCCCCGCCCGTGTTTTCATCGTCGGCGTGGTCCTGACGGCTCCTCGGTTGGTTCGCCGGCCGGTACCACCGCGGCCTCCCGCCCGGTGGGACGCCGCCGCCCAGCGTGTGCTGGACGGCGCCGAGGGATTCGTCCGGGTGCTGGGGGGTCCGGGCACCGGCAAGACCACCCTGCTCACCGAGGTCGCCGCCGATCGGATCCTGCGCGGCGGCGTCGATCCCGACCAACTCCTCGTCGTCACCGCGAACCGGCGTGCGGCCACCGACGTCCGGGCCGCCATCACGGCCCGGCTCACCGAGGGCGACGAACTTCGGACCGTGCGGGAACCACTCGTGCGCACGGTTCACTCGTACGCGTTCTCCGTCCTCCGCCTGCACGCCACCATGCGTGACGTCCCGGGACCGCGCCTGCTGTCGGGACCGGAACAGGACGCCGTCGTGCGCGAGCTCCTCGAGGGCGACGTCGAGGACGCCGTCGACTACTGGCCCGACCGGCTCTGGCCCGCGCTCGCCGTCCCCGGTTTCGCCGAGGAGCTCCGCGACCTGATGCTCCGCGCCGCCGAGCGCGGCCTCGGGCCCGAGGACCTGATCCGCGTCGGGCGGGACGCCGGGCGGCCGGAGTGGGTCGCCGCCGGCACGTTCGCCCAGCAGTACGAGCAGGTCACGCTGCTCGCCGGGGCCGCGGACAGCGCGGTCGCCCAGGAGTCCGCCCCCGCGCTGGACGCCGCCGAGCTGGTCGCCTCCGCGCTGCTCGCCTTCGAGACCGACGCCGAGCTGCTCGCGTCCGAGCGCGACCGCGTGCGCTACCTGCTCGTCGACGACGCCCAGCACCTCGACCCGCTCCAGTACCGCCTGCTCGCCCGGCTCGGCTTCGCCGCCAAGGAGTTCGTCCTCGCCGGCGACCCCGACCAGGCCGTGTTCTCCTTCCGCGGCGCCGACCCCCGCCTGCTCGCCGACACCCAGCCCGACGGCGGCACCGTCGTGCTCCGCGAGACCCACCGGCTCGCGCCCGCGATCCGCCAGGCCGTCGCCCGCCTCGCCGCCCGCCTCCCCGGCGCCTCCCCGCAGCGGCCGACCCTGGACCCCGACGAGCCGTCCAGCGAGCAGGGCCGGGTCGACATCCGCCTGCACGCCACCGACGCCGCCGAGGCCGCGTGGGCCGCCGACCAGCTCCGTCGCGCGCACCTGGTCGACGGGGTGCCGTGGTCGGAGATGGCCGTCCTGGTCCGCTCCGCCACGCTGTCGATCCCGGTGCTGCAGCGCGCCCTGTCCATCGCCGGCGTCCCGGTCGTCACCGACGCCGACGAGGTGCCGCTGGCCCGCCGGTCCGCGGTGCGCCCGTTCCTGGAGCTGTTGCGGGTCGCGGCCGACCCGCGCGTGCTCGACCCCGCGCGCGCGGAGCTGCTGCTGTCCTGCCAGTTCGGCGGCGCCGACCCGCTGGCGCTGCGCCGGCTGCGCCGCGGCCTGCGCCGCCTCGAGCTGGCCGCCGGCCAGGACCGGCCCAGCGACGAGCTGCTGGTCGAGGTACTGAACTCGGCCGACACGCTCGCCGCGCTCGACGACGCCGAGGCCGGCAGCGTCCGGAAGGTGGCCGGGCTGCTGGCGACCGCGCGGCAGGCGATCGCGGACAACGCCGGCATCGAGCAGGTCCTGTGGTCGGTGTGGCAGGACAGCGGCCTGGAGGGGCGCTGGGTGGCGCAGTCCCGGCGCGGCGGAACCCTCGGCGCGCAGGCGGACCGCGACCTCGACGCGATCGTCGGACTGTTCCACGCCGCCGCCCGCTACGCCGACCGGCTGCCCGGCGCCGGCGTCACCGGGTTCGCGGACTTCCTTGCCGCGCAACGGATCGTCGGCGACACGTTGGCCCCGTCGGCGCAGCGCGGCGAGGCGGTGTCGGTGCTCACCGCGCACGCGGCGGTTGGTCGCGAGTGGACGGTCGTGGCCGTCCTGGGCGTGCAGGAGGGCATCTGGCCGGACCTGCGACTGCGCGGCTCGCTGCTCGGGGTGGAGCGGCTGACCGACCTGCTGGCCGGCGTCGACGACCCGGAGGTGTCCCAGCAGGCGCCGCTGCTCGCCGAGGAGCGCCGGCTGCTGCTGGTGGCCGCGAGCCGAGCGCGGGAGACCCTGCTGCTGTCGGCGATCCGCGGCGAGGACGAGCAGCCGTCCCGGTTCCTGGCCGAACTGGCCGGCGGGGACGTCGAGGACACCGCGCGGGCGGGTGGCTTCGATCGCCCCCGCCGCGCGCTGGTGCTGGCCGACCTGGTCGGCGAGCTGCGCCGCGCGGTGTGCGACGGGACCTCCCCGCCGGACCGCCGGCGCCGCGCCGCGCGCCAGCTCGCGCGCCTGGCCGAGGCCGGCGTGCCCGGCGCCGACCCGGACGTCTGGTACGGCCTGCCCGAGCTGTCCAGTGTGGACCCGGTGCTCCCGGTCGGCGAGCGGGTCGCGGTCTCACCGTCCACTGTGGAGGTCCTGGCGCGCTGCCCGCTGCGCTGGATGGTCGAGCGCCACGGCGGCTCGGACCCCGCGGAGCTGGCGTCGATCACCGGGGTGCTGGTGCACGCGCTGGCCCAGGCCGCCGCCGACGGCGCCGACGAGGTGCGGCTGCGGGCGGAGCTGGACCGCGCGTGGGACGCCGTGGACGCCGGCGCGCCCTGGTTCTCCCGCCGCGAGCGGGCGCGGCTGCACGCCATGATGGACACCTTCCTGGGCTGGCTGCGCGCCTCCCGCGCCGAGCTGACCCAGGTGGCCGTGGAGCGCGGGTTCGGCGTGGACCTCCCCGACACCGAGCCCCCGGTGCGGATCAAGGGCCGGATCGACCGCCTGGAGTCCGACGCCGACGGCCACCCGGTGGTGGTGGACGTCAAGACCGGCCGGGTCCCGGTGAGCGCCGACGACGCGAGGGAACACCCGCAGCTGGCGGTCTACCAGCTCGCGGCCGCGTACGGCGCGTTCGTCGAGCTGGGCCTGGACCGCGAACCGGGCGGCGCGCGGCTGCTGTACGTGTCCAAGGCCAACCGGAAGACCCACGCCACCGAGCGCACCCAGCCCCCGGTCGACGAGGAGGGCCTCAAACACTGGACGGGCGTGGTCGCCGACGCCGCCGCGGCCAGCGTCGGCCCCGACTACACCGCCCGGCAGAACCCGGACTGCGCCCGCTGCCCGGTCCGGTTCAGCTGCCCCGTCAACCCCAGCGGCCGCCAGGTGACCGAGTGACCGAGCCGATCAGCCCCCGGATGCTGGCGGCCGAACTCGGCCTGCCGGCGCCGACCGACGAGCAGGTCGCGGTGATCGCCGCGCCCGCGGAGCCCGCGCTGGTCGTCGCGGGGGCGGGGGCCGGGAAGACCGAGACGATGGCCGCGCGGGTGGTCTGGCTGGTCGCCAACGGGCTCGTCACCCCCGACCGCGTGCTCGGCCTGACGTTCACCCGCAAGGCCGCCCGCCAGCTCGCCGACCGCGTCCGCGCGCGGCTGCGGCGCCTCGCCGGGTCGGGCCTGCTCGCCCGGATCGACCCGAGCGGCGACCGGCTCGCGTCCCTGTACGCCGGCGAGCCGACCGTGCTCACCTACCACGCCTACGCCGGCCGCCTGGTCGCCGAGCACGGGCTGCGGCTGCCCGTCGAGCCCGGCGCCCGCCTGCTCACCGAGACCGCCCGCTGGCAGCTCGCCCACCGCGTCGTGTCGACCTGGACCCAGGACCTGGAGACCGACCGCGTCCCGGTGACCGTCACCCGCTACCTGCTCCAGCTCGCCGGCGAACTGGCCGAGCACCTCGTCGACGAGGACGCCCTCGTCCGCTACTCCGAGGACGTCCGCACCGCGATCGAGGACGCGCCGCGCGGCCCCCGCCAGCGCGCCGAGCTGTCCCAGGACCTGCGCGAGGTCGTCGCCACGCAACGGTTCCGGGTCGCCCTGCTGCCGCTTGTGCACGCCTACGCCGAGCGCAAACGGCGCGAGGGCGCGCTGGACTTCGCCGACCAGATGGCGCTGGCCGCCCAGCTCGCCGCCGGGCATCCCGAGGTCGTGCGGGGCGAACGCGAACGCTGGGGCGCCGCGCTGCTCGACGAGTACCAGGACACCGGGCACGCGCAACGGATCCTGCTGCGCTCGCTGTTCGGTGGTCCCGACGGCGAGCCGCTGCCGGTGACCTCGGTCGGCGACCCCGTGCAGGCCATCTACGGCTGGCGCGGCGCCAGCGCGGCCAACCTGCCCCGCTTCGCCACCGACTTCCCCAAGCAGGGCGGGAAACCGGCGACCCGCTACGGCCTGCTCACCAGCTTCCGCAACCCGCCCGAGGTGCTCGCACTGGCCAACGCGGTCTCCGCGCCGCTGCGCGACGCCGGCATCGAGGTCGACGAGCTGCGCGCCCCGGACTTCGCCGGAGCCGCCGACGTGCGGTGCGCGCTGCTGCCCGACGCCGAGACCGAGGTCGCCTGGGTCGCCGACCGGATCACCGAGCGCTGGCGGTCCGCGGTGGACGAGCGCGGCAGTCCGCCCACCGCCGCCGTGCTCGTGCGCCGCCGCGCCGACATGACCGACCTCGCCGCCGCGCTGCGCGAGCGTGGGCTGCCGGTGGAGGTCGTCGGCATCGGCGGGCTGCTCGACGAGCCCGAGGTGCGCGACCTGGTCTCCGCGCTGCGCGTGCTGATCGACCCGCTCGCCGGCACCGCCGCCGCGCGGGTGGTCACCGGCGCCCGCTGGCGGCTCGGCGCGGCCGACCTCGCCGCGCTGTGGCGGCGTGCCGCCGAGCTGGGCCAGGCGTTCCAGGCCACCGAGGGCGTCGGCGCGCTGGTCGACACCGTGCCGCGGGAGGGCGCCGAGCAGGCCGGGCTGGTCGACGCGATCGACGACCCCGGCGACGCGGCCGCGTACTCGCCGGAGGGCTACCGGCGGATCCGCACGCTCGGCGCCGAGCTGCGCGGGCTGCGCCGCCGGCTCGACCAGCCGCTGCCGGAGCTGGTGGCCGAGGTGGAGCGGGTGATGCTGCTCGACGTGGAGGCCAAGGCGCGGCCGGGCGGCGCGGGCCGCGCGCACCTGAACAAGTTCGCCGACGTGGTGTCCGACTACGCCCAGACCAGCCCGTCGGCGAGCCTGCCCGCGCTGCTGGACTACCTCGCCGCCGCCGAGGCCGCCGAGGACGGGCTCGAACCGGGCGAGGTCGAGGTCGCCGAGGACCGCGTGCAGATCCTGACCGTGCACTCCGCCAAGGGCCTGGAGTGGGAGATCGTCGCGGTGCCGCACCTGGTCACCGACGTGTTCCCGAGCCGCAAACGGACCTCGTCGTGGCTGCGCGCGGTCACCCAGCTGCCCGCGCCGCTGCGCGGCGACGCCGCCGACCTGCCGTCGCTGTCGCTGGCGGGCGCGGCCAACCGCAAGGAGGTCGAGCAGGAGCTGACCCGGCACGCGGAGGCGTTCGCCGAGCGGGACCTCACCGAGGAGCGGCGGCTGTGCTACGTGGCGCTGACCCGCTCGGAGCGGACGTTGCTGGTCTCCGCGCACTGGTGGGGCCGCACCGGCGCGAAACCCAAGGGCCCGTCGGACTTCTTCACCGAGGTCGCCGAGCTGGTGTCCACACTGGACCCTGACGTGGCCGCGGTGGAGCAGTTGGCCCCGCCGCCGCCCGAGGACGAGGAGAACCCGCTCGCCAACGCCGACCGCACCGCGACCTGGCCCTCGGACCCGCTCGCCCTCGGCCGCGACGACGTGCGGGCCGGCGCCGTGCTGGTGCGCGCGGAACTGGAGGCACTGCGCGCCGGCACCACCCAGCTGTCGATGCTGGAGGAGGACCCGGACGGCTGGGAGGCCGACACCGACGTGCTGCTCGCCGAACGCGCCCAGGCGGCCGCGGCGCAGGAGCAGGTGACGCTGCCGCCGTCGATGTCGGTGACGCAGCTGGTGGAGCTGGCCGCCGACCCGGACGCGCTGGCCCGCCGGCTGCGCCGCCCGCTGCCGTTCCCGCCGAACCCGACCGCGCGGCGCGGCACGGCGTTCCACGCCTGGCTGGAGAAGCGGTTCGGCTCGCGCGCCCTGCTCGACCTCGACGAGCTCCCCGGCTCGGCCGATGCGGACGCCGCACCCGACGCCGACCTGGACGCGCTCAAGGACGCCTTTCTCGCCAGCTCCTGGGCCGACCGCGTGCCGCACGAGGTGGAGGTCCCGTTCACCTGCGACGTCGCCGGCATCTCGCTGCGCGGCCGGATGGACGCCGTGTTCGCCGACCCGGACGGCGGCTGGACCGTCGTCGACTGGAAGACCGGCGCCCTGCCACCCGACGACGACCTGCGCGCGCTGACCGTGCAGCTCGCCGCCTACCGCCTGGCCTGGGCGAGCCTGTCCGACACCCCGGTCGACCGCGTGCGGGCGGCGTTCCACTACGTGCGCCAGGACCACACCCTGCGCCCGGCCGACCTGCTGACCGCCACCGGCATCCGCGACCTGCTCCGAGCCGTGCCCGCGGGTTGACGTCTCAGCCGATCGCGTCGACGACCACGGGGATGGACACCGCCGAGTACGTGGTGACCGTGCCGGCCGGGACCCGGTCGCCTTCCTCGGCGATCCGTCGTTCGCCGATGAGGTGTCCGGTGGCCGGGTCCACGATCACGTCGTGCCGCCGGCCCGTCCGGCTGATGCCGTACGCGGTGCCTTCCCGGCCGTCCAGGTTCGCGACCCGCTCGGTGACCTCCAGGCCCGGCACCTCGACGAGCACCCGGTACAGCGCGGCCCGTAGCTCGGCCGGCACCAGGCCGGTGCGCAGCACGTCGGCGACGTAGACCAGCACCTGCGGGTCCGGGTCGCGCCCCTTGCCCGCGGTGTCGCGGCGCAGCCGGGCGTGCAGCTCGCCGGGGTCGCGCGGCAGCGCCGCCAGGAACTCCGTGCTCGGGCGCTGCCACGCGCCGTCGGGGAAGCTGCCGCAGGGGACGCGCAGCTCGGTGCGGTCCGGCTTCGGCAGCTCGATCCCCGCCTCCCGGGCCTTCTCGTCGTCGCCGACCACCCACCGGTACCTGCCGGTCGCGCCCTGCCGCACCGTGCACTCCTGCCCCGGGGGTGCCGGCACCCACCGCTCGCTCACCGACTCCAGCAGGTACTTCAGGCCCAGGTCGGAGAGGGTGCCGTCGCGTCGGAGGCGCTGGTGCGCGCCCAGGTTCCAGGCGTGCGTGACCGTGTAGCGGTACTGGCCAGGCTCGATCGGCTCGTCAGTCATGTCGACATTGTCCGTCGCCGGCCGGCGGGGCGGCCGTTCCCAGTGCTGGTTACGCTCGCGCCGTGACCAGCACTGACGAGCCGGCGCGTGGACTGCCGCGCAAGCTGCGTGCGCGCCTGGCCGCCGACCGGCTCACCGGCCGGCCCGACCACTCGCTGGTCGGCGTCATCCGGATGCCGGAGAGCCCGGTCAGCCCGATCGCGTCGATCGTGCGGCGGATCGTCTGGGCGTTCATCGCGTTGATGGCGGCCGTGCTCCTGGTCTACCTCGACCGGGACGGCTACCGGGACAACAACGGCGACGGGCTGTCGCTGCTGGACTGCTTCTACTACGCGACGGTGTCCCTGTCGACCACCGGGTACGGCGACATCACCCCGGTGAGCGAGACCGCGCGACTGGTCAACATCCTGGTGATCACCCCGCTCCGGGTGCTGTTCCTGATCGTGCTGGTCGGTACCACCCTGGCCGTGCTCACCGAGCGTTCGCGCCAGGCGTTCAAGCTGCAACGTTGGAGGTCGAAGGTGCGCGATCACGTGGTGGTCGTCGGGTACGGCACCAAGGGACGGTCGGCCGTCAGCTCGGTGCTCTCCGACGGCGTGGAGCCAGGACGCATCGTGGTGGTGGACCCCGACCAGTCGGTGCTCGACACGGCGTCGGCGCTGGGGCTGGTGACCGTGCACGGGTCCGGCACGCGGTCCGACGTGCTGCGGGTCGCCGGGGTGCCGCGCGCGCGGGCGGTCGTCGTGGCCGCGAACCGGGACGACTCGGCCGTGCTGGTGACGCTAACCGCGCGGGAGCTCGCGCCCAAGGCGCAGATCGTGGCGGCCGTGCGGGAGGCGGAGAACGTGCACCTGCTGCGCCAGTCCGGCGCGAACTCGGTCGTGGTGTCCAGCGAGACGGCCGGGCGGCTGCTCGGGATGGCGACGCACACGCCGACGGTCGTGGACATGGTCGAGGACCTGATCACGCCCGAGTCCGGGGTCGCGATCGCGGAGCGTGACGTCGAACAGTCCGAGGTCGGCGGGTCGCCGCGGCACCTCGCCGACATCGTGTTGGGCGTCGTCCGGGCGGGGAAGCTCTACCGGGTCGATCACCCGGAGGTGGACGCGATGGAGTCCGAGGATCGGTTGCTCTACGTCAAGAAGATCACCCCAGCGAGCGATACCGACTGAGGTATACGGCCTTTCCGGAATCTGCGAACATCGTCGGGTGCGGATCTCCGGTGTGCGGGTGCCCTTCGGGTACCTGCGGTGGCTGGCGCTGGGTATCGCGCTGTTCCTGCTGTCCATCGGGGTGACGATCACAGCCAACACGTTCGGGCTAACCGGTTTCGTCGCCACGTCGAGTGAGCCCGGCACGAAGGTGACCGCGACGATCTCCGCCGGCGCCCCCTGCACCGCCGAGGGCGGCGCGAACGAACGAGTCCGCTTCACCCTGAAGGGTCAGGAACGCGAAGCCCGCTTCAACGGCTGCGGCCACGCCGAGGGCGAGGAGGTCGAGATCACCGTCCCGCCGGACGCCCCCGCCGACCTGGTCGTCTACGCCGCCGAAGCCACCACCGGCGACGGCGTGGCCGGCGAAGGTCTGGGCTCCCTACTCCTGGTGACCGCCTCCGCCGGCGGCGCCACCTATACGTTCCTGCTCCGTAGGGGCCCCCGCACCACCCCCCTCCCGAAGCCCCTCCGGCTCGCCTGAGCCCCTCGCCCGCGTTGGCCGGCTCCGCCGACTGGCCGTCGGTGCTTCCACGTAGGCTCTCGCACATGCCAGCAACCGAGCTGAACAGGTTCACGCTGCCCAACGGACTGCGGGTGGTGCTCGCGCCCGATCCGACCGCGCCCGTGGTCGGCGTGAGCGTGCACTACGACGTCGGGTTCCGCTCCGAACCGGAGGGCCGCACCGGCTTCGCGCACCTCTTCGAGCACCTGATGTTCCAGGGCAGCGAGAGCTTGGAGAAGCTGGCGCACTTCCGCCACGTGCAGTCCTCCGGCGGCACCTTCAACGGCTCCACCCACCCGGACTACACCGACTACTTCGAGGTGCTGCCCTCGGCCGCCCTGGAGCGCGCGCTGTTCCTCGAGGCCGACCGGATGCGGGCGCCCAAGATCACCGAGGAGAACCTGCGCAACCAGGTCGACGTGGTCAAGGAGGAGATCCGGCTCAACGTGCTGAACCGGCCCTACGGCGGGTTCCCGTGGATCCTCCTGCCGCCGGTGCTCTACCGGAGCTTCCCCAACGCGCACAACGGCTACGGCGACTTCACCGAGCTGGAGCAGGCCGACCTCGACGACTGCGCCCAGTTCTTCGACACCTACTACGCCCCGGCCAACGCGGTGCTCACGGTCGCCGGCGACGTCGACGTCGAGGCGGCCCGCGACCTGATCGACCGGCACTTCGGCGACGTCCCGCACCGCCCGGCGCCCGACCGGCCCTCGTTCGCCGAACCGCCGCCCACCACCGAGCTGCGCGACGAGCACATCGACCCGCACGCGCCGCTGCCCGCGTTCGCGATCGGCTACCGGATGCCCGACCCGATCAACGAGCTCGACGGCTACCTGGCCAACCTGGTGCTCGCCGCGGTCCTCGCCGAGGGCGACGGGTCGCGCCTGCAGCAGCGCCTGCTGCACCGCGAGCCGATGGTCACCGACATCAACGCCGCCTGCGGGCTGTTCGGCCCGTTCGAGGCGCGCGACCCCGACACGTTCATCGTCACCGCCGTGCACTCGCCCGAGGTCGACCAGGCGCGGGTGCTCACCGCGATCGACGAGGAGCTCGACACCCTCGCCGCGACGCCGCCGAGCGAGCAGGAGCTGGCCAAGGTCACCGCGCGCTGGGCCGCCGGCCTGCACCGCGAGCACGACCGGCTGGTGTCCCGCACGCTCGCGTTCGGCTCGCTCGAACTGCTCTACGGCGACCCCGGCCTCGTGCACCAGCTGCCCGACCGGATCGCCGCGGTGACGCCGGACGCCGTCGCCGCCGCCGCGAAGGCGCTGCGCCCGGACGCGCGCGCGGTGCTCACCGTCACGCCGGCAGGAGGAGACAAGTGACCGCCAGCTACCGCACCGCCGCCGAGATCGGCCGCACCGAGCTCGGCCCGCGCCCGTTGCCGGCGCTGGGCGAGCAGCGCTCGGCCACCAACCTGTCCAGTGTGGACACCGTGCTGGACAACGGGTTGCGGGTCATCGCCGTGCACCAGTCGACCGTGCCGATGGTCGAGCTGCGGATGCGGATCCCGTTCGCCGGCACCGACCCGATGCACGCCGCGGTCGCCGAGGTGCTCGCCGAGACGCTGCTCACCGCCACCGAGCGCCGCGACCGCGTCACGATCGACACCGACCTCGCGCTGGTCGGCGCCGAGCTGAGCGCCGGCGTCGACCCGGAGCGCCTGAGCATCAGCGGCAACGCGCTGGCCAGCGGCTTCGACACGCTGCTCGACGTGCTGGCCGACGCGTTGACCGGCGCGGTGTACCTCGACGACGAGGTGGTCCGCGAGCGCGACCGCCTGGTCGAGCGGATCGCGGTCGCCCGGTCGCAGCCGAGCGTGATCGCGCGGGAGGCGTTGCAGCGCCACCGCTACGGAGACCACCCGTACACCCGCGAGATGCCCGAGGCCGGCGACGTCGCGGCGGTCACCGCCGAGGCCGTGCGCGAGCTGCACACCGCCTCGGTGCTCCCGCGCGGCTCGCTGCTCGTGCTGGTCGGCGACCTCGAGCCGAACGAGGCGGTGGCGCGCATCGCGGCCGCGTTCGCCGGCTGGCGGTCCGACCGTGCCGCGGCGGAGCTGCCGGACCTGCCGGAGGTCACCGGCGGCGACCTGCTGTTCGTGCCGCGGGTGGGTGCCGTGCAGTCGCAGCTGCGGTTGACCGCGGAGGCGATCCCGCGCACGGACGCGCGCTACCCCGCGCTGCAGCTGGCGAACCTGGTGTTCGGCGGCTTCTTCTCCTCGCGACTGGTGGAGAACATCCGCGAGGACAAGGGTTACACCTACCACGCACGGTCCTCGATGGAGTTCACGCCGAGCGGCGCCACGCTGCTGGTCGAGTCCGACACGGCCAGCGAGGTCACCGCGCCGGCGCTGCTGGAGATGCGCTACGAGCTGGCCCGGCTCGGCGTCGTGCCGCCCACGGAGTCCGAAGTGGACACCGTGCGCCGGTACGCGGTCGGCTCGCTGCTGATCTCGACCGGCTCGCAGACCGGCCTGGCGTCCCAACTGGCCGCGCTGGCCGCGTACGGCCTCGGCGTCGAGTGGCTCGTCGACCACCCCGCCCGGCTGGCCGAGGTCACGGCCGACGAGATCGCCGACGCGGCGCTGCACTTCTACGCGCCGGCCCGCTACACCGGCGTCGTGGTCGGCGACGAGGCGCAGCTGCGGTACCTGACGGCGCTGGGCGGCGTGCGGTCGGCATGAGCACGCCGTTCCAGCTGTCCGGCCCACCGACCCTGTCGAGGTCCACAGTGGACCGGAACGAGGTCGTGCGGACGGACGAGGAACGCCTGGACGAGCTGTGGTCGTCCGGCCGGGTGATCCTGCTGGACGAGAAGGGCCGCACCCCGGTCGGGCCGGGGGCCAGCACGCTGGCCACCCGCCCGACCCCCGCCGTGGCCACCGAGCGACCGGCCGACGCCCTGCTGCTCGGCGAGCACGAGGACGTCGGCTACTGGGCCCTCCAACGCCCGGCGACCCTGCGCGAGGGCGTCGCGTCCCCGGACAGCGCCTGGGGCCTCTGGACCGGTGCCGCCGCCGAGGACGGCGAGGAGTGGCACGACCTGCGCACGGTCGGCGCGCTCCTCGACGACACCGGCGCGGGCCTGTACACGACCGCGGTGGCCCTGGCCCGCTGGCACTCGCGCGCGGGCCACTGCGGCCGGTGCGGTGCCCCCACGCAGGTGCGCAACGCGGGCTGGGCCACGCACTGCACCGGATGCGGCCGCGAGGAGTACCCGCGCACCGACCCGGCCGTGATCTGCCTGGTCCACGACGACGCGGGGGTGAACGGCGAACACGTGCTGCTGGCGAGGCAGCCGATCTGGCCGCCGGAGCGGTACTCCGTGCTGGCCGGCTTCGTCGAGGCCGGCGAGTCCCTGGAGGCGTGCGTGGCCAGGGAGGTCGCGGAGGAAGTGGGAGTGGAGGTGGAGGGCATCCGCTACCTGGGCAGCCAGCCCTGGCCGTTCCCCCGCTCGATCATGGTCGGCTTCGCCGCCGTGGCCCCCGCCGGCGCCACCCTCCACCCCGCCGACGGCGAGATAGAAGAGGCCCGCTGGTTCTCCCGTGCGGTCGTCCGCGAAACCCTGGCCGCCGGCGGCGAGCGGGAGGGTCTCCGCCTCCCCGGGCCTGCGTCCATAGCCCGCCTGATGCTCAACGCCTGGGCGGAGGCCTGACGATGCTCGACGGCGCGATCCACCTCCCGGACGGCTGCCGGGTACGCGGCCGCGCCCTCCGCGCCCCGGCACCGCCCGATGCCCCCGACCGCGCCCTCTACCTGGGCAACCGCCACCGCGACTTCCGCCCGGAGTGGCCCCACGAGTGGCTGGACTGGCCCGACTTCCGCCTCCCCCGGGACCAAGCCGCCGCGATCAAGGCGATCCACACCCTCCACCACCACGCCCGCCGCGGCGAGCAGGTGGAGGTCGCCTGCGGCGGCGGCATCGGCCGAACGGGCACGGTGATCGCCTGCCTGGCCGTGCTGGCGGGCGTGGAGCCGGCGGAGGCGGTCGCGTGGACCAGACGGCACTACCACCGCCGAGCGGTCGAGACCCCGTGGCAACGGCGCTGGGCGGCCCGCTTCCCTGTCGGCTGAAGGGTTCCTGACAGCCGCGCCCAGCCATGGCCGCGGCGTGGGTCGGTCCTCGCGGAACGTTTGCGCGGCACCGCGCGAACGGTCCGGCGTGGGTCCGGTCCAGCCGGGGTACTCACGGAACGCACGCGCAGCCGCGACCGGCGTTCCACGACCCGGCCGGCGACACCGTGCACCTGCTCGACCAGACCGCCTAGGCCCCCGCCGCCGCGGCGGCCGCCGCGCGTTCCCACAGCATCAGCACCACGTAGAACGCGAACACCCGCACCGGCTGCGGCAGGTCCGCCGACACCTCGGCGTGCGCGGACCAGTTGAACACCCCGCGGTGCTCGAACCGGCCGACGGACGTCTCGCCGTGTCGCAGTTCCCACGCCGAACGCCACACCGACGGGCGCACCAACTCCAGCCGGCCGTCGCCGGTGGTGATCGCCCAGCGGCGGCCCGTCTCCCGGTCCGCGCTCGCGATCCGGCCGGTCGGGCCGGAGAGCACGAACCGCTTGCCGCGCTCGCGGTCCACCCGCAGCCGGTGGCCGTCCAGGGTGAACTCGCAGCTCTCGCGCCGGAAACCGGTCAGTTCGGTCACTGGACGCTCGTCCTCGACCAGGTCGTAACTGCGCCTGAACACGCCCCGCCGGCTCGCTCGCAACATGCGGGCATTCAACCAGCGCCCGTGCGCCGCACGCGGGATCGGTGGCGATACGGTGTCGGACTCGTGGGCCCGGTACCCGATCGGGTCCGACGGGGGTGATGACGTGGTGGGCATGGCGCGTGCGGTCGGCCTGCTGCTGGGGGTGGCCGCCGACGGCGCGTTCGGCGACCCGCGGCGCGGGCATCCGGTCGCGGGGTTCGGCCGGGTGGCGCAGCGGGCGGAGCGGGTCCTCTACCGCGACCACAAGCTGGCGGGCGCGGTGTACGCGGCGGTGCTCAGCGGCGGGGTGGTGGCCGTCGGGACGCTGGTCGAG
The DNA here is from genome assembly GCA_036259595.1 of Actinophytocola sp. Classification (GTDB taxonomy): domain Bacteria; phylum Actinomycetota; class Actinomycetes; order Mycobacteriales; family Pseudonocardiaceae; genus Actinophytocola. The sequence continues at coordinate 25,002 of DATABL010000273.1, forward strand.
CGCGTCGGGCGGGGCCGGCCGGCCGTGCGGACCCTGACGACCGCGGCGGCGACCTGGCTGGTGCTGGGCGGGCGGTCGCTGGCGGTGGAGGGCGCGGCGATCGGCCGCGAGCTCGACGCGGGTGAGCTGGCGGCGGCCCGGGAGCGGCTGCCGCACCTGTGCGGGCGCGACCCGTCCACGATGGACGGCGAGGAGCTGTCCCGGGCGGCGGTGGAGTCGGTCGCGGAGAACACGTCGGACGCCGTGGTCGCGCCGCTGGTGTGGGGCGCGGTCGCGGGCGTGCCGGGGCTGCTCGGGTACCGGGCGGTGAACACGCTCGACGCGATGGTCGGCTACCGCAGCCAGCGCTACCGGCGGTTCGGCTGGGCGTCGGCGCGGCTGGACGACGTGGTGAACCTGCTGCCCGCGCGGCTGGCGGCGGCGCTGACGGTCGTCGGCGCGCCGGTGGTCGGCGGATCGTGGCGGGGTGCGTGGCAGGCGTGGCACCGCGACGCGGCCGCCCACCCGAGCCCGAACGCGGGCCGGGTGGAGGCGGCGTTCGCGGGCGCGCTGGAGATCCGGCTGGGCGGCCGGACCGTGTACGCGCACGGGGTGGAGGAGCGCCCGGTGCTGGGGGAGGGGCGCACGCCGGACTCCGGGCACGTCACCCGCGCGGTGGAGCTGTCCAGAGTGGTCGGCGGCCTGACGACGGTGCTGACCGCGCTGGTCGCCCTGTTCCGCTCCCGCCACTGACGAAACGGTGCGGTCGCGCCGCCCTGGATCCCCGGCGTGTCGGCCTCGACCACGAACGCGGAGATGCCGCCCGGCGCGTGGGCCATCACCAGGAGCGGCTCGCCGAGCCGGCACCTCGGTCAGCCGCTCGCCGCGCGTTCCCGGGCCTCCTCCTCGGCGATCTGCCGCGCCACCGACTGCCGGCGCGAGCCGGTGGAGCCGCCGCGGCGGGGCATCGCGAGGACGCCGCCCGGCCGAATCTCCCGCCACGTGAAGTACAGCCACGCCAGCAACGCCATCACGCCGAACGTGATCCACTGCAGCGCGTACGACAGGAACGGCCCGGCCTCGAGCTCCGGCAGCGGCAACGCCGACAGCGCGCCGGGACTACCGTCGGTCAGCGCCAGGTACCCCGGCCGGATCGACAGCCCCGTCTCCTCGGCCACCGCCCCCGAGCCCACCGCGTAGACCTGTCCCGGCGGCGCGTTCCGGTCCTGCGGGCCACGCTCGTCGAGCCGGTACCTGGCGGTGACGGTCACCTCGCCCGCCGGCGGCTCCGGGTAGGACGGCACCTTGCCCTGCTCCGGCCGCACGTAGCCGCGGTCGACCAGCACCACCGAGCCGTCGGCCAGGCGGAACGGGGTGAGGATCTCGAACGCCGGCTCGCCCAGCACCGTCCGGAGCCGGGCCACCACCTCGTCGTCGGCGAGGTAGGTGCCGGTGGCCGTGACGGTGCGCCACTCGGTCAGCTCGTCGACCTCCAGCAGCGGCACGTGCTCCGCCGACATCGACCGGGTGATCGCGTCGTTGTCCGCGGAGCGCTCCGTGTGCCGGTCGAACTGCCACGGCGCGAGCACGGCGAAGCAGACGCCGGCGAACACCAGGACCGCCGCCGTCAACGCCAGCCACCCCGGCTGGAGCAGGAACCGCAACCGCACACCCCAACGGTAGGGCAGCGTCACGCGCGCAGTGCCGCCCGGGCCGCCTCCTCCGCCTGGCGCGCGTACCCGCCGCCGAACAGCACGGTGTGCACCAGCAGCGGGAACAGCTGGTGCAGCGGCACCCGCGTCCGCCAACCGTCGGCCAGCGGCGCCACCTCCTCGTACCCGGCGATCACCCGATCGAGGTGTGCACACCCGAACAGGTGAAGCATCGCGAGGTCGGTCTCCCGGTGCCCGCCGTGCGCGGCCGGGTCGATCAGCCAGGCGCCGCGCGTCGACCACGCGACGTTGCCGCTCCACAGGTCCCCGTGCAGCCGGGCCGGCGGCTCGGCGGGGCCGGCCAGCGCGGCGACCCGCTCGCACACCTCGCCGACCGCCCGCAGCTCGTGGCCCCGGTCGGTGGCCGTGCGCAGGTACGGCTCGAGCCGGTGCGCGGCGTACCAGTCCGCCCAGTCCGCGCCGGACTCGTTGCGCATGGGCGCGAGCCCGATCCACGCGTCGACCGGGCCGTCCGGCGGTGGCGCGCCGAACGCCGGCGCGCCCGCGGCGTGCAGCCCGGCGAGCCCCCGGCCCAGCTCCGCCGCGGCCGCCGCGGAGGGAGAGCCCGGTTCGACGTACTCGGCGACCAGCCACTCGTCGTCGTGCCCGTGCACCGCCGGCACCGGGACCGCCCCGGCCGCCGCGAGCCACCGCAGGCCCGCCGCCTCGGCCCGCACGGCACTCGCGTGCTCGTGCCGCTTCGCGACGACGACCGAGCCGTCCGCCAGGTCGACCCGCCGGGCCGTCCCGCCGAGCGCGCTCGACGACACCGCGGTCGTGCCGGTCAGCCGGCTCACCGCCGCGACGTCGCCGGTCACAGCCGCTCGCGGACCCAGCCGAGCAGGCCGGGCATCGCGGCCTCGACCATGCCGAGCACCGTGACGAAGCCGTCGCCGTCGCCGTAGTACGGGTCGGGCACGTCCAGGTCGCCGGCCGCGTCCGGGTCGAACGAGCGGAACATCCGCACCCTGTCCGGGTCATCGCCCTGATGGGTGAGCAGGTCACGCAGCGCTGCCTCGTGCCCGGCGTCCATCGCGAGCAGCAGGTCGGCCGACAGGTGCTCGGCCCCGACCTGCGCGGCGACGTGCTCGGTGGGGTACGCGTTGTCCCGCAGCGTCCGCATGGCCCGCGGATCGGCCGCGTCCCCGACATGCCACGGACCGATGCCCGCGCTGGTCACCCGCACCTGGTCGGCCAGACCCGCCCGCCGCAGGTGCTCGGTGAAGACCACCGCGGCCATCGGGGACCGACAGATGTTGCCCGAGCAGACGAAGCACACATGCACCCGCGCATTGTGCCTCAGGGGTGCAGGCGGGCGCCCTTGACGATCTTGTCCACGGCGTTGCGGGGGCCGTGCAGGGCGAGTCCGACCAGGTCGAGGGCCGCGCGCGGGACCGCGCGCACGGCGGCGCGGTTGTCCACGTCGTTGCCGGTCTCGAACAGGTCCCGGGTGAAGATCGACATCGGGAGGCCGCGCGCGCCGGCGCGGGCGTGGGCCGTGGTGAGGGTGTCGGCCGAGGACTCGAACACCAGCACGGGCTGGCCGAACATGGGCAGGTACTCGCGGTGGCGGCGAGCTTGGCCGGGTTCGCCGACCAGGCGCACCTGACCAGGCACTTCAGCCGGCTGCTCGGGGTCGGACCGGCGGCCTACGTAAGATCCGGCGGATGACGGACCTGCGGCACCACGGCGACGTGGACGCCCGTCCGGGGTTGGTCGACTTCGCGGTGAACGTCCGCGGCACGGGGCCACCCGACTGGCTGCGCTCACGCTTGGTGGCCGCGCTCGACACGATCGGGCGGTACCCGTCCGTGGCGGACGACCGGGTCGCGCGCGAGGCCGTCGCCGCGCGTCACGGGCGGTCGCCCGACGAGGTGCTCGTGCTCGCGGGGGCGGCCGAGGGGTTCGCGCTGTTGCCGTCGCTCGTGCCGAGGCTGGCGGCGCTGGTGCACCCGTCGTTCACCGAGCCGGAGGTCGCGTTGCGGCAGGCGGGTGTGCCGGTACGCCGAGTGGTCCTGCCGGACTACCGGCTGGATCCCGCGCTGGTGCCGGCCGAGGCGGATCTCGTGGTGCTGGGCAACCCGACCAACCCGACGTCGGTGCTGCACCCGGCGGCGGTGGTGCGTGCGCTCGCGCGGCCCGGGCGGGTGCTCGTGGTGGACGAGGCGTTCATGGACGCGGTGCCCGGCGAGGTGGAGTCGCTGACGGGGGCGGCGCTGCCGGGCGTGGTGGTGCTGCGCAGCCTGACGAAGACGTGGGCGCTGCCGGGGCTGCGGGCCGGGTACGCGGTCGGCGACCCGGCGGTGCTCGGTCGGCTGGCGGCCGGCCGCCCGCACTGGCCGGTGGGCACGGTGCAGCTGGCGGCGGTGGCGGCGTGCGCGGAGCCGCCGGCCGTGGCCGAGGCGGCGGCGGTGGCGCGGGAGGTCGCCGGGCACCGGGAGGCCCTGGCGGCGTCGCTGACGCGAATCGACGGGATCGAGGTGGCACTGCCCGCGGCGGGGCCGTTCCTGCTGCTGCGCGTGCGGGACGGGGAGCGGGTGCGGAACGGCCTGCGTCGTCGGGGGATCGCGGTGCGGCGCGGCGACACGTTCCCGGGCCTGACGAGCGATCACCTACGCGTGGCGGTCCGGGACCCGGAGACCTGCGGGCCGTTGCTCGCGGCACTGCGCGCCGAGGTTCCCGGATGACACCCTCACCCTTGAGTCGCGGGTAGGAATGGGGGAGTCGGGAGGAGTGTGCGGTGACCAGGGTCGGTGACGTCGTCGAGGTGCTCGAGCGGGCTTATCCGCCGGAGCTGGCCGAGTCGTGGGACGCGGTCGGGCTGGTGTGCGGGGATCCGGACGAGCCGGTGTCCCGCGTGCTCGTCTGCGTCGATCCCGTCGAGTCCACGGTGGACGAGGCGTTCGAGCTCGGGGCGCAGCTGGTCGTCGCGCACCATCCGTTGCTTCTGCGCGGCGTGCACGGGGTGCCGGCCAGTACGCCCAAGGGGAGCGTGGTGCACCGGCTCATCCGGGGTGGGGTCGCGTTGTTCTGTGCGCACACCAACGCCGACGCCGCCGATCCGGGGGTGTCGGACGCGCTCGCGCACGCGCTGGGGCTGACGGTCGTCGGGCCCCTGGAGCCCCACGCCGACGGGCGGACCGGGATCGGGCGGATCGGGGAGCTGCCGGCGGCCGAGGCGTTCGAGGTGTTCGTCCGGCGGGTGGCCGGGGCGCTGCCGGCGACCGCCGGCGGGGTGCGGGCCGCCGGCGACCCGGGCCGTCGCGTTCGCACGGTCGCGGTGTGCGGGGGCGCCGGCGACGGGTACCTCGACGCCGCCACCCGCGCCGGGGTCGACGCGTTCGTCACCGCCGACCTGCGGCACCACCCCGCCAGCGAGCACCTCGTCCGCCCGCACGCGCCCGCCCTCGTCGACGTCGCGCACTGGGCGAGCGAGTGGCCGTGGTGCGAGCAGGCGGCGGCGATCGTGCGCGACGTGCTCGGCGGTACGGTCGACACCACCGTCTCAACTCGCCGCACCGATCCCTGGACCGTCGCGTCTGGTCCGGGCAACCCCGGGAGGACCCAAGGGTGAAAGCCGATCCCGCCGTGCAGCGCCGCCTGCTCGAGCTCGCCGACGTCGACGCCGAACTCGGCCGCGTCGACCACCAGCGCCGCACGCTGCCCGAGCTCGCGGAGATCACCGGCGCCGAACAGGCCGTGCGCGCCAAGCGGGACGCCCAGGTCGCCACCGACACCGCCCTCGCCGACCTCGACCGGGAGGCCAAGCGGCAGGAGAAGGAGATCGACGCCGTCCGCGCCCGCGGGGACCGCGACCGCGCGCTGCTCACCGGCGGCACCGTCTCCCCCAAGCAGCTCACCGACCTCGAGCACGAGCTCGAGACCCTCCAGCGCCGGCAGTCGACCCTCGAGGACGAGCTCCTGGAGATCATGGAACGCCGCGAGGCCATCGAGCTCGACGCCCAGCACGCCGGCGTCGAGCTGGCCAAGGCCGAGGAGGCGCTCGCCGACGCCACCCGCCGCCGCGACGAGACGCTGGCCGACCTCGACACCACCCAGGCCCGGCGCGACGCGGAACGCGCCGGCCTGATCGGCGGGTTCCCCGAGCCGCTGCTCGCCCTGTACGAGCGGGTCCGGCGCAACAAGGGCATCGGCGCGGCGCTGCTGCGGGCCCGGCGATGTGGCGCCTGCCGGCTGGAGCTCGACCGCAGCGCGATCTCCCGGATCGCCGGCTCGCCCCCCGACGAGGTCGTCACCTGCGAGGAGTGCGGCGCGATCCTGGTCCGCACCGGCGAGTCCGGCCTGTGACCGGGACCGGACGCCACGAAGGCTCCCTTCGTCGCGTGGGAGGGTGGGTAGCGTGCGGGTGATCGTCGAGGCCGACGGGGGGTCGCGGGGGAACCCGGGGCCGGCGGGGTACGGCGCGGTCGTGTTCGACGCGGCCACCCGGGAGGTCCTGGTCGAGCGGGCCGAGGGGATCGGGGTCGCCACCAACAACGTCGCCGAGTACGGCGGGCTCCTCGCCGGGCTTAAGGCGGCCGCGCAGCTCGGGGCGGACCACGTCGAGGTGCGGATGGACTCTAAGCTCGTCGTCGAGCAGATGTGCGGGCGGTGGAAGGTCAAGCACCCCGCCCTGCAACCGCTCGCGCTCGAGGCCCAGCGGCTCGCCCGCTCCTTCGGCCGGATCACCTACCAGTGGATCCCGCGCGCCCAGAACGCCCACGCCGACCGGCTCGCCAACGAGGCCATGGACGCCCAGGCGGGAAAAGCCCCGGGAAAAGCCCCGCGGGCTGAACGGCCCGCGCTCGCCGAACCGACCCCGCAGCGGTGGACCGGCGCGACCGGCACCCCGACCCGCCTCCTCCTGCTCCGCCACGGCCAGACCGAGCTGTCCGTCGAACGCCGCTACTCCGGCCGGGGCGAGGTCGCGCTGACCCCGCTCGGCGAGCAGCAGGCCAAGGCGGCGGGCCGGCGCATCGCCGCCACGGACGGTGTCGACGCCGACACCACGATCGTGTCGTCGCCACTCGGCCGGGCACGGCAGACCGCCGCCGCCGTGGCCGAGGCGACCGGCGGCACGGTCGCCGTCCACGACGGCCTGACCGAGACCGACTTCGGCGCCTGGGAACGCCTCACGTTCGCCGAGGCCGCCGCCGGCGACGCCGACCTGCACGCCCGCTGGCTCGCCGACCACACCGTGCCCGCTCCGGGCGGGGAGTCCTTCGACCAGGTGCACCGCCGGGTCCGCCGGGTCCGCGACGCCCTGATCGCCGAGCACGGCGCCGGCACGATCGTCGTCGTCAGCCACGTCACGCCGATCAAGTCGCTGCTGCGCATGGGCCTGGACGCCGGCCCGTCGCTGCTGTACCGGCTGCACCTCGACCTGGCCTCACTGTCCGTGGTCGAGTTCTACCCGGACGGTCACGCGTCCGTCCGCCTGGTGAACGACACCTCCCATCTCTGACCAAGATCGACAAGGCGGCTATCCTGGAAGCGCGGACGAGTCGGCAGGGCGGTCGCGGCGGAGAACCCGTCGAGGAAAGTCCGGACTCCGCAGGGCAGGGTGGTTGCTAACGGCAACCCGGGGCGACCCGCGGGACAGTGCCACAGAAAGCAGACCGCCTGGCGGTGACGCCAGGTAAGGGTGAAACGGTGGTGTAAGAGACCACCAGCACCCCGGGTGACCGGGGTGGCTCGGTAAACCCCACCCGGAGCAAGGTCAAGAGGGAGTCGAGAGGCTCCTGCGCAGGCGTTCGAGGGCGGCCCGCCCGAGCCTGCGGGTAGACCGCTAGAGCCCGCCGGCGACGGCGGGCCCAGATGGATGGCCGCCACCGGCGCACGCGCCGGGGACAGGATCCGGCTTACATGCCGACTCGTCCGCCCAGTCCCCGCGTCCTGCGCCGAACGGAGCAGCGGCACGACCGGCTGGAGCAGCGGTGGCGGAACTCGTCACCGGGTGGCGACCGTCACGGCTTCGACCGAACGGGTTATCGGACATGAGTTCGAAGGCGGGTTGACTTGTGGTCTCCCACACCTACCGTGAGGAGTTGCCCCGCAACCGGGTGAACCTCGCGGTGCGACCTGGACAAGTCGAGTGGTCGTGACGCATAACCGGGCCTGTTCCCCCGATGATGGGTGTGGTCAGATACGACACGCCTCGGCGCGAAGGAGAGCGACATGTCCATCGACGGAGCGCCAGGCCGCCACTACACATCGTGATAGCAAACGTGCTCTACTCGTTGCCGAACGACCTCACACTGACGACGAACCGACGGACAGCAGAACGGCCGCACGGGGCGCCTGCCGCGGAAACCCCGCCCCCCGCGCACTTGGGAGTAAGACATGATCGCCCACACCACCCTTGAGCTCGCCCAAGAGGGCCTGGGCACCGGAGGACTCCGGACCTGGATCCTCGACAACCTGATTCCGCTGCTGCTGCTGGTGGTCGCCGTTCTGCTGCTCTGGCTCGGCGGCGGCAAGGGTGACAACGCCGGCGTGATGCGCCGACTCGGCGGTGTCGTCGTCGCACTCGCGATCATCGGACTGGCGGTGACGACGAACGCCGGGGAGAACATCGGCCAGTGGATAGCCGGCCTGTTCACCGGCTGAGCACTCCTAGGGGACATTCGCGTGCGCATTCGTACTGACGACGAGGTGTACCGCGTCGATGCGGTCTGGCTCGGTCCGCCCCGCGCGACCATGCCGTGGCGGGCCCGCTACGTGGCGTGGGGCGTCGGCGTCGTCGTCTTCCTGGTCGTGCTCACCGTCGAGCGGCGGATCGGCATCTCGCTGTTCTGGTCGATCGCCTGGGGTCTCGTCGTCACGGTCCTGATCACCCGGCTGATCTGCTCCCGGATCAGCCACGAGCGACCCCTCAGCTCGGTGACCGCCATGTGGGTGCGCGAGCTGACCGCGCCGCGGGAGGCGACCACCGGCGCCGGCGGCGCCGCCAGCGCCACCCGCGTCCGGGTCCGCGCCGAACGCCCCCGGCACCGGCCGAGACAGAAGCCGGGACGCGAGCAAGGTCGACAACCGAAACGCTCCACGAGCCGTCAACACAAGCACAGCAGCAAGCGCCCGGCCAGGAACAGGAGGGGTGGCGGTGTTCGGACGCCGACGCAAGCCCGCGCCTGAGCAGCCGGCCGCGCCGCGGTACCCGGCCGGCGGGACGCCCCCTGGCGGTTTACCGCGCCCCCACCCGCGCCCGCACGGCCGGCACGCGGCCCCGGCCCGAGCCCCGGAGCGGATGCCGGAGCGGATGCCGGAGCCACCAGCCGAGCCGCCGCCCCCGCCGAGACCCGCCAAGCGGGACGCGGCCTACCAGGCCCAGTACCGGCC
>DATABL010000274.1:0-2592 GCA_036259595.1 Actinophytocola sp.
CCGCCAGCCGCACCGGGCGACGCACCTCCTCGGACACCCGGCGCCCGAGCTCCGGCACGCCGCTGGCACCGCCGACCAGCAGTACCCGGTCCACCGGCGCCTCGGCGACGACCCGCCGCACCAGTTCGACCACACGCCCCACGTCATCGGCGGCGCCGTGCGCCACCACCTCGAGCTCCCCGGCCGCCGTCCGCCGCACCGCGGCCACCTCGGCGGACTCCGCGCCGCACGACACCACCAGCAGCGCCGCGCCCGGCTCCAGGTCCGCGCCGGCCGCCGCGGCCACCGGCGCCGCCACCGTGGACACCCGCGCCGCCAGCCCGCTCGCCGCCCGGGTCAGCACCTCGACCCGCGCCGCCGGCCACCCCGCCGGGTGGGCCAGCACCAGCTCGTCCACCCGACCCTCGACCGCCCCCACGGCGCGCGCGAGCAGCGCCCGCACCAGGCCGGTCACCGGCAGCACCGTGTCGCCGACCAGCACGTCGCGCTCGTCCAGCCGCGACGCGAGCCTCGTCGGCACGCGGGTCGGGTCGGCGGCGGCGATCCGCGCCGCCTCGCGGCCCGCGACCAGCTGGTCGTCCCGGCTGAGCAGCACCACCGACGGCTCCACGGCGACCAGCCGCTCCGGCGGACGCGCCACGACGACCGTGTCGGCACCGCCGAAGTCGACGACGACGGTGACTGCGGTGACAGTGAGTGCGGTCACGCCACACCCTTCCCGTTCCGGAAAGCCGAACCCGATCTCAGATACGGCGGCGTCGGCGGAGAAGGTTCAACCGCGCTCCCGCTTCTGGCGGGCCTGATACTCCCGCATCCGTTTCGGGTAGCCAACCCGCTCCACCTCGTAGATCGGCATGGAGCGCTTCTTGGCGAACTCGAACGCGGCGTCGGCGCTGGAGATCCGCCGCCGCGTCCACTCGCCGTCGTGCGCCACCAGCAGCACCGTCGTCTCGGTCACATGGGTCCGCGGCTCCACGAACGCCTCCACACCGCGGCGCTGCGACGACCAGTCGTCGAGATGTGCGGTGTCCTGCTTGCTCGCGCTCCTGACCTGCCCGGTCCCACCCTTCCCACCCTTGCGCTTGCGGCGCAGCGAGTCGAAAACACCCACAGCGGCTACCTCCGTAGCAGAAAGTCGTCCCCGCCATTGTGCCCGTCCGGCCACCTCGACAAGCGTGCAGCACGTAGTGACAAGATGATGTGTGGTGGCGGTGTCGACGCCGGTCAAGACCCCGGGTAGCCGCGACCGACCAGCAGACGTACGTCGAGGAGAACCCGTGACTGATACCTCCGCTGACCTCGTGATCCTGGGCGGCGGGTCGGGAGGCTACGCCTGCGCGTTCCGCGCGGCCGGTCTCGGCCTGTCGGTGATCCTGGTGGAGAAGGACAAGCTCGGCGGCACCTGCCTGCACCGCGGTTGCATTCCCACCAAGGCCCTGCTGCACGCCGCCGAGGTCGCGGACCTGGCCCGGGAGGGCGACCGGTTCGGGGTGAAGTCCTCGCTAGAGGGCATCGACATCGCGGGCGTCAACTCCTACAAGGACGGCGTCGTCGGCGGTCTCTACAAAGGACTCCAGGGCCTGGCCAAGGCCAACAAGGTCACCGTCGTCGAGGGCCAGGGCACGTTCGTGGGCCCGAACGCGGTGGAGGTGAACGGCGAGCGGTACACCGGCCGCAACGTCGTGCTGGCCACCGGCTCCTCCGCGCGCTCGCTGCCCGGCCTGGAGATCGGCGGCCGGATCATCACCAGCGACCAGGCGGTCGACCTCGACTACGTCCCGTCCAGCGTCGTGGTGCTCGGCGGCGGCGTGATCGGCGTGGAGTTCGCCAGCGTCTGGGCGTCGTTCGGCGCCGAGGTCACGATCGTGGAGGCGCTGCCCCGCCTGGTCCCGCTCGAGGACGAGTGGGCGTCCAAGCAGCTGGAGCGCGCGTTCCGCAAGCGCGGCATCGCCTACAAGACCGGCGTGAAGTTCACCGGCGCCGAGCAGGACGGATCGAACGTCACGGTCTCGCTGGAGTCCGGCGAGACGATCGAGGCCGAGACCCTGCTGGTGGCCGTCGGCCGCGGCCCGAACAGCGCGGGCCACGGCTACGAGGAGGCCGGCATCACGATGGAGCGCGGCTTCGTGCTCACCGACGACCGGCTGCGCACCAACCTGGACAACGTCTACGCCGTCGGCGACCTGGTGCCGGGCCTGCAGCTCGCGCACCGCGGCTTCGGCCACGGCATCTTCGTCGCCGAGGAGATCGCCGGCCGCGACCCGCGCCCGGTCGACGAGACCGGCATCCCGCGCGTCACCTACTGCAAGCCGGAGGTCGCGTCCGTCGGGCTGACCGAGGCGCAGGCCAAGGAGCGCTTCGGCGGCGCCGAGACCTACACCTACGCGTTGAGCGGCAACGGCAAGAGTCAGATCCTCAAGACCACGGGGCCGTCGGGCGCCTTCACGAGCTTCACGCCGCCCGAGGTCTTGAGGATCTGGCTCTTGCCGTTGCCCGCGAGGTCGTAGATGAACACCTCGGCGGAACCGTACTTCTCCTTGGCCGCGGCCTCGGTCAGACCGACGGAGGCGACCTCCGGCTTGCAGTAGGTGA
>DATABL010000275.1:0-3976 GCA_036259595.1 Actinophytocola sp.
CCCGGCGTCCTCAAGGTGACCTTCAGGGCGTCCGGGCGTCCCGACGGTCTAGGCGTCGGCCGTCCCGAGAGGCACCGTCGGGGCGTTCGGGCGCCGCCGGGTTCGGGCCGTCCGTGCTCGGGCGACCGTCCGGCGACGGACCGAGGAGGTGGGCCGCCGCCCTGGTCAGCGAGCCCCCGGCCGAGTCGAGGGCGGTCACCAGCGCCGGCATCGTCGCCCGCAGGCCCAGCCCGTCCGCCCGGCCCGCGTACACCCCACCCAACAGCGGCTCCACCAGCCGGTCCACCAGCTCCCGCCCGAACCGCTCCCCCAGCACCTCGCCCACCGCGAGGTCTCCGCCCGCCGGCAGCTCCAGCGGCGGCAGCGCCACCTCGCCCGCCACCCGCTCCGACGCCGACGCCGACAACAGCCCGCGCACCTCGGCCGCGTCCGCCGGCACCCCGAGGAACGTCCGCCGGGGCAGCGGGACCGTCCGCCCGCCGGCCCGCACCGTCGCCCCCGCCGGCCCCGGGTGGATCAGCTCCGACCCGAGCCCCAGCTCCGTGACCAGCTCCGCCGCCGCCGGGTTGCGCAGTACGAACGCCTCCGCGCCCACGTCGGTGGGTACCCCGCCCAGCGAGACCGTCCGCAGCTTCCCGCCCAGCCGGTTCGCCTGCTCGACCAGCGTGATCCGCGCCCCCGGCCCGAGCAGCCCACGCAACCGGTAGGCGGCCACCAGGCCGGACACACCCCCACCCACGACAACGACATGCCTCACGGGGCCAGGCTATGCACCAGCTCCACCACTCTCGTCAGCACCGTCGGATCCGTCTCCGGCAGCACCCCGTGCCCCAGGTTGAACACGTGCCCGCCGGCCGCCCGGCCCTCCGCCACGATCCGCCGCACCTCGCGCTCCACCGCGTCGAAGTCGGCCAGCAGCACCGCCGGGTCGAGGTTGCCCTGCACCACCGGCGCCGGCCGGCCCGGCACGGTCAGCCGCCGCACCGCCTCGTCCAGCGGCACCCGCCAGTCGACCCCGACGACGTCCGCGCCCGCCTCGCGCATGGCCGGCAGCAGCTCGCCGGTGCCGACCCCGAAGTGGATCTTCGGCACGTCCCGGACCGCACCCAGCACGCGCGTCGAGTGCGGCAACACGAACTCGCGGTAGTCCCGCTCCGACAGCGCGCCCGCCCACGAGTCGAACAACTGCACCGCCTGCACCCCGGCCGCGACCTGCACCTCCAGGAACGTGCTGGTGATGTCGGCCAGCGCGCCGAGCAGCGCGTGCCAGGTCTCCGGCTCGGAGTGCATCAGCGCCTTGGTGCGCTCGTGGTGCCGGCTCGGCCCGCCCTCGATCAGGTAGGACGCCAGCGTGAACGGCGCGCCGGCGAACCCGATCAGCGGTGTCTCGCCCAGCTCCGCGCGCAGCAGCCCGACCGCCTCGGCCACCGGCGCGACCTGCTCGGCGTGCAGCCCGGGTAACGCCTCGACCGCCGCCCTGGTGCGCACCGGCTCGGCCACCACCGGCCCGGTGCCGGGCACGATGTCGACGTCGACGCCGGCGGCCACGAGCGGCACGACGATGTCGCTGAACAGGATCGCCGCGTCCACGCCGTGCCGGCGGACCGGCTGCATGGTGATCTCGCGGACCAGGTCGGGCGTGAAGCACGCCCGCAGCATCGGGATGTCCTTGCGGACCTCGCGGTACTCGGGCAGGGACCGACCGGCCTGGCGCATGAACCAGACCGGGACGCGGGCAGGGGTACCGCCCGCGGCGGCCACCAGCAGCGGCGCTGCGGTGGCGCGGGGGGCGGCGTCGGGCGCGGAAGTCATAACGACACGATCGTGCCACGGGGCACCGACAGTCCCGGCTCGACCCGCTCGACCACCACCTCTGGTTGATCTTGCCCACCCTGGGTACGTAGGAAGTCGTGGTGACCTCCGGCGCGGCGTCCCCGCTCACTGACTCGGGTGGTCTTACAGTTACGAGTCGTGACCAGAACGTCGGCACCGCCCGAGCTGTTCACTCAGGCCGTCGCAGCCCTGAAGTCGCTGCGGCCGCGGCCGGAGTTGGAGCTCGGCGTCGTGCGTGCACCGCAACGCCTGGCACCGTGGGCCTACGCGATCACCGCGGAGGTCAACGGGCCGGCGGACGTGCTCGCCACCGGGCGGCTCGTCCTGCTGCACGACCCGGAGGGCCCGGAGGCCTGGGACGGCGTGCTGCGGCTGGTCGCCTACGTGCGGGCCGAGCTGGACGCCGAGCTGGCCGACGACCCGCTGCTGCCGACGGTCGGCTGGTCGTGGCTGACCGACGCGCTCACCGCGACCGGCGCGGCCTACAAGGCGCTGGGCGGGACCGTCACCGACACCTCGTCGGCCCGCTTCGGCGACATCTCCGGCCCCGCCCGCACCGACGACCTGGAGCTGCGCGCGTCCTGGACGCCGCTGGACGCGAACCTCGTCCCGCACGGCGAGGCGTTCTGCGACCTGATGGCGAGCGTGGTGGGCCTGCCGCCGGTCGGCGTTACCGTGTTCTCCCAGCGACAGGGCACCTGACCTGCGGAAACGTTTTTGTCGGTGCCCGCCGCTAGCGTGACGGGCATGAACGACACCTACCTCCCGATCAGCTCCCGGCGACCTCTTCGGCGGTCGCCAGGGCACGCAGCACGTTCTCGCCGGCGAGCTTGGCGCAGTCCCGCTCGCTCCAGCCCCGCTCGAGCAGGGCCGCGAACAGCGCCGGGTACCGGCTGACGTCCTCCAGCCCCACGGGCAGCGCGCTGACCCCGTCGTAGTCGCCGCCCAGGCCGATGTGATCGATGCCGGCGACCTCGCGCGCGTGCTCCACGTGTGCGACCACCTCGTCGATGCCCACGCGCGGCATGGGCGCGCCCGACCATGCCGCGACGAAGCGGTGCCGCTCGTCCACGTCGTTGTGGTCGGCGCCCGCCGCGGCCATCGCCTCCTGCACCCCCCTGTCCCACTCGACCAAGGAGTCCGACACGAAGTAAGGCACGAACGTCACCATGCACACCCCGCCGTTCCCGGCGAGGCGCTCCAGCACGTCGTCGGGAACGTTGCGCGGGTGGTCGGTGACCGCCCGGCACGACGAGTGGCTGAAGATCACCGGAGCCGTGCTCGCGTCCAGCGCGTCCCGCATCGTCGTGGCCGCGACGTGCGAGAGGTCCACGAGCATGCCGATCCGGTTCATCTCGGCCACCACCTCGCGGCCGAAGTCGGTCAGCCCACCCGCGGCGGGCTCGTCGGTCGCCGAGTCGGCCCACGGCACGTTCTCGTTGTGCGTGAGCGTCAGGTACCGCACCCCGAGCCGGTACAGCGCGCGCAGCACGCCCAGCGAGGAGTCGATGCAGTGGCCGCCCTCGGCGCCGAGCATCGACGCGATCCGCCCGTCGGCGAACGCGGCCCGGGCCTCGGCGGCCGTGGACACCACCCGCAGGTGCTCCGGGTAGCGTTCGGCGAGGCTGTGCACCAGCTCCGCCTGCTGCACGACGGCGGTCACCGCGGCGTCGCCGGTCAGCCGGCACGGCACGTACACCGACCAGAACTGCATGCCGACTCCGCCGGCGCGCAGCCGCCCCAGGTCGGTGTGCAGCCGGGGCTGGTGCTCGGTCAGGTCGACCCCGAACCCGTCCGCGCGGGCCGGGTCGGCACCCGGCAGGGACCGCAGGGCCCACGGCAGATCGTTGTGTCCATCGACCAGTGGAGTGGTCTCCAGCAGCCGCCGCGCCCGCTCAATGTCACCGTTCCGCACAACCACGACCCCGTTTCATCGCGTACTGACCTTTACCCGTTACGTCACCAACGAAGAGTCACCCGATCGTGTGACACCTGCACGCCTGAGTGATGTCTCGATTGGATAGATAACGAATTGATCATCCCGCTAACCCGCTTGGGGGGCTAGGCTGCCCTCGTCGACACCACTTTCGGTCCAATGGCGGCGCGGCTGTTTGGCCGAAGGTCCCGGTGTAGGTCGGGGGGC
>DATABL010000276.1:0-9005 GCA_036259595.1 Actinophytocola sp.
GCGATCGTGCATCGGTTGAGCGGGGGTGTGTTGCCGGCGTGGACGGGGGCGCTGTCCGCGCTCGGCGTGCTGACGTTGGGTGTGCTGGCCGGTGGGCTGCTGCGGGCGGTCTACAACGCTGCGCGGGCGCCAGCAGCCGGGCGGCGGCTGGGGGTGTTGACCGACCTGGCGTCGTTCTGGCCTCGGGAGGCGCACCCGATCGTCCCGCCCTGTTACGCGATGAAGGTGGCGCCGGAGTTGGCCGCGCGGACCGTCGAGCATCTGCGTGAGCCCGGTGCCCGGGTGGTGCTGGCCGGTGACAGTCACGGCAGCCTGTTGGTCGCGGTGGCGGCCGCGCGGCTGCTGAACTCCGTCAACGAGCCGGAGCGTCGCAGGGTCGGCTTGGTCACTGTTGGGTCTCAGCTGCAGTGGGCGTACGCGCGGGCGTTCCCGGCGGTGCTGCCGCACACGGCGCTCGCCGGGCTGGCCGGTGAGCTCGGCACCCGGTGGCGGGCGTTGTGCCGGGGCACCGACCCGCTCGGCGGCGCGGTGACCACCTGGGGCCAGCGGGTGTACGCCGGGCACCTGCTCGGCGTCGGCTTCCGGGCGGACGGCACCAGCGGGCCGTTGCCGGCCGCGTCCCGAGCGCCGCACGGCGCGCTGGTGCTCGGGTTGGACCACTGGCTGCCGGACCCGGCCGCCGGGCCGGTTCCCGGCCGGCGCTGGACGCCTGGCGTGCAGGGGCACGCGAACTACTCGGCGGACCCCGAGTGGGACCGGGCGGTGGCGATGGCGGCGGGCCTCGATCCGACGGAGCCGTCGGTGGGTGCGTTCGAGGCGCTGCTGCCGCGTTAGGCGAGGGTCGCGAGGAGCCGGTCGGCGGTGTGCTCGTGCCCGGCCTGGGCCAGCAGGCCGGCCGGGCCGAGGACGCCCTGCCTGTCGACGGTGATCGTGGCGTTGCGCAGGACCGGGCCGAGGGTGTCGCGCAGCGCGGTCTCGACGGCCCGCGGGTCCGCCGCGTGCCGGAACACGCCACCGGAGAGGACCAGGCGACCCGCGCCGTGCGGGCCGAGCCGGCCGTCGACCATGCGCAGGTGCCGCCGGACGGCCAGGGTCACCGCGAGGCAGGCGATTCGTGAGTCTACTTCGGACTCGTCAGGAGTGGACGGTACTAGGTCGACGTCGTCGTGGCGGGCTTGGGCCTGCTCGACCAGGTCACCGGGCTGGATCAGGCGTTCCGCCGCCGCCTCGGCGACCACGGTCGGCGCGCTGACCCGCATGCCCAGGTCACCCTCGACGGTGCGGCGGTCCGCGGGCAGCGCGACGGCGTGCACGCCGGAGTCCGGTGTGGACACCGCGGAGTAGACATCGGTCGTGGCGCCGCCGACGTCGACCACGAGGACCGCGCCCTGCTCGTCGCCGCCCGGTAGCGCGGCGAGGCGGGAGACCGCGGACAGCACGGCGTCCGGGGTGACCGTGCGGACCAGCCGGCGGAAGCGGGGGCCGCGGGAGAGCCCCTTGCCGCCGATGACGTGCCGCAGGAAGACGTCGCGAATGGCCGCGCGGGCGGGGGCGGGATCGAGCTCGCCGACATCGGGCAGGACGTTCGCGGTCGGCACGACCCGGCGGCCGTCCAGCGCCGCGAGTGCGGCCGGGCGGGCGTCGACGTTGCCGGCCAGCACGACCGGAACCGCGACCCGCGCCGCGGCGAGCCGGCCGGCGTTGTGCAGCAGCACCCGGTCGTCGCCACCGTCGGTGCCGCCGACCAGCAGGAGCACGTCCGGTGCCGCGGCCCGCACCGCCCGCACGTCGCCCGCCGTGAGCGACCCGGCGAACACGTGCACGACCTTCGCCCCGGCCGACAACGCCACCCGGTACCCGGCCTCCACGCTGACCAGCCGCTCCTGCCCCACGACGGCCAACCGCAGCCCTCCGCCCGCCGAGGAACACGCGAGCACCGCCGCCCCGGGATCGAGCGCGTCCCGAACCGCCCCGACCCCGTCGAGCACCTCCGGCGGCGTACTCCGATGCTGGGCGGTCCCGAGGAGCATCCCGTCAGTGGAGACCAGCGCCCCCTTCGTCCACGTGGAACCCACGTCCAGACAGAGGAACGTCACTGAACGTCAACAGTGGGTGCGGCGGTGGGGAACGTCCGGCCGCGGCGCATGTCGTCGAGGTCTCCCGTCCACTCGACGTTGCCCCGCAACTCCAGGACCCGTCGTGTCCGGTGTCGCCCCACCGCGCGCTCCAGGGCGGCCTGGACCGTCGCCTTCCTGGTGGTGGTCCCCAATGCGGTCATGATGTCAGGGTGCGATCGAGTCCGGGGCGGCCTCGGCGGTGGAGCGGTCGAGGTCCGGTTCCAGGTAGATCAGTCGCGCGGCGGGGACGGTGGAGCGGATCCGGTCCTCGGCGGCGTTGATCTCCGCGGCGACCTCGGCCAGGGGCAGGCCGGGCTCCAGCGCGATCTTGGCGGCCACCAGCAGCTCGTCCGGGCCCATGTACTGGGTGCGCATGTGGATCAGCCGCTGGACGCGGCCACCGACCACCGCCTCGTCGATCAGGTCGAACTCGCGCGGGGTGGCGCCCTCGCCGATCAGCAGGCTCTTCATCTCGATGATCAGGATGATCGCGATGATGCCCAGCAGGACGCCGATCATCAGCGTGCCGACGGCGTCCCAGGCCGCGTCGCCGGTGATGACCGCGAGGCCCACCCCGAACAGGGCGAAGAACAGGCCGAACAGCGCACCCGCGTCCTCGAGCAGCACCACCGGCAGCTCGGGCGTGCGGGACTGGCGGATGAACTGCCACCACGACGCGTCGCCCTTGACCTTGCGGGACTCGACGATCGCGGTGCGGAAGCTGTACGTCTCCAGGGCGATCGCGAGCACCAGGATGACCACCGCCACCATCGGCGAGGTCAGTTCCTCCGGGTGCTGCAGCTTGTGGATGCCTTCGTAGATCGCGAACACCGCGCCGAGGCTGAACAGCATCAGCGCCACGATGAACGAGTAGAAGTACCGGTCCCGGCCGAACCCGAACGGGTGCTCGCGGGTCGCCTTGCGCAGCGAGGTCTTCTGGCCCAGCAGCAGCAGGCCCTGGTTGGTCGTGTCGGCCACCGAGTGCACCGACTCGGCCAGCATCGACGACGACCCCGTGATCAGGAAGCCGACGAACTTCGACACCGCGATCCCGGCGTTCGCGAAGAGCGCCGCGAGGATCGCCTTGGTCCCGCCCCCTGCTGCCACGTCTTACCCCCTACCCGGTTCGGACAAGTCAGGGCGGAAGCCTACCGGCCGCCCGCACGCCGTGCGGGTCAGTGCGTGCCGACCGTGGCGGCGAAGACCCGCACCAGCCCGTCCCCGACCGGGGACAGCACGACGTCGGGGTCCGCGGCCGGCAGCCACGTCGACCCGCCCCGCGGCAGCTCCAGCGTCCGCCCGTCCACCGTCGCCGCCCGCACGCCGCCGTCGACGCACACCATGATCCGCGGCACGCCGCCTTCGAGCTTCACCTCGCTGCGCGGCTCGCCGTCGGCCCACTCGATCCGGGACAGTTCGAACTCCGGCGCCTCGGTCCGGTACACCCGCCGCGGCCCGGCCGGGTCGCCGGTGCACACGTGCATGCCGCCGAACCCGAAGTCCAGCACCCGCAACAGCTCCGGCACGTCGACGTGCTTGGGCGTGAGCCCGCCGCGCAGCACGTTGTCCGAGTTCGCCAGCACCTCGACGCCGGTGCCGTGCAGGTAGGTGTGCAGGTTGCCGGCGGGCAGGAAGATCGCCTCGCCCGGCTCGAGCACCAGCCGGTTGAGCAGCAGCGCGGCCAGCACGCCGCAGTCGCCGGGGTAGCGCTCGCCCAGCTCGAGCACCGTCCGGCACTCCAGCTCGAACTCGCCGTGCTCCTTGACGTGCATGACGCAGGCGTCCAGCAGGTCCGGCACCAGCGCGTCGATCGCCGGCTGCGGCAGCGTGATCCACGTGGTGAACAGGGCCCGCAGGCCCTCCCCGTCCGGCTCGCCGGCGAGCAGCTCGACGTACGGGGCGAGCGCCGGGGTCTCGATCGCGCGCAGCAGCTCGACCGTGCGCGCCGGCTCGCGGAAACCGGCCAGCGCGTGGAACTCGGTGAGCGCGCACAGCAGCTCGGGCTTGGCGGTCGGGTCCGGGTAGTTGCGGATGCCGGCCTCGCGCGGGATCCCGGCCTTCTCCTCGCGCGCCCAGCCCGCCGCGGCCTGGTCGGCGGACGGGTGCGCCTGCAGCGACAGCGGCTCCTCCGCGGCCAGCACCTTCAGCAGGAACGGCAGCCGCTCGCCCCACCGGTCGGCGACGGCCGGGCCGAGCTGGCCGGTGGGGTCGCCGGCGAGCACGTCGAGCAGCGAGTGCTCGGTGCCGTCGTCGTGCACGATCGACGACGGGTCGCCGGGATGCGCGCCCAGCCACAGCTCCGCCTCCGGGTGCGGCGCCGGAACCTCCCGCCCGAGCAGCGCGGCGATCGTGGTGCGTGAACCCCAGGCATAGGGACGCACCCGGTTTCTCATCCGGTGCACTAGTGCTCCCTGGGCCGGACCGGTGCGTAGTAGGACGTCGTGCCGCCCGTGGTGCCGGCGGCGAGGCCCAGGTAGAGGGCGGCCAGCTGGAACCGCAGGGCGAGGACCGCGGCGCAGGTGGTCTCGTCGGCGGTGATCTCCTCGCCGGGGGCGAGCAGGTCGGCGGCGGGGAACGTGTCGACGGCGAGCCGGCGTACCGGGTCGGTCGCGGCGGCCTGGACGGCCAGCAGGAACACCCGCAGCGGGGTGACCTGCGCCGGGTCGAGGTCGGCGGGGTCGGCGAAGATGTCGGTGCCGGCCGACGCGTTCGTGGCCGCGCGGTGCAGGGCGGTGCGGCTCGCGGCCTGCGGGTAGGCGGCGACGTCGCAGGCCAGGTCGGTGTGGGTGCCGATGACCTGCGCGGCGAACGCGGCCACCCCGGTCGCCACGTCGTCCAGGCCCCACAGCAGCGGGGTGCGCTCGGCCAGCCGCAGCGCGAGCGACTTGGCCGGGTTGACGAACGTCTCGTGCTGCATGTGGTCGCGCTCGGCCTCCCGGTCCAGCTCGTCGGCGAGCTGGTAGAGGTCGGTGCGCAGCAGGTCGAGGGTGGTCGCGGTGACCAGGCCGCCGGCCAGCGCGCGGGTGAAGCCGAACCCGGGCGGCACCGGCACGCGGGGGGTGATCAGCACCGCCCGGCCGGCCGCGGCGGCGGCCACCGGGCCGTCCTCGGGCGCGGTCAGCACCACGCCGGCGCCGTAGCGGCGGGCCCGGTCGATCGACTCGGCCAGCTCGGTGTCGCCGGGGTCGTCGGTGTGCGTGACGACGATGTCGAGCGGGCCGAGCCACGGCGGCGCGGTGTCGGTCAGCACGACCGGCACCGGGCAGGCCTTGCCGAGCAGCGCCCACAGCAGCTTCGCCACGCACGGGCTCAGGCCGGGCCGGGTGAGCAGGACGAGCGCGCGCGGCTGCGAGCCGGCGTAACGCTCGAGGCCGGCCTCCCGCGCGCCCTCGACGGTGGCCCGCACCTGTGCGCCGGCCAGCGCCGCGGCGTGCAGCAGGCCGTCGACGTCGACCTCGGCGATCCGGTCCAGGTCGTCGAGGAGCGAGTCGTCAACCGCGGCACTCACTTCGGGGCGTCCGGGGCGTCCGGCGGCTCGATGGCCTCGTCGAGCAGCAGCACGGGGATGCCGTCCTCGACCCGGAACTGGCGCCCGCACGACGTGCAGGTGAGCACGTCCGCCTCCGGGTCGGTGGGGCTCCCCGGGGTGAGCGGCGCGTGGTCGTCGGACGGGCAGGCCAGGATCTCCAGCAGCTTCGGGTCCAGCTCAACAGCCATGACGGGGCTCCTTCCGGTTCATGCGCGGACGATGGCCAGCACCTCGTCGCGCAGCGCGGCCACCGCCTCCTCGTCGGCCGCCTCGACGTTCAGCCGAAGCAGCGGCTCGGTGTTGGACGGCCGGAGATTGAACCAGCCGCCGTCGGGCAGCTCCACGGTGAGCCCGTCGAGCTCGTCGGTGTGTACCCCGTCGCGCGCGGCGAACGCCTCCTTGACCGCGGCCATCCGGGCGGCCTGGTCGTCGACCGTCGAGTTGATCTCACCGGAGGCGGCGTAGCGGCTGTAGGCGGAGGTCAGCGTGGACAGCGGGCCGTCCTGCTCACCGAGCGCGGCGAGCACGTGCAGGGCGGCGAGCATGCCCGTGTCGGCCTTCCAGAAGTCGCGGAAGTAGTAGTGCGCGGAATGCTCGCCGCCGAAGATGGCCGACGAGCGCGCCATCTCCTCCTTGATGAACGAGTGCCCGACGCGGGTGCGGACCGGCTTGCCGCCGTGCTCGGCGACGATCTCCGGCACGCCCTTCGAGGTGATCAGGTTGTGGATGATCGTGCCGCCCGGGTCCTTGGCCAGCTCGCGCACGGCGACCAGCGCGGTGATCGCCGACGGCGGCACCGGCTCGCCGCGCTCGTCGACCACGAAGCAGCGGTCGGCGTCGCCGTCGAACGCCAGGCCGGCGTCGGCGCCGACCTCGCGCACCTTGGCCTGCACGTCGACCAGGTTCTTCGGGTCGAGCGGGTTGGCCTCGTGGTTGGGGAAGGTGCCGTCGAGCTCGAAGTACATCGGCACGACGTCGATCGGCAGCCCGTCGAACACGGCCGGCACGGTGTGCCCGCCCATGCCGTTGCCGGCGTCGACCACGACCTTCAGCGGACGGCTGGACGACAGGTCGACGAGCTCGCGCAGGTAGCTGACGTAGCCGGCGAGCAGGTCGCGGGTCTCCAGCGTGCCGGGCTTCAGTCCCTGCGTGGGCGGGGTCTCGGCCTCGACCTCGCGCTGGATGTCGGTGAGGCCGCTGTCCTGGCCGACCGGGGCGGCGCCGGCGCGGCAGAGCTTGATGCCGTTGTACTTGGCCGGGTTGTGGCTCGCGGTGAACATGGCACCGGGCAGGTCGAGGCTGCCGGACGCGTAGTAGAGCATGTCGGTGCTGGCCAGCCCGATCATGACGACGTCGACGCCCTCCTGGAGCGCGCCGTCGGCGAAGGCGCTGGCGAGCTCGGGCGAGGACGCGCGCATGTCGTGACCGATGACGATCGCGCCCTTCTCGCGCACCCGGCGGGCGAACGCCGCGCCGATGTCGCGCACGACGCCGGCGTCGAGCTGCTCACCGACGATCCCGCGGATGTCGTAGGCCTTGAAGACGCCGGACAGGTCACGCACCAGTGCTCCCCACGAGGTCAGCCGATTTGGCGCAAAGCCTACCGGCGTCGGGGTGCCACTACTCGACCACCGGGTCCGGCAGGACCCGCAGGTGGCCGCGGCGGCCGGCGCCGGTCGCCGGCTCCGGCGGCTCGACCGGCCGGTCCGGGCGGCCCGCCTCGCGGACGGCCTCGGCGAGCGCGGTCAGGTCGTCGACGCTCGGCTCGGGGGCGGCGAACTCGCCGTCGTGCCGGACGACCTCCCAGCCGCGGGGCACCGTCAGCCGCAGCGCGTGCTCCTCGCAGAGGTCGTAGCTGTGCGGCTCGGAGTAGGTGGCGAGCGGGCCGACGACCGCGGTCGAATCGGCGTAGGCGTAGGTCAGCGTCGCCACGGCCGGGTTGCCGCACCCGGTCCGGGAACACTTCCGCACGCTCCGCACGATCCAGGACGATAGCGCTTCGCGGGCCTCGTGGCGGGTAGCCACACCGGGCGGGTTTCCCGGGGTCCCGCACAAGTACCCTCGGGTGGTGTCCACCACTCGCGGCTACCGGGCCGACCGCGGCCGGCGCCGGCCCAACCGGGACCGGCACGGGCGGGGGCTGCGGGGGTCGCTGTACCCGCCGACGCTGCCCGCCGCGTCGACCCGCGCGGAGCGGTTCGACGCGCTCGTGCTGGCCGCGTTGGAGCCGATCGAGGCGCGCTGGCGCACGGAGCTGACCGACCTGGACATCGCGGTGGACGACGTGCCGGACGTGCGCGAGCCGGAGCGGCCGCAGGACGGCCTGCTCGCCGACGCCGGGGTGCCGCTGGCCCGGCTGGTGCCGGCGGGCGTCGACCGGCGCGGGATGCCGACGAAGGCGCGGATCGTGGTGTTCCGCCGTCCGCTGGAGGCCCGCGCGCGGGACGGCGCCGACCTAGCCGACCTGGTGCACCACGTGCTGGTGGAGCAGGTGGCCACCTACCTGAACCTCGACCCCGGCGTCATCGAGGGCGACGGCTGACGGGTCGGCGGCTGGGGATCGCGGTCAGCAGGACGAACAGGACCGTCGCGGCCTGGGTCAGCAGGAGCACGCCGCGCAGCGCGGTCGGCTGCTCGACCCGGACCTCCGCCGCGCGGGTCCCGAGCGGCACCCCGACCAGATGACCCCACGCCCGCACCACCGGCACCTCGCGCCCGTCGACCGTGGCCCGCCACCCCGGCTCCTCCTCCGCGGCGACGACCAGCAGCCGCCCGCCCGGCCCGTCGGACACCCGCACCGCGACGAACGGCGGCCGCGCGTCGACCGGCACGATCCCCGGCGCGCCGAGCTCGGTCGGCGGCGGGCTCCCGGTGATCGCCCGCCGCGCCTGCTCCGGGGACAGCAACGTGACCTGCCCGGCGGCCGGCTGGAGCCGCAGCACCGGTCGGCCGTCCGTGGTGGCCGGCGCACCCGCGACCAGGTCCCCCGCCGCGTCCGAGATCGCCGCCCCCGCCGCCGCGTCGGGCGCGACCACGAACAGCACGCCCGCCGCGGCCGCGGCCGCCACCGCGTCCGGCACCCGCTCCGGGTCGGCGAACCCCCTGGCCAGCCGCGCCAGGCTCAGGCCCGCGTCGACCGGAGGCAAGGTGTCGTCCCCGAACGCCGGCAGCCGACTTGCCACCAGCCGCGCGGGCTCCCCGTCCCGGGACAGCACCAGCACCCCGCGCCCGGTCTCCGCCAGCTCCCGGTCCAACGTGGTCGCCAGCCCCAGGCCTCCGCCGTCGTCCAGCGGCCCCACCCGGCCCACGAACGCCCCCACCGCCAGCACCCCGACCCCCACCAGCCCCAGCACCGCCCC
>DATABL010000277.1:0-8309 GCA_036259595.1 Actinophytocola sp.
ATCCCAACCCCGATCCACCGGGAACTCCGTCACCGCGTCCACCCCGGACTCGACCAACCGCCACAAGCCGTCCGGTGTGGACACCCCGCCCGGGAACCGGCACGACAGCCCCACCACGGCGATCGGCTCGCGCGCGGCGTCGACCGTCCGCCGGAGCCGTTGCTTGGTCTCCTGCAGTTCGGTGGTCACCCGCTTGAGGTAGGACAACACCTTGCTGTCGTCGGTCATGGCGCAACACCCCCGGATAGCTGGTGATGACCGACCGAGCCTATGGCCGCTGGACGCCGGGACCAGCGCTCTTCGAGCCCGCCGAGACCGGGCGTCGAGGCAACGTCGACAGGCCGAGCCTCGGTCGGAGCCGGCTCGAGAATCGTTGGTGGACCACCGGGACAGCGGCGCCGCGCGGAGTAGCTTCGCACCCTAGCTGGACGCACCGCAGGCAAGGAGAACCGAGTGCCACACGTGCTGACCCGTGCCGTACCGACCGGAACTCCCCAGACGTGGCTCCGCGAACGGGCGACCGTGAGCGCGGTCGCCTGGGAGCCGACCGCCGACCTCGACTGCGCCCAGTGGATCATGCACGGCGAGCGGCTCGGGTCGATCGGCCGGGGCATCGCGTGGTGGATCGGCGACTGGGTGAACTACGGGAACGCGAAGTTCGGCGAGAAGTACACCAGAGCCGCGCGCATCACCGGCTACGACGCGCAGACACTGATGAACATGGCCTACGTGGCCGCCCGGTTCCCGCCGCACCGGCGCCGGGCCGCGCTGTCCTGGAGCCACCACGCGGAGGTGTCCGCGCTGGACACCGCCGACCAGGACGATCTGCTGGCCCACGCCGAGCGGACGAAGCTGTCCGTGCGCGGCCTACGTGACGAGGTTCGGGGCCGGCGCGGCGCGAACCGGAGGAAGAAGGACACCGACGACGCCGCGGCCGACGTCGTCGTGTGCCCGAACTGCGGCTGCCAGCTGAACACCTAGCCGACCGAGACCGGCCGGCCGGTCAGGTCCGCGGCGCTCAGCCGGATCACCGTCGGCAGCTCCCGCGGCGCCGGCGTCAGGTGCAGCCGCTGCACGCCCGGGTCGGGCGCCGGCACCGGCTCGGTGCACGGGCAGGTGCCGTCGTCGAAGCCGGCGAATCGGTAGGTGACCTCCATTATCCGGTTGCGCTCGGTCGGCCGGAAGTCCGCGAGCAGGTGCACGCCCGCCCGCGCGGCCTCGTTGACCAGCCAGTTCAGCACCAGCGCGCCGGCGCCGAGGGACACCACCCGGCACGAGGTCGCCAGCAGCTTGACGTGCCAGGCGCCGGGGTGGCGGTCCAGCACGACGACGCCGACCGCGCCGTAGGGGCCGAACCGGTCGGTGATCGTCACCGTGAGCACCTCGTGCGCGGGGTTCGCGATCATCCCGAGCAGGGTCTCCTCGGCGTAGAAGACGCCGGTGGTGTTCATCTGGGTGGTGCGGACGGTCAGCTCCTCGACCCGCCCGAGCTCCTGCCCGGTGGCCTGGGCGATGGTCATCTCCAGTTCGAGGGAGCGCAGGAACTCCTGGTCGGGCCCGCGGAAGGCGGCGCGTTCGGCGTCGCGCCGGAAGCCGGCCTGGTACATCCGCCGGCGGCGGCGGGAGTCGGTGGTGACGGTCGGCGGGGTGAACTCGGGCAGCGCGGCCAGCGTCACCGCCTGCTCCGCCGGGTAGCAGCGCACCTTCGGCAGGCCGAACTCGACCTCGGCCCGCTCCTGCGGCTGGTCGTCGACGAACGCGACGGCCTCGGGCGCGAACCGGAGCTCCTCGGCGATCTCGCGGACCGAGTCGGACTTGGGGCCCCAGCCGATCTTGGGGAGCACGAAGTACTCCGCGACCCCCAGTTCGGTGAGCCGGCGCAGCGCCAGGTCGGCGTCGTTCTTGCTGGCCACCGACTGGAGGATGCCGCGGTCGTCCAGCGCCCGGATGGTGTCGAGCACGCCGTCGACCAGGTCGACCCGGTCGTCCTCGAGCAGGGTGCCGTTCCACAGCGTGTTGTCCAGGTCCCAGACCAGGCACTTGACGTGCTGCGTGCTCACGGGAGGCTCCTTGTGGTCAGCGCGTGCTCGGCCAGCAGCAGCTGGCAGGTCTCGTTGGTGCCCTCGATGATCTCCATCAGCTTCGCGTCCCGGAACGCGCGGGCGACCGGGCCGCTGTCGGCCGCGCCCCAGGACGCCAGGATCTGCACCGCGGTCGCGCCCGCGGCCGCGGCGTGCCGGGCGCTGCTGTACTTGGCCAACACGCCGGCCATGACCATGTCCGGGCTGCGCGCGTCCCAGCGGCCGCTGGCGTGTTCGCAGGCCAGGGTGGCGGCGCGCTCGGCGACGTACAGCTCGGCGAGCTGGCGGGCGACGAGCTGGTGCCCGGCGATCGGCTTGCCGCCCTGCTCGCGCCGGGCGGCGTGCTCGGTCGACGCGCGCAGGCAGGCCCGCAGGATGCCCACGCAGCCCCAGGCCACCGACATGCGGCCGTAGGCGAGCGCGGTGGTGACCAGCAGCGCCAGCGACGGCCCGCCGCCGCCGAGGACGTTGCCGGCGGGGACCCGCACGCCGTCGAGTTCGACGTGCGCGTGCCCGGCGGCCCGGCAGCCGAGCGGGGTCGGCACCGGCTCGATCGTGACGCCCGGCGCGGTCGTCGGCACCACGACCGCCGCGGCGCCGCCGGCGTGGCGGCCGAACACCACCAGCAGGTCGGCGTAGGTGGCCGCGGTGGTCCAGCGCTTGGCGCCGGTGACCACCACGGTGTCGCCGTCGGGGGTGATCTCGGTGGCGACGCCGGACAGGTCGCTCCCGGCGTCGCGCTCGGTCATGGCGACGGCGGCGAGCTGCCCGCCGACGAGGTCGGGCAGGAGCGCGGCCCGCTGCTCGGGGTCGCCGAGCCGCTGGATCGCCCAGGCCGCCATGCCCTGCGAGGTCATCACGCTGCGGGTGGAGCCGCAGAGTGCGCCGACGTGCGCGGTCAGCTCGCCGTTGGCGCCGCTGCCCAGGCCGAGTCCACCGTGGACGGTCGGGACCTGGGCGCAGAGCAGGCCGCGTTTGCCGAGCTCGCGCAGCAGGTCGTGCGGCAGCGCGCCGGCCGCGTCCCAGGCGTCGGCCTGGTCGGCGAGCACCGTCTCGTACTCCGCGGGCAGGGTGTCAGGCATTGTCCGGGTTCTCGCGGAGCCGGGTCACCAGGGCGACCATGCTGTCGACGGTGCGGAAGTTGTCCAACTTCAGGTCGCGGCCGACGATCGAGACGCCGAACGTGGACTCCAGGAAGACGACGATCTCCATGGCCACCATGGAGGTCAGCACGCCGGCCGCGGCGAGGTCCGCGTCGTGCGCGACCGGGCCGCCGGCCTTGGTCTCGAGGTAGGAGCTGATCGTCGACGCGACGCTGTCGACGGCCTGGTCGGTGGTCATCGGGCCATCCCCTCTGTTTCATCTGGTCGCTTCACTCATCCGCCAAGACACCGTCTTCCCGACGGCGTCCGCTACTTCGTTCAGCTCCGGTACTCGTAGAAACCGGAACCGGACTTGCGGCCGAGCCGGCCGGCCCGGACCTTGTCGAGCAGGTGCTCGCACGGCAGGTAGTGCGGGTCGCCGAGCCGTTCGTGCAGGGCGAACAGCGAGTCGACGAGGTTGTCGAGGCCGATCAGGTCGGCGGTGCGCAGCGGGCCGGTGGGGTGGCCGAGGCAACCGGCCATCAGCTCGTCCACCTCGTCGGCGCCGGCGACGCCCTCGCCGACGATCCGTGCGGCGTTGTTGATCATCGGGTGGAGCAGGCGGCTGGTGACGAACCCGGGCGCGTCGTGGACCGCGATCCCCCGTCGGTTCACCAGGTCCAGCAGGGAGCGGACCGACTCCATGGTGCGGTCGCTGGTGCGCGGCCCGCGGGCGACCTCGACCATCGTGATCAGGTACGGCGGGTTCATGAAGTGGATGCCGACCAGCTCGTCGGGCCGCTCCACCGACGCGGCCAGCTCGTCGATCGGGATGCCGGAGGTGTTGGAGATCAGCACCGTGCCGGGGGCGACGATGCCGGACACCTCCCGCAGGATCTTGTCCTTCTGCTCGGCGTGTTCACTGACGGCCTCGATGACCGCGAGCGACCCGGCGCAGCCCGCGACCGAGGTGCTGGTGGTGAGCTCGCCGGGCGGCACGTCCGGTGCGGCGCCGAGGAGTTGGGCGTGCCGCAGCTGCCGGTCGACCGAGCCGCGGGCGCGGTCGAGCACGGCGGGTTCGATGTCGACGAGCGTCACCGGGATGCCGTGGGCGATCGCGAGCGTGGCGATGCCGGTGCCCATCACCCCGGCGCCCAGCACCGTGAGTCGAGGTGTCATCGGAGCTCCCTTTGCTTCTTCCGGGCCAGGGTGATGCCGTCCCCCATGGGGAGCAGCACGATGTCCACGCGGTCGTCGTCGCGGAGGAACTCGTTCAGCGCGCGGATCGACACGGTGTCCGGGTCCTGCGCGGCGGGGTCGACGACCCGGCCGAACAGGAGCGTGTTGTCGATGACGACCAGCCCGCCGGGGCGGACCAGGCGCAGCGCGCCCTCGAAGTAGTCGCGATAGCCGGACTTGTCCGCGTCGATGAAAGCCAGGTCGACGGAATCGGCACCTAACTCGGTCAGCAGATCGGCGAGCACCTGTTTTCCGTCGCCGACCCGGAAATCGATCCGGTCGGCTACCTCCGCGCGTTTCCAGTGTTCTCGAGCGATCGTCGACCAGCGCTCGTGGATATCGCAGGTGACCACCGTGCCGTCCGTCGGGAGGGCGCGGGCGAGACACAGCGCGCTGTAGCCGGTGAAGGTGCCGACGTCGACGACGCGGCGCGCCCCGCACAGTCCGGCCAGCAGTTCGAGCAGCTGGCCCTCCTCAGGCATGACCAGGAGTTTCTCGCCGCCCGGGAGCTCGGCGGTGATCTCCCGGAGGTCGCGGAGGACCTCGTCGTCGCGCAGCGAGACCTGCCGCACGTAGGCGAGCAGGTCGGCGGAGACATCGAGCTGGTTCGCCACGGCGCCCCCTTTCTGTGGAATGTGTGGGACCCACACCGAATGGCGAGCATATGGTGGCGCGGAGCGGGCCGGCTACTCGTCGCCCGACATCTCCCGACGCCGGGAGATTTGGGGTATCTTTCGATTTCATCGCCGCCGGTCGACACGATCTAGCGGTTCACTCGAAGAATTCTCGAACCCCATTGTTCATTGTGCTCGAGGAGGCGGCAAGTGACCGAGACCGCGAACGCGGTGACCGACGCACCGGAGAGCGTCCCCGTCCGGCACGAGATCTACTGGCGGGACACCGAACCGGTGACGCCCGGCCCGGCACTGCGCGAGGACGTGCGGTGCGACGTGGCGATCGTCGGCGGCGGGTACACCGGGCTGTGGACGGCGTTCTTCCTCAAGCAGGCCGACCCGTCGCTGGAGATCCACATCGTGGAGGCGGACTACGCGGGGGCGGGCGCGTCCGGCCACAACGACGGCTTCATGACCCCGACCATCGGGCACAGCCTGAGCGCGCTGATCCACCGGTTCGGCACCGAGCGGGCCAAGCTCGCCTACACGGTGGTGGGCCGGTCGATGCTGGAGCTGCGCCGGTTCTGCCGCAAGTACGACGTGGACGCCGAGCTGGAGCCGACCGGCTACCTGCAGGTGGCGTCCAACCGGAACCAGCTGCGGCTCCTGGAGCGCGACCTCGACCTGATCGAGCAGCTGGGCGGGCAGCGGTCGATCGAACTGCTCGGCACCGCCGACGCGCGGGAGCGGGTCGACTCCCCCGCGATCGTCGGCGCGTTCGAGGTGGGCGGTTCGCTGATCAACCCGCACAAGCTCACCCGCGGCCTGTACCGGGTGGTGCGGGACCTGGGGGTGCACGTGCACGAGTCGACCACGGTGACGGCGATGCGCCGCACCGCCGGCGGGCACGTGCTGACCACCCCGTACGCCCGGGTGACCGCACCCAAGGTGCTGCTGGCCACCAACGCCTACCAGCACCAGTTCGCGGCGCTGCGACGCAAGGTGGTGCCGGTGTGGAGCTACGCGGCGGTCACCCGGCCGCTGACCGAGCAGGAGCTCGCGCAGGTGCACTGGCCCGACCGCGAGGGTTTCGTGGAGGCGGGCAACTTCATCGTGTTCGGCCGGCTGACCGCGGAGAACCGCCTGCTGTTCGGCGGCGGCCGCGCGGACTACCACTACGGCCGCGACATGGACGAGAGCCGGCACATCGACAGTCCGCGGGCGACGGCGGCGCTGCGCGGGGTGCTCGCCCGCTACTTCCCGCAGTGGCGCGACATCCCGTTCAGCCACACCTACGGCGGCTGTGTCGCGATCACCCGGGAGATGGTGCCGCACGTCGGCGACACCGGCGACGGCGTCTACTACGCGCACGGCTACTGCGGCAACGGGATCTCGGTGACGCACACGGCGGCGAAGTCGCTGCGCGACCTGATCCTGGGGCGGGACAGCGTCTACACGAACCTGCTGTTCGTCAACGGCGCGGAGAAGGGGTTCCCGCCGGAGCCGATCGCGTTCCTGGGCAGCAAGGCGGTGACCAGGGCGCTGGCCGTCCAGGACAGGTACCCGCACCTGGTCCGCGCGCAGATCTTCTGACCCCGTTCGAGGAAGGAGCGCCCATGTTGGCCGAGCGTCTGGACGGGCTGCCGGCGGCCGAGCGGTTCGCGGTGGCCCTCGACCTGGTGCGCGCGGAGACGGCGGCGCTGGTCGGCCAGGCCAAGGAGTCGGTGGAGCCGGATCGGGCGTACCAGGAGTACGGCTACAACTCGATGGCGGCGGTGCTGCTGACCGAGATGCTGTCCCAGGCGACGGGCCTGGAGCTGCCGCTGACCCTGCTGTTCGACCACCCGAACCCGGCGGCGGTGGCGCGTTACCTGGTGAGCCGGGTGGCCCCCGACGAGGCACCCGCGGCGGCGCCGGTGGTGTCGGTGGTGTCGGAGGTGGAGCCGGACGAGGGCATCGCGGTGGTCGGGGTGTCGTGCCGGTTCCCCGGCGGGGTGTCGTCGGCGGAGGAGCTGTGGGAGCTGGCGGCGTCCGGGGTGGACGCGGTGTCGGCGTTCCCGACGGACCGGGGGTGGGACCTGGCGACGTTGTCCGACCCGGGCCATCCCGGGTCGAGCGTGGCGCGGTCGGGTGGGTTCCTGAACGATGTCGCGGGGTTCGACGCGGGGTTCTTCGGGGTGAACCCGCGGGAGGCGTTGGCGATGGATCCGCAGCAGCGGTTGCTGTTGGAAGGGGTGTGGGAGGCGTTCGAGCACGCGCGGATCGACCCGATGTCGTTGCGGGGTAGTGACAGCGGGGTGTTCGTGGGGGCGTGCGGCTCGGACTACGGGCATCTCTCCCGGGCGGAGCGCGGGCTGGCCGGCTACTGGGGGATCAACTCGGCCGGGAGTGTGGTGTCGGGGCGGGTGGCGTACTCGTTCGGGTTCGAGGGTCCGGCGTTGACGGTGGACACGGCGTGTTCGTCGTCGTTGGTGGCGGTGCACCTGGCGGCGCAGTCGCTGCGCCGTGGCGAGTGCTCCTTGGCCGTGGCCGGCGGGGTGGCGGTGAACGCGACGCCGAGCGTGTTCGTCGAGTTCTCCCGGCAACAGGGCATGTCGGCGGACGGGCGGTGCCGGTCGTTCGCGGCGGGTACGGACGGCACGGGGTGGGCCGAGGGTGTCGGCGTGCTCGTGTTGGAGCGGTTGTCGGACGCCCGGCGGAACGGGCATCGGGTGTTGGCGGTGGTGCGGGGTTCGGCGGTGAACCAGGACGGTGCTTCGAACGGGTTGACCGCGCCGAACGGGCCGTCCCAGGAGCGGGTGATCCGGGCGGCGCTGGCGAACGCGGGGCTGTCGGTTTCCGATGTGGACGCGGTGGAGGCCCACGGGACGGGCACGGTGCTCGGGGATCCGATCGAGGCGCAGGCGTTGCTTGCGACCTACGGTCAGGGGCGCGACGAGCCGTTGTGGTTGGGGTCGATCAAGTCGAACATCGGGCACGCGCAGGCCGCGGCGGGGGCGGCCGGTCTGATCAAGATGATCATGGCGATGCGGCACGGCCGTCTGCCGGCGACCCTGCACGTCGACTCCCCCACGTCCAAGGTGGACTGGTCGGCCGGTGCGGTCGAGCTGCTGACCGAGGCCCGGGAGTGGCCCGCGGTGGACCGGCCCCGGCGGGCGGGGGTGTCGGCGTTCGGTGCGAGCGGGACGAACGCGCACGTGATCGTCGAGCAGGCACCGGCGGAGGAGGTGACTGGCTCGGCTGTCTCGGGGCCGGTGGTGTGGTCGGTGTCGGCTCGTTCGGCGGAGGCCCTG
>DATABL010000278.1:0-6627 GCA_036259595.1 Actinophytocola sp.
GCGACCGTCGCGCTGGAGCTGGGCGGCACCCCCGACGGGGTCGCCGCGGCGCTCTCCGCCGCCACGCCCGTCTCGCGCTGGCGGATGGAGGTCGCGGAGCGCCCCGACGGCGTCACCGTGGTCAACGACGCCTACAACGCCAACCCGGAGTCCATGCGAGCCGGGCTGCACGCGTTCAGAGCGATGGCCGGCGACCGCCGCACCATCGCCGTGCTCGGCGCGATGGGGCAACAGGCCGACGCCTCGTGGGCCCGGCACGAGCAGGTGGGCCGCCTGGTGGCCGATCTGGGCATCGACGTGCTGATCGCGGTCGGCGACGACGATCCACGGGCCATGGCACGCGCGGCGTCCGCCGCGAAGGTCGCGGTGCACACGGTCGAGGACGCGGCCGGGGCCGCCAGGGTGGCCACCGAACTGATCGCGCCGGGAGACGTGGTGTTCGTCAAGGCGTCCAGCGAGTACGGGCTGGGTGTCTGCGCGCGTGAGCTGGCCGCGCACTGAGCCGCGGGGCGCGTCACGGGTAGGTCAGCGCCGGGACATCCGGGCGCGCGGGGAGGTGCGGTGCCTCGCCGACGGCGGCGGCGATGCTCAGGCAGCTGGCGTGTCCTGCGTTGCGCGTCGCCAGATCGCGTGGAGGCTAACGGGTCGTGCCGGGAGTCGGTTCACGTCGCATTCTGGGGTCCTGGCTGGCGTCGGCGTACATGGGCGGGCAGCCCTGCTCGAGCGCTTCGGGGCGCAGTTCGTAGTGCCAGGGTTCGTTGCGGTAGATCTGGCACAACCCGTAGCCGACGCCGTGCTCGGACAGCCACGCCCTGGCATCGGAGGGCCCTAGGTCGACCGCGTCGCCCGTCACGTGAGCGGACGACTCCGGAGTGCCCACCCAGCGGGCGGCTTCCTCTTCGGATCCGTACCTCTCGACCGCCTCACGAAGAAGCCGGCTCTGGTACGCGGGGGAACGCCAGCCGCTGTTGACGACGAACTCGACGCCGTCGGCCGCGGCGTCCTTCGCGGCCTGGCGCAGGGCCAGGAGGAGAGCCGGGTCGAGGTTGGACACACCCGGGACCCCGGCGTCGAAGACGGTCGTGCCGCTGGGGACGGCACCGTCGGCGATGCCGAGAACATCACGGTGCTGGCTGCGGGTCGTCCGTCCTGGTTCGCGGTGGGCCATGGCTCCAGTCAAGGGAGCGCGGTGTTGCCAGCTGGTATGCGGTTTTCGATATGCCGACGATATGCCCAGCTCTTAGCATCGGAGCATGCGTGTGTTGATCGTCGAGGACGAGCTCTACCTGGCGGAAGCCATCCGCGACGGCCTGCGCCTGCAAGCGATCGCGGCGGACATCGCGGGTGACGGCGACACCGCTCTGGAACTGCTGACCGTCAACGCCTACGACATCGCCGTCCTCGACCGCGACATCCCCGGGCCCAACGGTGACGAGGTCGCCAAACGCATCGTCGCCTCCGGCAGCGGCATGCCGATCCTCATGCTCACCGCCGCCGACCGCCTCGACGACAAGACCACCGGGTTCGAACTCGGCGCCGACGACTACCTCACGAAGCCGTTCGAGTTCCAGGAGCTCGTGCTCAGGCTCCGAGCACTCGACCGCAGGCGCGCACACAACCGGCCGCCGGTGCGGGAGATCGCCGGTCTGCGCCTGGACCCGTTCCGCAGGGAGGTCTACCGCGACGGCCGCTACGTCGCGCTGACCAGGAAGCAGTTCGCGGTGCTCGAGGTGCTCGTCGCCGCGGAGGGCGGTGTCGTCAGTGCGGAGGACCTGTTGGAGCGAGCGTGGGACGAGAACGCGAACCCGTTCACCAACGCCGTGCGGATCACGGTGTCGGCGCTGCGCAAACGACTCGGCGAGCCCTGGATCATAGCCACGCTGCCCGGCGCCGGGTACCGCATCGACACCCAGCCGGACACCGGACGTGAGTGATGAGGCCGTGGACAGACCGCATGGGCTGAGTGTGCGCTTCAAGCTCACCCTCAGCTACGCCGGGTTCCTCATGCTCGCCGGCATCATGCTGCTCGCGGCGGCGTGGGTGTTCGTGATGCGCGAGATGCCCAACGGTGCCAGCCGGTTCCTGTTCCTGCGCACCTTCACCTACCTGCCCGCCACCGTCACCATGCTGGCCTTCCTGCTGGTGTTCGGTCTGCTGGGAGGGTGGTTCCTCGCCGGCCGCGTGCTCGCCCCGCTGACCCGCATCACGGACGCGACCCGCAGGGCCGCCGACGGGTCGCTGTCCCACCGGATCCGGTTGGAGGGTCCCAATGACGAGTTCCGCGAACTCGCCGACGCCTTCGACACCATGCTCGCCCGGCTCGAAGCACACGTCACCGAGCAACAGAGGTTCGCCGCCAACGCCTCGCACGAACTGCGCACCCCGCTCGCCATCACGCGGGCACTGCTCGACGTGGCCCGCAACAATCCGGCGTACCATCCCGGCGAACTCGTCGACCGCCTGCACGTCGTCAACACCCGGGCGATCGACCTCACCGAGGCGCTGCTCCTGCTCAGCCGGGCGAACCAGCGGTCGTTCACCCGGGAGTCCGTCGACCTGTCGCTGCTCGTGGAGGAAGCCACCGAGACACTGCTGCCGCTCGCCGAGAAACGCGGCGTCACCATCCACACCTACGGCGACATCACCCCGGTCGTCGGGTCGCAGGCACTCCTGCTGCAGATGACGACGAACCTCGTGCACAACGCCATCGTCCACAACCTGCCCGAGCGGGGCAGCGTGTGGGTCACGACCAGCGTCCACGCCGGGACCGTGGTGCTCGCCGTCGAGAACAGCGGCGAGAGGCTCACTCCCCAGATGGTCTCGACCCTCACCGAACCGTTCCAGCGCGGCACCGAACGAATACACAACGACCACGTGGGCGTCGGCCTCGGCCTGGCCATCGTCAGGAGTATCACCCAGGTACACGACGGATTCCTCACCATCACCCCGCGCCCTGCGGGCGGACTCCGGATCACCGTTCAACTTCCGGCGCCACCGCGGTCGTGACCAGGGCTCAGGCGTACTGTCCTGCCCGCCGGACGGCACAAGGACCGGCGCTCCGCTCGGTTGGTCCACAGAGGACGACAGGCGGTCGAGCTGGATGGGACCGAGCGCGTCATCCAGGTCGAGATGTCGCGGTCGTAGGGGTCGCGGCGGGTATCCGTGCGCAGCAGGTTGACGGCGCCGTCGGCCATCCACTCCCAGTCCGGGTAGAACTCCCCGGAGCGGGCGGCCGACGGCTACCGGGCGATGGACGAACACAGCGCCGTCTAAGCGCTCCTCACCCGGCCGCTGAACCGCGGGCCGGTGGACGTGGTGGCGCTGACCGACCAGCGGTCAGCTGATCGGCTCGGCCACGATGAGCTGGAACTGATCGAACGTCAGCTTCACGGTGTTGTGCCGGGCATCGACGGTGCCGAGCGAGGCTCCGGTGAACGGGTCGGTCAGGCGGTACCCGCCGCGGCCCAGACCGCGCAGCTCGACCGGTCCGTCCCAGCGGTCGGCGTAGAAGGCGTAGTGCAGGGTCGCGCCCTTGGCCACGACATGCGCCTCGGGCTTGTCGAAACCGATGTCGTACAGCTCGCCCCGGTACTCGCCGGTGGACAGCATGTTCTTCTTGTACAGGTCCACCCACTTGCGCCAGCGGACCTCCTTCTCCGGGGTGAGCACGTACGGATCGTCCGGAGAGGACCGCGGGTAGGTGAACTTGGTCGACAGCACCGCTCCCACGCCGTAGCTGGACGCGAAGTCGTCGCCTCCGTCGCTCAG
Source organism: Actinophytocola sp. (assembly GCA_036259595.1). Classification (GTDB taxonomy): domain Bacteria; phylum Actinomycetota; class Actinomycetes; order Mycobacteriales; family Pseudonocardiaceae; genus Actinophytocola. Next base: position 3,769 of record DATABL010000278.1, read on the forward strand.
TTCGACGTGGTCGCCGGAGTAACTGCTGCCCGAACCCATCAGCGCCTTCATCGTCTTGCCCTTGGTGCGGACCTGGTAGGACGACAGCGGGTCCGACGACGGGTACTGGTCGACGTAGGGCAGGTTGTGGAAGGCGAAGGCCGTGCCGCACGGACAGAGCTCGACGAGGGCGTCGCGGTTCGCCTCGTGCGCGGCCTCGTACACCGCCTTCCAGAACCGCGCCACACCCTCGGTCGATTCTTCGGGCCGGGCGTGCCGGTGCGCCGGGTTGTGGCAGGGGACGACGGCGTTGAGGTGCTGACCGTCGATCTTGAGCCCTTCGTAGCCCCAGTCGCGGATGAACGTCCGCACCTGCCGGACGAAGTAGTCCACAGTGGGCTGGTACGCCGGGCACAGGGTCCAGGCGTCCCACCAGGTCACCTTCTGCTTGTTGCCGTCGCGGTCCAACAACAGCATGTCGGGGCGTTCCCGGAACAGGTTGCTCTCCGGATCCGCCGCCAGCGGGGCCCACCACAGGCGCGGCCGCAGGCCGGCGTCCCGGATCTGCTGGGTGAAGGCCCGCATGTCCGCTTCGCCGCGCGGGAACTTCCGCTCGTTGATGTCCCAGTCGCCCTCGTTGGTCTGCCAGCCGTCGTCGAGCACCGCCCATTCGAGACCGACCTCGACCACCTTGGGCAGCGTTCCGACGATCTGCTCGACGGTGAAGTCGCGTTCGTAACCCCAGGCGCACCAGATGGGTTCGACGGCCGACCTCGGGGCCTCCGGTGCGCGCTGGCCGATGTCGGCCATGTAGTCGCGATAGCGCTGGAGGGGCACGAAGTGGTCGCGGGGATGGGCCGTCAGGAACGTGGTGTCGGTGGTCAGCCGCCGGCCCGGCCGCAGGGTGCGGGGGGTGTCACCTTCGACGGCGATGCTCGCTCCATCGCGCGTCCTGCGAACGGGCATGCGCAGGATCCTCGCCACGGGCTCGACGTGTCCGACGGACAGGCCGGCGCCCCGGCGCCAGACGGTCGCCAACGGCGTACCGCCGCCGTAGTCGGAGGACACCATCCCCAGCGAGTTCTCCTGGGCGAAGTCGTCCGTCATCGGCTGCACCCAGTCCCGGCGGTCCTCGTGGGTGGTACCCGAGAAGGTGTAGAAGCCGCCCTGCCGCTCCCGGAGCTCGTGGGCCCCGTTGCGCCACCCGGTGACGTTCAGCACCGCACCGGACAGGTTGGTGTAGGTCACCTTCATGACGATCATCCCGGGCAGGCACCGGTAGGAGGTCAGCTCCACCGTCTTCCGCACGCCCGCCGCGGAGTCGCCCCGGAGCGTCACCCGGACGCCCGCGCCGTGCCGGGGGTGCCAGGTGTCGCGGGTCCGGTGGCCGCGGTAGGCGAACGCGTCGATCGTCGTGTCGCCGAGCACCAGGACTTCGCTGGCGTCGAAGCGCGTCACGGCGGCGTCCCGCAAGGCCACCCGGCTGCGCAGCTGGTCGTCGAACTCCAGCATGATGGAGGTGTCGCCGACCCCGACGAGGTCGGGTCCGCGGTTCGGTGCGGCGGCCGCGGTTCCGGCGGGAAGGGCGGCGAGGCCGGCACTCCCCAGCGCCACCTTCAGTACGGTTCGCCGCTTCAGGTCGGCCATGTCAGACTCCCTTCGACTTCGCCGCGTACGTCTCGTCCTCGCCGCGCACGTCCGGCAGCGAGTCCGCGCCCTTCCGTTCGTCGCTGTAGATCATCAGGGTCGAGCCGCCGATCGCGAGCACGATGCCGATCGCGGCGTAGATGGACGGCAGGGTCTGGTAGATCACCAGGGACAGGATGACGGTGAGCACCGGGGCCAGGGCGTTCGTCGTCGGCGCCACGATCGTGGCCTTGCCCCGGCTCAGCGCCATGACCAGGAACAGCGCGCCGATCGCGTTGAGCACCTGCGTCCCGGCGGTGAGTGCGGGCGCCTGCCAGGGGAAGCCGCCGGGAAAGCCGCCCATCATCACGAGGGCGACGGGGATCAGCAGCAGTCCGCTGATGGTCATGTAGGCGAAGGTCGTTCCGTCGTTCACCCCGACCGTGGCGGCCTTCTTCATGTAGTAGGCCTGGACGCCCCAGGCGACGAGGATGCCGATCGCCAGCAACAGCCAGGGGCCGGTGGAGACGTCACCGCTGCCGTCGGAGATGTTGAACAACACGAGTGCCGCCAGCGCGGCGACCAGCCCGGTCGCCGCCAGCACGGTGAGTCGCTCGCGGAGCAACACGATGGCCATCAGCGCGGTGACGGCCGGGGACAGGGCGATGATCGGGAAGATCAGGTAGGCGGGGCCGATGGTGAGTGCCTGGAACAGAGCGAGCTGACCTCCGGCCCCGGTCAGTCCGACGATCAGCCCGTAGAAGGCGGCGATGGGCCGGCGGTCGAAGGTGACGCCGCGGAGACCGAAGTAGGCCGGGATGAGCATGGTCAGTGCCCAGACGATGTAGACCATTTCGTCCGGGTAGCCGTACTCCGAGGTCGGCAGGCTGGACAGGGCGCCCCAGGTGCCCCAGAACGCCACCAACAGGCCGGCGTAGACAATCCAGCTTCTATTGTTTGTCATCGTCTTCTCCCAACGACGGGCTGGGTGCTGATCGCAGGCGCCGCAGCGCGGCGTCGCTCAGCGGGTCGGCGCTCAGCTTCGCGGCGTAGATCGCGGCGCCGATGTGCGGTGGGTACATCGGGTCGCGCAGTTCGTAGGCGGCGTACCGCCCTTCGAGTTCCTTGCGGAAGGTGTCCACGATCGACGGTCCGGCGGTGAACACGCCGCCGGAGTAGGAAACCGGCACCGGCCGGTCAGGGGGAAAGCGGAGCCGCACGCGGGTGGTGTCCACCGTGTCGACCAGTTCCCGC
>DATABL010000279.1:0-24396 GCA_036259595.1 Actinophytocola sp.
CGATCCCCGACGACGTCAACGCAATGGGCGCCAAGCAGCGGAAAACCTGGCTGCGACAGCATTACGACCGGTTGCGCGACGCTCCCGACATGACCGATCAAGCTCTCCAATTCCGCGCAGCATACTGCGCCGAATACAACGACGAAAGCGTATGCTCAAGTCTCCCTGTCTCCGTGCGCGGCGCAACCCTCGGTGAACTCTTCGCCATAGGAAGTCTATTCTTCCCCTGGGCGCGAGCAGTCAGAGGTGTCGGCGCACTCGTTGGCAAATTGGTCGGACGTGGTGCTGGTAGCGGACGTGCTACCGTGGATGCGGGAAAGTTCGATTACTTGTTTGGGAAAGTGGCATCTAACAGTCACAACGCTGCTCGATCACTCCAGAACCATCGGCAGTTGGCCCGGATCGGCGTGCATAACACACCAAAGGGGCGCGAATTGCTGCGGCGTCATTTTGATGATATTGTTGCGCGCAAAGATAACATCATCGATACTATCGACAACGACTATGGGAAATTCCAGATTCGCGAGTCACTGTTCGTGGGTCCTCGCGGTTTGCTAAGTTTGAGTCGACCTGGCAAGTCACCGAAAGTGGCTTGCGTCTGACTACCGTGATCCCGATGGGAGGGCTGTGATGAGCGCGCCGCTGGAAGTCCCTCGGCTTGCCGATCTCGATGACCTAGCTGTCGAGGCTTCCTTGTCGGATGCCTCAGGAGTTGTCTCCGTGACAGCTTGGGCTAACGATGGCTCCGTGGTTGTTTTGACCTGGGATGAGATCGCCGGCTCGGTCAGCGTCCGCTGTACACAGGGTGGTGAGGAGCGACTTGTCATTGAGCGTGAGACGGCGTCGAAGGTCTCGGTTCGCGAAGAGTATGGGCGCGTCGAGTTCTGGATCTGGTCCGGCGCGGAGGGTTTGGGTGGCCAGCTCGTTGTCCGGGTTGGTGCATATGTCGGCGTATCCGATGTGCTGCTACGAAAGTAGTTCACCAAAGCTTATCCCGTGCGATTTCGGTTGCTGGGAGTATCGGTACGCTGTGTTGATGGTGTTCCCCCGGTCCGGAACTTGTTTGAGGTCTCAGGCGGACGGATCGCCGTCTGGCCGTTTGGAGCATCCGGGTGATTGCGCTTGATCACCTGACCGTGGGTGTGCTGCGGAGAACTGAGCGCCAGCCAACGGAGAACGGGTCTGCTGCACCGATAGGTGACATCTGATCTGGCTTGCCCGGGAGGGTGGGCCTGGAAGGATGTCGTCGTGCCCAAGCCCTACCCGAGCGAGTTCCGGGATGATGTTGTGCGTGTCGCGCGGAACCATGAACCTGGAGTGACCATCGAGCAGGCTGCCCGTGATTTCGGTGTCCACCCGATGACGCTGCGGAAGTGGTTGCGCAGCGCCGATGTCGAGGAGGGCGCCAGGCCGGGCCAGGCTCGCAGTGAGGCGTCTGAGCTGCGGGAAGCATGGAAGCGGATCCGGCTGCTCGAGCAGGAGAACGAGGTGCTGCGGCGGGCGACGGCGTATCTGTCTCAGGCGAACCTGCCGGGGAAAAGGCTCTACCCGCTCGTGACCGAGCTCGCCGCCGACGGTGTTCCCGTCGCGGTGACGTGCCGGTTGGTCCAGCTCTCCCGCCAGCCCTACTACCGCTGGCTGGCGCGCAGCGTCACCACTGCCGAGATCACGTGGGCGTATCGAGCGAACGCGCTGTTCACCGTGCACGCCGATGACCCGGAGTTCGGGCATCGGCTCCTGGCGGACGAGGCCCGGACCAGCGGGGAGCCGATGGCCGACCGCACTGCGTGGCGGATCTGCCGTCAGAACGGCTGGTGGAGCGCCTTCGGAAGAAGACAGGCCGCAGCGGGAAGAAGGCCGGGCCGCCGGTGCATGATGATCTCGTCGGACGCGACTTCACCGCCGAGGGACCCAACCAGCTGTGGCTAACCGACATCACCGAGCACCCCACGGCAGAAGGCAAACTCTACCTCTGCGCAGTCAAAGACGTGTTCTCCAACCGTATCGTCGGCTACTCCATCGACTCTCGGATGAAGTTGAGACTGGCCGTGAACGCACTGGACAACGCCGTCGCCTCTCGCGGGAACGTCGCCGGCTGTGTGGTTCACAGCGACAGGGGCAGTCAATTTCGAAGTCGGAAGTTCCTGCGCGCTCTGGCCTGTCACCGCCTCGCCGGATCGATGGGTCGGGTCGGCACCGCGGGCGACAACGCCGCGATGGAGTCGTTCTTCGGCCTGCTCCAGAACAACGTCCGCAACCGCCGCACCTGGACCACCCGCACACCTGCGCATCGCGATCGTCACCTGGATCGAACGCACCTACCACCGCCGCCGACGCCAACGATCCCTGTCTCGATTGACCCCCATCGAGTACGAAACCATCAGGACCCCACCGGCCAGCCAGGCCGCGGTGACAGAAACTGTCACCTATCGGTGCAGCGGACCCTGGTGACGCTCACGGTTGTGGCTTGACCGCGAGAGTCAATCGTGGCTTCGTCTCGCTTCCAACGGCGATGCTGTCGTCGATATGGTCGATTGTGAGTCTGCTGACCGTAGCGAGGTCGGCGGTGCTGGTGCCCGCTTCGCCGAGGAGCGACACGGCTTCGCCCAGGAGGTAGGGCGACTCCGGGGGGCCGAGTGGGCCGGCCTCTGGATAGCCTTGGATGGCGAGGTGCTGGTTAGCGCGCCGGTAGGCGTGGTCGCTCCATAGTCCGATGGCGTGTGCGCGGTAGACGAGCGCGGCGAGGCTGATGCCCCAGGTTTTCTTGGCGACCATCAGGGCTTCCCAGTCGACCTTGCGGGGAAGGGACGGTTCGAGTTCGGGCGTGGGAGCCAGGAACTCGGCGGCGAACTGGTGCGCTTGTTGTTCGATGATCTTGGAGCCTGGGTGGACGTCCTGGTGCATGACGAGGTGGCCCAGTTCGTGGGCGGTCTGTCGGCGGTCTGCAGGTCGTGGGACTTGACCGAGTTCGCCGCCAGCTCCCCGTTGTAGGCCCGCGCGGCGAGGTGTGGAGATCACCTCCGACCCCCACTACCTCGCCGCCGTCGCCGCCGAGATCAACGACCGACCCCGTGAGATCCACAACTGGCGCAAACCCAGCGAGGTATTCACCGACCTCCTCGAAGCAGATGCTTCCACCGCCTGAGCTCGCCGGGTGCGATCCAACCCGATGGAGCACGCTGAACGCCGTCGGCGCCGCCGTCGAAACCACAGCCGCCGACCGAGGCCGAGGCCGCTCGCCTCGTTCAAGAGGCCTGGGACAAGACCTACTACCGCCGGATGGTGTGGCTGGCCTTGACCAGCGGCGCGCGCCTGGGCGAGCTGAGTGCGCTGCGCGTCCGTGGTCAGGGTGAGTTGGTGCCGTCGAAGTGTTTGCGCGGGGCCGTCGCGGCGGCTGGATCGCTGGTTGAGGGTTCGGTGGCGTAGGCGACCTGGTTGCGGCCGGCCTTCTTCGCGTCGAGCAGGGCTGTGTCGGCTGCTGTGAACAGTTGCTCGAGCTGGTCGCCGTGGTTGGGGTGGACGGCGATGCCGATCGAGGCGGTGATGTCCCGCAGCAGCACGGTGCCGTGGTTCGCGCGCACCGGCAGCACGAGTGCGGCGATCCGGTCGCGGATGCGTTCAGCAATGCTCACGAGGTGGGGAGGGTCGGTGGCGGGCAGCAGGACGACGAACTCCTCGCCGCCGAATCGGCCGACCAGGTCGTAGCCACGGACTTGCTCGGTAATGGTGTGCGCGACCGCGCGTAGTGCGTCGTCGCCGGCGAGGTGGCCGTAAGTGTCGTTGATCCGTTTGAAGTGGTCCAGATCGATCATGAGCAGGCCGGCCGGGGGTCCGTGCCGGCCGGCGCGGGTGAGCTCGCGGTGGGCGGCGTCGTACCAGGCGTCGGTGTTGAGCAGGCCGGTCTTGGCGTCGGTGCGGGCGGCCTCACGGAGTTGGCGCATGAGGACCTTGCCGTGCAACACGAGGGTGACGGCGATGACCGGCAGCGCCATGACCGGCCAGTCGGCCAGGGCCCAGGCCAGCAGCGCCCCCAACGCGAGGGTCGCGGCTTCCAGGGCGTAGTCGCTCCAGTCCGCGGTGACGGTGCGCAGGGTGGGGTTCGGGCTGGACAACGCGACCGCGGTGCACACGAGCGCCGTGTTCGTGATCAGGAACACGGCCGCGGCGGCGGCCACGAGCCCAAAGGTGGGGATGTCGCGGGGTAGGTCGGCGAACGCGTGGTAGTGGCCGACCGCGGCGAGGAACCCGACCGCCGCGCCCGCCGAGCAGATCGAGGCGGCGATGTTGAACACCATGCGGTGCACGACGCGGTGTGCGACGCGCAGCCAGCGGTGCCCGTAGAAGATGATGATGAGCGCGGTGGTCAGCGCCGGGTGCAGCAGCAGGACGGCGGCGAACATCCACACCGAGTTCAAGTCGATGTGCGGGGTGCCCGAGTACTGGCGGCGGGCGCGTTCGGTACGGCGGGACGCCTCGCCGTAGCCGATACAGCAGGCGACCAGCACCGCGAACACCCCAAGATCGCGGGCCGGAATCGGATCCAGGGAGAGCGCGAGTAGGGTCGTCGCGGTCGCCGCGACGGTCATGATCAGCACGTAGGTGATGACGCGGCGCGGCTGCGACCACAGCGACCAAGAACGGGGAGCGACCAGCCGAGCCCGGCCCGATGTCACCGGACAAGGGGCGGCGCTCTGGGCAACACTCTCGCCAGACCGCATACTCACCCTAATGCCCCCTCGACTCCGAGGGGTTGCAGCGTAGCCGGTTGGCCACGAGCTGTCACCCATTGGAGGGTCGACCTGGCGACGTGCAGGGCTGCTCCCTGCACCCACGTGTCGGTCGTATCGGCGGGAGGGGAGGAGGTGGACGGTATGCGTGACCAGAACTGGTGATCACTCCACCGCGGGGCCGGAGCTGGTGCCATCCTGCGGCATCACCGCACGATCGGGTGTCTGACTGCGGTACCAGGCGCTGGCGGCGAGCACCCCGAACGGGAGGCCGGCGGCCGCGGCCACGGCGATCGCGGTCGCCGCCGAACCCACACCCTGCGCGAGCAGCCCACCGGCCGCCACTCCCAGGCCCTGGACGGCGATCAGGCCGGACCCGGCCAGACCGAACGCCTGGCCTCGGTGCGCGTCGGGGACCGCGCGCATGAACGTGGCTGCCGCGGTGATCTGGTAGGCGCCGCACGCGCCGGACACCACCAGCAGCGCAATCGCCCCCGGCAGGTCCGGTTGCGCCGCGAAGCCGGCCAGCGGCGCGATCGCCGCGACCGCCATCGGCGCCATCAACGCCCGCCGACGTGCCGGGCTGATCCAGCGGACGGCGATCGCCCCGGCGACCAACCCCGCCGGGTGGGCCGCCAGCAGCACCCCGGCCGCCGCCGCGCCAGCACCGATCTCTTCGGCGTAGGGCACGGCCAGCCCCTCGGGCACCACGACGAACCCAGCCAGCCACGCCAACCCCACCAGTGCGCGCAACTGCCGGTCGCCCCAGACCACCCGGGCGCCCGCGGTCAGCCGCCGCACCGTCGACGCTCGCCGGCCGTCTTCCGGCCACTCCGGCGCGGGCCGCGGCCGGATCCCCACGCTGAGCAGGACCACGGAGATCGCGAAGGTCGCCGCGTCGAGGGCGAGGGCCTGACTGGTGCCGACCAGCGCCACCAGGCCACCGCCACCCGCGAACCCAGCGACCAGACCGATCTGGCGGGTGGACTGGCGAATCGACTGCCCGATCTCCAACCGGTCCCCGGACAAGATCACTGGCATCGTCGCGGCCTGTGCCGCGGTGAACGGCGCGGCGAACAACTGCATGATCACCAGCAGCACCGCCAGCGCCACGATCGGCATCCCGGGCACCGCCATGACCGCGACCAGCCCGGCGCGGGCCAGGTCACACACCACCATGATCCGCCGCCGCGGGAACCGGTCGGCCAGCCCCCCGAGCAATGGGCCGGCCACGAGGTCCGGCAGCTGGGTCAGGGCGTAGGTGACCGCGGTCAGCGCCGCCGAACCGGTACGGTTGAACACCAGCACCGACAGCGCCACCCGGGCCAGCTGGTCGCCCATGCTTGACTGCAGCTCGGCCAACCACAACGCGCGGAACTCACCGATCGCGAACACAGCTCGAAACGACGCGGCGCGGTCCCCTCCCGGCTCCCCGCTCCGCTCCTCGCCCGGCTCCCCGTCCGTTGTCGTCACCCCAGGCCCCTTCCAATTCACCCCATCGCCCCAGCCGTGGTTCACGAGCGTGTCCACGCCATCACACAGTGCCACATCACACAAGTGCCGCATGATGTCGTGGCTGGCAGGTGCGCCCGCGGTTTCGCGGTGGCCAGGAAGCCTGCTCGGCGTGCTCTTCGCGTTGGGCGAACAGTGCATGGACATCGTCGGGGTGGCATGTCCGGCGCACCGTTGCAGGACGGTGATGGGCAGGCCGAGTTCAGCAGGCGGGCGAGGCGGGTGTGCCGGAACCGGTGCGTGTGGGTGAGCCGCACGAGCCTGGGTCAACGCTCGCCGTCAGGTGTGCAGCTGGGTCAGGGCGAAGGCGGTCAGGAAGCCGGCCACGGTGATCAGGCCGCTCCACAGGTGTGCGTCGTCGAACGCCTCGGGAATCATCGTGTCGGCGATCATGGCCAGGATCGCGCCGCCGGCGAGTGCGGTTATCGCGGCGAGGACGGCGTTCGGGGCGCCGCCCAGCAGGCCGTAGCCGAGCATCGCGGCCAGGCCGCTCGTCAGGGCGATTCCGGTCCACAGGGTGAATACGTAGCGGCCGCCGCGGCCGGCGTGGCGCATGCCGGAGGCGCTGGACAGACCTTCGGGCAGGTTGCTGATGAAGATCGCGGCCACGGTGGCGACGCTGATGCCTCCGCCGCCGACGAGGCTGGCGCCGATGACGATGGATTCGGGCACGCCGTCCAGCAGCGCGCCCAGGGCGATGGCGGTGCCGGAGCCGGACTGTTCGGACTCGGAGGGTTGTTGGGCGCCGGAACGCTTTCGGTGGCGGGCGCCTCGGCGGGACAGGGCGACGTTGGCGACCGTGAAGACCACCGCTCCGGCTACGGCGCCCAGGGCGGTGGGCAGGAGGCCGCCGCGTTCGTGGGCGTCGGCGATCAGCTCGAACGACACCGCCGAGAGCAGTACTCCACTGCCGAAGGCCATCACGCTGGCCACGACCCTGGTCGGGATGTGGACCAGGTAGCCGATCACGGCGCCGATCACCAGGGATGAACCGGCCAGCAGACCCCAGCCGCCCGCCGCCCACAACGGACTCATCCAGGGACGGTGGCCTTGGCCCACGCGGCGAGGCGCGGGCGCAGGGCCTGGTAGAAGTCGGGATGCAGCGCCATCGCGGTGTGGCTGCTGCGGATCTCGACGCACTCGGCGTAGGGGTCCTGGCACAGGCGCCACGGGGCGACCCGGTCCAGGCGGGAGTAGACGGCCAGGGCCGGTACGTTGTCGGGTAGCGGCTCGCTCAGCGCCGTGGAGTTGACGCGGAAGCACTCGCCGGTGAAGCAGTCGTCGTCGAGCAGGTTCGGGACGCCGACGGTGGAGAGCCGGGTCAGCACGCGTGCCGCCCGGATCACCGCCGGGCTGGCGCCGAGCGGGTCGAGGACCGGACTGCCGATCTGGACCAGGCCGCGGACCAGGTCGGGGCGGCGGACCGCGACGAGGCGGGAGAGCCAGCCACCGCGGCTCTGGCCCAGTAGGACGACCGGGCCACCGGTGCGGTCGGCGTGCTCGGCCGCCCGCTGCTCGATCCGGTCCACGAGGTCGGTGGTGCAGCCCAGGTTCAGGCCGACTCGGGCGCCCGCGGGGCGGTAGCCGCGGGCACGCAGCCAGGCACCGGTCATGGTGAGCGTCCAGTCGCCACAGCCGAAGCCGGGGACGAGCAGCACCCCGAGCCCGCCGCCCTGGTTTCTCCGTGCCTCGTGCCATACCGAGTGCCGCAGCAGTCGGGGGACCATGGTCAGCGCCACCACCAGCGTCTGCTCCCGGCTCGCCGTTCCGTTCGCTCGCACCTGGGGCCTCCCTTCCCGCGCCGGACGAGGAAGATCTACCCGCCTCGGCGGTACTGACACCCCGAGATCAGTTCCGGCGGTACGGGTGGGTCGGGCCGGTGCCGTCGTCGGCCTGCTGCTGGACGCGGCGGTGGCGTTCCTGCTCCCGGTAGCCGTAGGTGGCCTCGCGGACCGTCGTGTCGTCCTCGAGGCCGGAGCCGACCGCGCCGGCCAGGGTGCCGAGCACGCTGGCCATCGCGGCGATCACCACGTAGTCGGTCACGTCGACCGCGCGGCCGAGAGTGGTCGCCAGATAGTCCGGCGGGATCACCAGCGCCACCGCGCCCAGCGAGATCGCGAACATGGTCAGGAAGAACGCCAGCGCGCCCACCGTGACCGTGACCACCGTACTGACGTTGCGCAGTCGCACCTGGACGTCGCGGCCGTCCCGCCGCTCCCACAGGCGGTGTCCGGCGATGATCCACACGGTCAGCGCCGTCACCGCGACCACGATCAGCCCGGCCAGCCGGATCGGGCCGAGCGCGGTGCTGAGTGTCCAGATGCTGGAGTACAGCAACCCGAACGCGATGCCGGTGAGCGCGCCGGCCAGGGCCGTGGACAGCCCGGCGAGCAGCCGCCACGGCTGGTTGACCCGGACCATGCCGGCCAGCAGGCGCGACACCGCGGACCGGCGCGGATCGATGATGTTCAGGTTCGACGAGTCCGGCTCCGCGTCCAGCACGTGGCTGGCCGGCTCCGGCAGCCGGCGCCTCAGCTCGGCCGTGCCGGCGGACGGGGCGGCCAGGTGCGCGATGATCGCGACCAGGGTCGCGCGCAGCCGGTGGCGCGGCCGGAAGCCGCCGAGCGCCGGCAGCGAGATCACCGCGACCCGCGCGGCGGCGTCCAGGCTGGCCACGAACACCCCCGACTCGTCGCGCATGGGCTGGTCGGTCACGCAGATCACGACGTCCCACACCGTGTCGCGGACATGCTCGCGCGCCTTCGCCCGCAGCTGGGTGTAGTCCGGGTACATCGCCTCGAACGGGTCGTGCACGGTGTCGACCGTCCAGTGGACCGACTCGCCGAAGGCCGCGCGCAGGTCGTCGTCGAGCGTCTCGTTCAGGTGGTCGACGAGGGTCGCGGGCAGCCCGGGATCGGCGAGCACGCCGATCGCCACCCGCCGCGGGTTCTCGATCATCGCTCTGGGCCTACCCACTGCGCCGCCAGGGAAACCAGGGCCGTGTCCCATGGATCTGACCGACGGGTACCTCAGGGGACGTGACGGTACTCAAGCCACTGTCCACCTCGGTACCGCGCCCGCGCCGGGACGCAAACCCTCACCTGAGATTCCGGGGAGGCGGACTAGCTCCGGTGCAGCCACTCCGCGAGGTCGGGCGGGGTGATCGCGGCCACGCGTCGCTGGTAGCGCTCGAGGGCCGGCGCGTCGAGCAGCTCGCGCCACTGGCCGCTGGAGCCCGCGCGGAAGAAGCCCTGGTTGCTGGTCCACAGGTGGGCGTCCACGCCGGGGGCCAGGTCGTCGGCGCGCCGGCGCATGGTGTCGAAGGTGGCGGCCTCGGCCAGTTCGCGGGCGTGCTCGGCGTCGAGGTCGATCCGCAGGGCGGCGGCCAGGTGCTGGAGTTGGGTGGGCAGGTCGGCCAGGAGGTCGCTGTAGTGGAACAGGGCGACCTGGGGCTCGTCGCGGCGGTCCCAGAACGTCCGGACGTGGTGCACCAGGTTCGGCAGGGTGACGCAGAAGGACGTGGGGCTGTTGGCGAAGTCGGCGTCGGCCCACAGCCAGAACCGCTCCAGCGGGTCCTCGGGCGGCGCGGGCAGGTCCGTGGTGTCGAGCCGGCCCATGGCGTCGGGGTGGATGTTCGCCGTCGCGTGTTCGAAGGACAGCATCACGTCGCGCGGATCGCGGGCGACGCCGATGTAGGTCACGTCCGGGCTGGCGGGCAGGCCGTCCAGCGGGGTGTGCGTCTTGATGAAGCGGCGGTGCCGCTGGGCGTCGAGTTGGGCGAGGGTGGCGTCGAGGTCGTGGGTGGTGGTGTCGAGCCAGGGGGAGATCTCGGTGAGGGGGCGGGGGAGGTCGGGGGTGTCGAAGACCAGCAGTGCGCAGAGCATCTGCATCCAGGTCGTGCCGCACTTCGGGTGCGTGCTGATCACGATGTCACCCGGGCGGAACCGAAAGGCCTCCCATCGTGCGCTGTCGGACAGAATTGTGTGGTACCGCCGCGGATTCTCCATACGCGCTGTCCTTTCCGTCTCGCCGTGCTTCCTTCCACCTCTACCAGTTCCACGCTTGTGCGGACATGTGGGACTGGGTCTTTTCTCTTTGGGTCTTGTTCCGGATGGATGGGTACTGGTGGGATGAGCGGCGCCAAGATTTCCCTGAAGGGAGTGTCGTGCGTCGTTTCGCTGGCAGAACCGTTGTCGCGCTGGTCGGGGCCCTTGTGGTGGGTGGAGTGGCCGTTCCCGCGCAAGCGACCGAGGATCCGTTCGATCTCTACGACGATCAGGAGCTGAGTTGGGGGGCTTGTCCGTTCACACCGACCGAAGGCGCTCGGGTGGCCGAGTGCGCGCTGGTCACGGTGCCACGGGACTGGGGTGCACCGGACTCGGGCGCCGAACTGCGGGTGGCGATCAGCCGGGTGGCGGCCACCGGGGAGCAGCAGGGCGTCATCCTGCTCAACCCGGGCGGGCCCGGGGGACAGGGCACGCCGCTGGCGGGCGCCCTGGCGGCCCTGCAGCCGAGCGTCAGCGAGCGGTACGCGTTCGTCGGGATGGACCCGCGGGGGACCGGGCAGGCCGGTGCCACCGCGCCCGAGCTGGCGCCGCTGACGTGTGAGGTGCCCACCGAGCGGTTCTCGACGTGGACCGACCTGGACGCCCGGGACCGGTCGCGGGCGAGCATCGCCGAGCACCGGAAGGCGCCGCGGGCCGTCGCCGAGGCCTGTCAGAGCGAGGCGTTGACGCCGTACATCACGACGTGGCAGACCGCCCACGACATGGAGCTCGTCCGGCGACTGCTCGGCGAGTCCACCCTGAACTACCTCGGGTACTCGTACGGGACCTGGCTCGGCGCGAAGTACGCCTCGCTGTTCCCGGGCAGCACGGGGAAGATGGTGCTGGACTCGAGCACCAACTGGGAGGGCAGGCTGCAGGCCGCGTTCGAGGCCTGGCCCGCCATCAACCAGCGGCTGTTCGACGACGTCTTCCTGCCGTGGATGACGCGGCAGTGGCCGGAGCTGGTGGGTGACACGCCCGCGGAGGCCCGCCGGATGTGGGAGCGGGTTCGCGACCACTACGAGTCGATCGGCACCCGCCCCGACGACTACGACCTCGTCTTCACCGGGATGGGCAGCCCCCTGCGGTGGGCGTTGGGGGCTCTGGTCTTCGCCGCTGGGGCGCAGCAGCTCACCGGTCAGGAGCCCGAGGTGGGCGCCGAGCTGAACGAGGCGGCGCTGGCACGGTTCGGGGTGCCGGCGACCGAGCTGACGACGGAGCGGATCGCCGCGGAGCTGGCGGAGGACTACACGTCCTACCCGGCCACGCGCTACGCGGTCGCGTGCGGGGACCAGGAGACGCGGTCGGCGCGGTGGTACAAGCGGTTGAGCGACCGGCAGGGCCCGCGCTTCCCGTTGTACGGCTGGGCCTACGGGCTCTCCGAGGTCTGCGGGTACTGGTCGGAGGAGCCGCGGCAGACCTTGCCCACGCTGCCGCCGGCGGTCGCGGACAACGTGCTGGTGGTGCAGGGCGAGTTCGACCCGCAGACCGGGTACGAGCAGGCGCGGGCGGCGGTGCGCGCCGCTCCCGGCGTCGGTCTGGTGTCGGTGGACGACGCGGCGTTCCACGGGCAGTACGCCCTCGACGGGAACCCGTGCGTGGACGGCATGGTCAACGTGTTCCTGCTGCACAACTCGCGGCCGGACCGGGCCACCTGCCCCGGCGTGCCGCTGCTCGACGAGACCGAGGTCTACCCGGTCGACGGGCCCGTGCGGCACCACCGGCCGGCCTCGGTCACCGCACAGAGCGCGGACCCGGCTCTGCGGGACCTGCGGGACGCGGTGCGGAACCGGATCGGCGAGCTGAACGCGTTCCGGTCGAGGTGAGTCACCGTCCTCCTCGGACACGCGCCGACGTGTCCGGGGAGGACTTGGCCTCGCGGTCGAGGATCGCCCTGGCCCGGCCCAGCATCGCCGGGTCGACCATCTCGCCGTTCGCCAGGGTCGCCACGCCGCCGGCGCCGACCGCGGCCAGGACCTCGTCGGCCCAGCGGCGTTCGGCCTCCGAGGGGCGGAACACCTCCGCGATGACGGGCAACTGCGACGGGTGCACCGCCATCCGCCCGACCCAGCCGAGGCGGCGGCCGCGCTCGGTGTCGGCACGCAGACCCGCCAGGTCGGCGATCGCGGGGTGGACCGACAGCATCGGTGCCGGCAGGCCGGCCGCCCGCGCCGCGTACAGCAGCCGGACCCGGGCGTGGTCGAGTACCGGCTCCGCGTCGGTGCCCAGCTCGCTGGCCAGGTCGGACTCGCCGAGGCCGAGCCGCGTGACGGCCGGGTGCCCGGCGATCAGCGCCGCGTGCTCCACGCCGAGCGCGCTCTCCACCAGCGCCGTGACCGGCACGCCGGGCAACGCGGCCACCACCTCGTCGACCCGGTCCGGGGACTCCACCTTCGGCAGCCGCACCTCGAAGCCGGTCAGGCCGCGCAGCGCGGCGAGGTCGTCGCGGTCGCCGTCGTTCACCCGGACCTGCAGCACACACCTCGCGGTCGTCTCGGCCAGCCACGACACCACCGCCTCGCGGGCGAAGGCCTTGCGGTCCGGCGCGACGGCGTCCTCCAGGTCCAGGACGACCAGGTCGGCGCCCGTCGCGACCGCCTTGGCGAAGCGGTCCGGGCGGTCGCCGGGCACGTACAGGCCGGTGATCGCGTTCACACGATCCCGCTCTCGCGCAGCGCGGCCAGCTGCTCGGGGGTGACGCCGATCGAGGCCAGCACCTCGTCGGTGTCGGCGCCGTGCCGACGGCCGGGCCAGCGGATCTCGCCGGGTGTCCCGGACATGCGGAACAGCACGTTCTGCATCCGGATCGGCCCCAGCTCGTCGTCCTCGACCGTCCGGACCGTGCCCAGCGCCTGGTACTGCGGGTCGGCGAGCACGCCGCGGACGTCGTGCACGCGGGAGATCGCGGCCTGCGCCCGTTCGAACCCGGCGACGACCTGCTCGGTCGGCCGGGCCGCGATCCACGCGGCCACGGCCGCGTCGAGCTCGTCGGCGTGCTGGGCGCGCTGGTGCCCGGAGGCGAACCACGGCTCGTCGATCACGTCGGGCCGGCCGACCAGCCGCAACACCCGCTCGGCGATCGACTGGGAGCTGGTCGAGACCGCCACCCAGTCGCCGTCGGCGGTGCGGTAGACGTTGCGCGGCGCGTTGTTCACCGAGCGGTTGCCGGTGCGCGGCTGCACCTGCCCGAGCTGGTCGTAGGCGGTGATCTGGCCGCCGAGCAGCATCAGGATCGGCTCGATGATCGCCATGTCGATGACCTGCCCGGTGCCGGCACGCAGCCCGATCATCACGGCGTAGGCGGTGGCGAGCGCGGCGATGCCGTCGGCGAGCCCGAACGGCGGCAGCGTCGGCGGGCCGTCCGGCTCCCCGGTGAGCGCGGCGAACCCGCTCATCGCCTCCGCGAGGCTGCCGAAGCCCGGCCGCGTCGAGTACGGGCCGAACTGGCCGAACGCGGTCACCCGCGCGACCACCAGCCGCGGGTTGGCGGCGTGCAGCGCGTCCGGGCCGAGACCCCAGCGTTCGAGCGTGCCCGGCCGGAAGTTCTCGATCAGCACGTCCGCTTCGGCGGCCAGCGCCAGCAGCAGCTCCGCGCCCCGCGGCGTCCCGAGGTCGAGGGTGACCGTGCGCTTGTTGCGGCCCAGGGTCTTCCACCACAGGTTGACGCCGTCCTTGGCCGGACCGTGTCCGCGCGCGGCGTCCGGTTTGCGTGGGTGCTCCACCTTGACCACGTCGGCACCGAAGTCGCCGAGGAAGGTCGCGGCGAGCGGCCCGGCGAACAGCGTCGACACGTCCAGCACGCGGACATCTCGCAGCGGCGGTGTCATGACACTCCTTGGGTCAACCACGACGTCAGATCAGGTCGCGGTCTTCCCAACCGCACCTCAGGGGAACGTGGTAACCACGACATATGAGGCCGGGGAGGCGGACCAGTCATCACGCCTCCCAGGCGAGTCGGAAGCCGATGTTCGGCGAGCGGTCGAGGCCGAGGCCGGGCAGCAGGAACTTGAGGCTGAACGACGGTTCGCGCGGGCCGCCGTCGACGTACCAGTCCGAGCCGGTGCTCTCGTGGTCGCTGCCGCCCTTGAGCATCACGAACCGGGTGACGCCGTCGGTGTGCTCGCTCTCGGTCCAGTTCCACACCAGGGGAGCCGCCCGCCGGAACTCCGGGGACTCCGCGGCCGCCTGCCACTCGAACTCGGTCGGCAGCCGGGCGCCGGCCCAGGCCGCGTACGCCCGCGCGTCCGCCAACCCGACCATGGTGGCCGGTGCGCCGTCCGGGCCGCCCGGCCGGAACCTGTTGTCGCACAACGGTTGGTAGCCGGTGGCGGCGAGGAACTCGGCGAACTCGGCGTTGGTCACCTCGGTCACCGCGACCGCCGCGTCGGCGAGGTCGACGGTCAGCCGTTCCTCCCGGGGGTCGTGCAGGCGGGGCGGGAGCGGCTTCCACTCCTCGACGTAGGGCGCGCCCTGGTAGCTCCCGGTCTCGCGGCGTCGGTAGGTCATCGCCAGCTCGCGTCGCCCACCGGTGACCCGCACGGCCGGCCCGGGCGGCGCGGTGGCCGGCCGGGGCCGCACCCGGGTCGCGGTGCGCGCGGGGAAGTCCGTGCCCGTCCCACCGCCGTCCGCGGCGGCCGCGGCCAGCAGACCGGGCAGCCAGTCCGGCTCGTCCCCGTCGACCGCGAGCACGGCGGCCACCCCGCGGGCCGGCACGGTGACCCGCCCGTCCGTCCGCACGCCGGCGGTGAGATCGAACCACGTGCCGCCGGTCGCGGTCAGCACCTCGCCGGTGTAGTCGGTCTCGCCGCGGTTCACCACTGTCCACAGTCGCAGCCCGCCGCGGCCGAACCGGGACGCGTACACCCCCGCGGCGAGCGCCTCCGGTGCCGCGTCGACCAGCGGCTCCCACTCGCCGCTGGTGAACAGCTCCGAGCACGCCCGCTGCACCCGCAGCATCCGCCGCAGGGTCGCCCTGTCGCGTTCGTTCCAGCCGACCCAGACGCCGAACACGGTGTCCCACACCAGCATCCCGGCGCCGTTCACGAACGCCGACTGGAGTTCGTCGCTGTGGTCGCGGTTCCACCGCCGGGTCGAGTGCGTCATGTGTCGTGGCTCGTACCAGCGGGCCCGCATCACGCCGGGCGCGGCGCTGTCGGCGAACCACTGCGCCCAGCTCAGCTGGTGGTCGGGGATCCGCTGGTTCGGCACCCGTGACTCGCCCTCCAGCACCTGGCCCGCGTCGAGCAGGGCCGAGACGAGCGCCGCGTCGCCCTCCTTCATCGTGTCCAGGAACATCCCGTCGGCGCCCAGCTCCTCGGCCAGCAGCGCGAGTTCGGTGGCGTCGTCGTGCGCGGGCCGGCGGGTGCCGGTGTCCCACGGGTTGTAGTCGAGGAACACGCGGATCCCGCGCGCCTGGAACTCGCCGACGACCTCGCGCAGGCCCGGTACGTCGCGGTAGAAGTCGAACTGGTTGCGGTCGTCGATGCCGATGACCGGGTAGGCGTGCCACAGCACGACCCCGTCGAACCCGCCGTGGTCGGCGGTGCGGTCGAGGAACCCGGCCACGTCGAACCGCTCCCGCGCCCGGTCGTAGAGCCGCTCGTCCCACAGCCACACCAGCGCGACGCTGTAGCACGACCGCGTCCACGCCGTCTCCGGCCGGTCGTAGAGCGCACCGTCGTACTCCAGCCGGGCCCGGGCCTCCGTGCGCCAGCGGGTGAGCGCGGCCCGCCACGCCGGCCAGTCCGCCGGGTCGTCGGGCGCGGCGAAGACCTTGGCGACGTCGCCGGCTGCCGGGTCGAGCGGGCCGTCGAGGGGCAGCGTCGTCGGCAGGTCGATCGCCCGCGGCACCAGGGGATCGAGGTTGTTGGTGTTCGCCTCGTCGGGGTCAGGGGCGGAAATCGTCGATCTCCCTCCTGGTCGGGATGGCGGGCACGGCGCCGGGGCGGCGCACCGACAGCGCCGCGGCGGCCGTGGCGAAGCGGGTCGCGGTGTGCAGCGTGGCCGGGGTGAGGCCGCCGAGCTCGTCGAGCCGGGCGGCGAGCGCGCCGACGAACGTGTCGCCGGCGCCGGTCGTGTCCACCACGTCGACCGCGATCCCGGGCACCCGCACGGGATCGGCGCCCCGGCAGCACACCAGCGCGCCCTCGGCGCCGAGCGTCACGACGACGGCCGGCACGGCGGCGAGGAGCCGGTCGCCCGGCTCGGTGTCGGTGCCGGCGACGACCGCGGCCTCGTGCTCGTTCACCACGAGCAGGTCGACCGCGTCGAGCAGCCGGCGGGGGAGCGGTCGCGCGGGCGCCGCGTTCAGCACGACCGTGCCGCCGGCCGCCCGGGCCGCGTCGATCACGGTCTCGACCGGGATCTCCAGCTGCAGCACGACGACGTCGGCCGCGGTGACCACGGCACGCTCCTCGGCGGTGAGGTCCGCGAGGGTCGCGTTCGCGCCCGCGTTCACCACGATCGAGTTCTCCCCGGCCGCGGACACGGCGATGAGCGCGGTCCCGGTCGGCTCCCCGGCGGTGCGCACGAGCATCCGCACCCCGTCGCCGGCCAGACCCGCGCGCAGCCGGGCCCCGTGCTCGTCATCACCGAACGCGCCGACGAACGTCGTGACCGCCCCCGCCCTGGCGGACGCGGTCGCCTGGTTGTTGCCCTTGCCACCCGGATGGGTCGCGAACCCGGTGGAGAGCACCGTCTCCCCGGGCAACGGGATGCGCTCCACCCGGCTGACCAGATCGACGTTGCCACTACCAACCACCACAACGCTCATGAGCGCTCCCTGACCAGCGTCACCGTGCGCGCGGCCAGTTCGTCGAACCCGATGCCGTCGAAGCCGGGGACGCTGGAGGCGAGCCGGTTGCGTAGCGGGTCGATCCACCGGCCGGGCAGTGCGGACGCGCCGGTCAGCGCGCCCGCGACCGAACCGGCCGTGGCGCCGGTGGAGTCGGTGTCCCAGCCGCCGGTCACCGCGGTCGTGATCGTCCGAGCGTAGTCGCCGTCGCCGCGTACGAGCGCGAACGCGAGCACGGCGGCGTTGTTGAGCACGTGCACCCAGTGCAGGTCGCCGTAGCGGTCGTAGATCACGTCCAGCGCGTCCTCGACCGGCCGCGGCCCGGCCCCGAGCTCTGCGCCCAGCGCGATCGCCGCGGCGAACCGCGACCCGGGCGGCACCACCGACAGGCCGGCCTCGAGCACGCCCGGCACCCCGGCGCCGGTCACCGCGACCGAGCACGCGGCGGCCGCGAACATCGCGCCGTACACGCCGTTGCGGCCGTGGCTGAGCCGCGCGTCGGTCCACGCGAGCCGCGCGGCGGCGACCGGGTCACCCGGATGGGTCCAGCCGTACACGTCCGTGCGGATCTGCGCGCCGATCCAGTCGCGGAACGGATTCCGCACCGCGCCCGCGACGTCGGGCTCGTACCCGTCGAGCAGGTTCCGGTAGGCGACCCGCTCGGCGGTGAACACCCGGCCGCCGGGCAGGTTGTCCAGCCAGGACTGCGCCACGTCGTCGGTGCCGAACCCGTCGCCGTGCCGCTCCAGCAGGTCGAGCGCGATGAGCGGGTAGTTGAGGTCGTCGTCCTCCGGCATGCCGTCGATGTTCTCGGCGAGGCTGGTCGAGCGGCTGCGCCGGTTCCACGCGTACCGGGCCGCCACGTCCTCGGGCAGCCCGACCTCGGTGAAGTACGCCGTGATCGGCCAGTTGCCGGTGCCGCGCGCGATCGCCCGGATGCCCTCCCGCGGGATCTTCTCCACCGGCTTGCCCAGCAGACACCCCGCCGCACGACCGAGCCACGCACCGTGCACCCGGTCGGCCAGGTCGTCGGGGACACCCGTCCGACCGGCCGGCCGGGCCAGCGCCAGGATCTCGTCCAGGTCGTCCGGCTCGGCGCGCCGCAACTCCTCGGGCGCGGACCGCTCGTCCAGGCGGGCCAGCGTCGCCCGGCCCAGCGCGCGCAGGTCCGCCGCCGCGGGCGCCGGTGTCGCGCCGGACGCGGGCGCGTCCAGCGAACCGCCCGCCGCGACCCACTCCCGCGCCAGGTCGTCGACGTCGGTCCCGTCGAGCCGGGCGGCCCGGAGGCCGTGCGGCACCAGGTCCTCCGGCTGGGTCCAGGTCAGTCGCAGCATGCCTAGGCGGCCTTTCCGAGCGAGTCGAACAGGGCGGCGCGGCGGTCGAACCGCTCCCGGTCCTTGGCCCAGATCGCCTTCGCCACCGACGCCATCGTCGGGCCCGTCGCCGTGACGTCCATCCGGCTGGCCTCGCTGACGTCGGTGACCCACGCGTCCGGCACCACAACCCGGCCGCCGAGGGCACCGGCCACCGACCCGCCCATCACCGCGATCGAGTCGGAGTCCCGGCCGTAGTTCACCGCGCCCAGCACGGTCTCCCGGTAGTCGCCCTCCGCCACGACGAGCATGCCCAGTGCCACCGGCAGCTCCTCGATCGACTTGGTGCGACTCGGGATCCGGGCGTCGGCCGCGGGCTCCCGGTAGTGCGGGCCGACGGTGTCGAACGGCTCGACCGCGGCCCGCAGCTCACCCAGCGACGAGCGCCAGTCCCCGAGCGTGGACGCCGCGGTGACCACGGCGTCGATCGCGTCCCGGGTGCCGTCCTTCGCCAGCCGCAGCGCGACCTCGACGACCGAGGAGACCGACGCGCCGGGCCGCATGGCCTCCGCGACACAGGCCGCGTAGACGCCGGCGGCCTCCCGCCCGTAGCTCGACTGGTGCGCGCCCGCCACGTCGATCGCCTCCGCGTACGCGCCGTCCGGCGAGCCCGCGTTCGCGATCCCGATCGGGGCCGCGTACATCGCCGCGCCGCAGTTGACGATGTTGCCGACCCCCGCCGAGCGCGGGTCGGTGTGCCCGTAGTGCAGGCGCGCCACCAACCACTTCTCCGCCAGGAACAACCGGTGCAGCAGGATCGTCTCGGTCTCCAGCTCCGGGATCCAGCGGCGCTCGCCCATCAGCAACGGCACCAGGTGCTCGGCGACCGCGTGGGCGTCGAGGTGGTCGCGGACGGTGTCGTAGACCCGCACGAGGGCGGTGGTCATCAGGGTGTCGTCGGTGACGTGCCCGTCGCCCTTGTGGTACGGCGCGATCGGGCGGGCGTGCCGCCAGTCGTCCAGGAACGGCGGCACGATGCCCTCGATGAACCCGTCGTACCGCTCGCGGATGGCCTCGGGCGTGTTGCCCTCGGCCGCGCCGCCGAGCGCGTCGGCCACCGCGGCTCCGGCCAGCGCGCCCGTCGCCTTGTCCTCGAGCAGGTCCATGTGTGTCAATCTCCTTCGACTCCTTCAGCGGATGGGGGCTGCTGGGTCACTCGATCGAGTTCCAGCCGTCGGTCAGCTTCGTGCGCAGGTCCTCGAGACCGATCGAGTCGGCGAAGTACTGCTGCAGCGCGGGAGTGGCGTACTGGTCCTTCCACTGCGGGTACTTCGACGCCTTCTGGAACGGCGCGCCGGTGAGCTCCTCGGCACTGTTCAGGATCGGCTGCCAGACCGGCGTGTCCTTGGTCTGCTCGGCCAGTACGTCGCGGGCGGGCGAGGACGCGGGGATCAGCCAGTCGCCCTGCGCGAGCTTGGCCTGGTTCTCCGGGTTCATGAAGTAGTCGATGAACTCGGCCGCCTGCTCCGGGGCCTCGCTGCGCGCGGAGACCGACATCGTCTGCGGGTTCGCCGCCTGCACCGGGCCCTCCGTGCCGGCCAGCGGCGGCAGCACCGTCCACTCGAAACCCTCGGGGGCGGACTCGGTGATCTGCTGGGCGAGGTAGTTGCCGCCGATGTACATGGCGTACTTGCCGCTGAGGAAGCCGGGCAGCACGTCGCTGCCGGACTGGGTGAGCGACACCGGGTCCAGCGAGCGGTCCTCGTGGGCCATCGCGTGGATCCGCTCCGGCACCGCGAGCTCGTTGTCCCCGACGTGGATCGTGTCCGCGCCGTCCCCCTCGGCGATGTCGAAGAACGTGCCGCCGAAACCGAGCGCGGTGTTCATCACCGCCGCGGTCGGCTGCCGCAGGCCCCAGCCGACGCCGAACTTGCCGTCGCGGGTGAGCTTCTTCGCCGCGGCCCGCAGGTCGTCCCAGCTGAGCTGGTCGCCCGACGGGACCTCGACCCCGGCGGCGGCGAACGCGTCGGTGTTGGCGAACACGACGTAGGTCTGGATCAGCGTCGGCGTGGCGACGATCTCGTCCTCGCGGGTCGTGACGGTGTCCCACACCTCGTCGCTGACCGCGTTCTTCGTGTCCTCGCTCAGGTACGGGCCGAGGTCGGCGAGGTAGCCCTGCTCGGCGAACCCCATGATGTCGCTCGACTCGTTGTGGATGATGTCGGGCGCGGTCCCGCCCTGGAACTGCGTGACCAGCTGGTCGTGCACCCCGTCCCAGCTGCCCTGCGTCAGCTCGATCGTGATGTCGGGGTGGTCGGCGTTCCAGCTGTCGACGATCTCCTTGGTCGCCGCCACCGTCGAGTCCTGGAACGCCAGGCTCTGGAAGGTCAGCGTGACCGGGCCGTCCGCCGAGCCGCCGGAGTCGGCCTGCTCGGAGTTGAAGGCGCATCCGCCCACCAGTGCGGCGACGGCCACGGCCGCGATGCCGGGCAACGCCTGTCGCTTCATGAGTGTCTCCTTGTTGTCGAATGGTCCTTCGGATCCGGGCGTCAGCCCTTCACCGCGCCGCTCATCAGCCCCGAGGTGAGCCGCCGTTGGATGACGAGGAAGAACGCGAGGCTCGGAATCGTCGCCAGCAGCGACGCCGCCGCGAGCTGCCCCATCTGCACCTGGCCCTCGGCGCCGACGAACCGGGCGAGGGTCAGCGGAAGGGTCTGCAGGTCCGGGTCCTGGATGAGCACGAGGGCGAAGAAGAACTCGTTCCAGGACGAGATGAACGTGAACAGGCTCGTCGCCACCAGCCCCGGTGCCAGCAGCGGGAGCACGATCGAGCGCAGCACCCGCAGCCGCGACGCGCCGTCGATCGCACCGGCCTCCTCGAGGTCGACCGGCACGGCGGCGACGTAGCCGCGCAGCATCCACAGCGCGAACGGCAGCGACCAGACGGTGTAGGCGACCACCAGCCCGTGCGGGTTGTCGACCAGCCCGATCTGCTTCAGCACCAGGAACAGCGGGATGATGATCAGGATGAACGGGAACACCTGGCTGAGCAGGATCCAGATCGTCGCCGCACCGCGCAGCTTCGTGCGGAACCGGGCCATCGCGTAGGCCGCCGGCAGCGACACCAGCGTGACGATCACGGTCGTCAGCACCGCGACGTAGAGGCTGTTGCCCGCCGCCTGCACCAGGTTCGCCTTCTCGATCGCGGCCCCGAAGTTGTCCAGGCCCAGCCGGTTCGGCAGGAACGAGTTGTCCGGGGACCGCAGCTCCTGCGCCGACTTCATCGACGTCGAGAGCAGGAACAGCAGCGGGAAGCCGAGGAACACGACGTAGGCGGCGAGCCCGAGGTACTGCAGCGGCCGGCTGAACCAGCGGGCATGCTTCACCGGGGCGACGGTCGGGGTCACGAGTCACGACTCCTTGCCTGGCCCCGCAGGTAGAGCACGAGGAACGCGGCGATGACCACGACCATCACGTTGCCCAGCGCGGCCGCGTAGCCGAAGTTGCCGTAGCGGAACGCCTCGTTGTAGGCGAACAGCATCGGCAGCATCGTCTGTCCGCCCGGGCCGCCCGCGGTGAGCACGTACACCAGCGCGAACGAGTTGAAGTTCCAGATCAGGTCGAGCGAGGTGATCGCCATGATCACCGGCCGCAGTGCCGGCAGCGTCACGTGCCAGAACCGCTGCCAGGTGCCGGCGCCGTCGATCGCGGCGGCCTCGTGCAGTTCGCCGGGGACGTTCTGCAGGCCGGCGAGCAGCGTGATGGTCGTCTGCGGCATCCCGGCCCAGATGCCGACCACGATCACGGCGGGCAGCGCGGTGGAGAAGTCGCCGAGCCAGTTGATGTCGCCCGGCAGCCCGACCGAGCGCATCAGCTCGTTGATCGGCCCGTAGCTCGGGTTCAGCATCAGCTTCCACATGATCGCGATGATCACCGGGGGCATCGCCCACGGCACCAGCGCTAGCGTGCGGGCGAGCCAGCGCAGCCGGATGTCGAGGTTGAGCAGCAGCGCCAGACCCAGCGAGGCGAGGAACTGCAGGATCGTGACGCTGAACGCCCAGATCAGCCCGATGCGGAAGGACTTCCAGAACAGCTCGTGGTCGAGCAGCCGGGCGTAGTTGTCGAGGCCGTTGAAGTTGACCGGCTGGTTCAGCCCGGCCTCCGCGTCGGTGAAGCCGAGCAGGATCCCCTGGACCAGCGGGTAGACGCTGAACAGCACGACCGGGATGAGCGCGGGCAGCACGAGCAGCCAGGCGTCGCGGCCACCGTTGCCGCCGAAGCCGCCGACGCCGCGGCGGCGGCGGGGCCGGACCGGCCGGGCCGTCACCGTCGCCGTCATGGCGTGTCTCCCCGGGTGGAGGACGCGCGCACGGTGAGCGTCGGCTCGATGACGACCTGCTGGACGTCGGCGTCCGGCTCGTCCAGCCGGCGCAGCAGCAGCTCGGCGGCGGCCTTCGCGCGTTTGGTGGCGCCGAGGTCGACGCTGGTGATCGCGGGGTTCGCCAGCTCGGCGATGTCGGTGTCGTCCATGCCGACGACCGCCACGTCGTCGGGGACGCGCAGGCCGCCGCGGCTGGCGACGTTCAGCGCGGCGATCGCGAGCAGGTCGTTGGCGCAGACGATCGCGTCCGGCGTGCACTGCTCGAGCAGCCGCGTGGCCGCCGCCAGGCCCGCCCGGTAGGTGAAGTCCTTCGCGCTCACCTGGGCGTCGGCGTTCTCGGGCAGCCCCCGGGCGCGGAGTGCGGTCAGGTACCCGTTCCGGCGCGCCGCGCCCGGCACGGTGTCGACGGGCCCGTTGACGAACGCGATCCGCTCGCGCCCCTGGTCGGCGACGTGGTCGACGGCGAGGGCCATGCCGGCCACCGAGTCCGCCCGCACGTTGTCCAGCTCGACGCCGGGCGGGACCGACCCGATGATGACGATCGGGAACCGGCTGGCGCGCAGCTGGGTGCCGAGCTCCGCCGGCACGCGCAGGGGACTGAGGATGAGGCCGTCGGCGAAGCCGCGGTTGAGGCCCACCAGCAGGTCGATCTGGTCGCGCGGGTCCGAGCCGGTCGAGGAGAGCACGAGCCGATAGCCGGCCGCGGTGACCACGGTGGAGATCTCCCGCATCATGCTCACGTAGACCGGGTTGCCGACGTCGGCGACGGCGAGCGCGATCTGCTCGGTCCGGCCGACCTTGAGCGATCGGGCGGTCGCGTCCGGCACGTACCCGAGCTCGGCCGCGGCGGTCCGCACCCGGTCGGTGACCGCATCCGAGGCCGGGAGCCCGTTCAGCACCCGCGACACGGACGCGATCGACACCCCGGCCCGCTCGGCGACGAGCACCAGCGTCGACTTCTTCGCCTGGGCCACGGTTCCTCACAACGGTGAAAGGCGCCTCAACTGGACTGTAAACGTTTACAAGAACGTTTACAGTCCGGGACTGTACGTCCGCGCCCGGCGCCCTGGCAACCCGTTGGTGTGACACTGGTGACGTGACGGATGAATCGGACACGTTGGAGCTGCCCGCGCGGGACCGGCGGGGCCGGCTCGCGTCGCTGGGGCCGATCTCGCTCGGGGTGGGTCTGCTGAGCTGGCTGACCCCGCTGGTCGGTGTGGTCGTCGCGGCGGTCGCGATCGTCCTCGGCGCGGTGTCGATCCTGACCCGCAAGGAGTACCGGATCGACTGGACCGCGGTGGCCGGGATCAGCGTGGGCGGCGCCCAGTTGTTCTTCGAGGTGGTGCTGTTCGCGATGGGCGCCAGCGGGTTGTGAGCGCTCGCCACGGGTCCGTTAGGCCAACGCGGGACGCGGACCAACTCGACCAGCTGAACCACAGCGGTGCCGACGGCAGCGGCACCTACGACGGTGACCCCCCCAGCGAGTTTTACCTCGCTCCCGCTGGAGGCCACCGCCCCGGCCGCCCGCGGCGACCAGACCCTGACCGTGGGTCTGCGCCGGTAGTCCCTCCTCGGTCCGCACACCCGGAGGTGGGGGGGGGGGGGGGGGGGGGGGGGGGGGGGG
>DATABL010000280.1:0-5350 GCA_036259595.1 Actinophytocola sp.
ACCACGACGTTGTCGCCGCCGGTGTCGTCGCCGAAGAAGTCGATCAGCATCATGCCCACCCAGGCCAGCACCGCGACCGTGGCGACGGCCAGCGCGGTGACGCCGACGGCGAGCTTGCGCCGGCGGGCCTTGTCCCGCACCGGCGGCCGGGTGGTCCACACCGGCCCCTCGTCGTCCTCGGTGCCGGGCACCACGGGCCGCAGGTACTCGGTCTGCTCGGCGGACTCCACCGCCTGGTCGAGCACGGTCAGCAGGGTCGCGCTGGTCCGGATCCCGCCGATGGAGGTGTCCTCCAGGCTCCGCAGCGCCACCGCGGACAGCTCGTGGGGCACGTGGTTGTGCAGCGACTCCGGCGGGACGATCGTGCCATCCGGTGCGATCGGCGCGGCCGGGATCGTCGCCG
Organism: Actinophytocola sp.; assembly: GCA_036259595.1. GTDB lineage: Bacteria > Actinomycetota > Actinomycetes > Mycobacteriales > Pseudonocardiaceae > Actinophytocola. The sequence continues at coordinate 404 of DATABL010000280.1, forward strand.
GCCCGCCCGCCAGCGGCCAGTGGCCGGTGAGCAGCAGGTAGAGGACCGCGCCGAGCCCTTTGACGTCGTCGCGCGGCACCGCCTCGGGCAGCGGGCCGGGGAACGCGAGCCGCAGCGTGCCGTCCGGCGTGACGCGGATCCGCTGCGGGTGGTCGACGCCGAGCACGAGCCCGGCGACGTGGGCCCGTTCGACCGCGGCGGCCAGCGGTTCGAGCAGTCGGGCGGCGGTCGCGGCGGGCAGCGGGTGCTCGGCGACCAGGTCGACCAGGTCGGTGCCGGCCGACCAGTCGGCGACCACGATGCCGAGCAGTCCCTCGCCCGCGGTGACGCCGTTGCCGAGGCTCAGCACGTCGAGCACGCGGGCCATGCCGGGATGGGTGAAGCGGGCGGCGTGCGCGGCCCGCTCCAGCGTGCGGCGCGCGTCCTGGGCCCGCCGGGTGTCCTCGGGCCGGCCGACCAGCACGGTGAGCGCCACGTCGCGGCGGAGCTGCCCGTCGCGGGCGCGCCACAGGTGCGCGCCGGCCCGCTCGTCCACGCCGAACTGGGCCAGCAGCCGGTAGCGCCCGTCCCCGATCACGGCTCCGGGCAGCAGGAACTGGTCCCCGGAGCCGCCACCGGGGTCCAGCTCGCCCGTCAGGGACTCGGTTCGCCTCGTGGTCACAGCACTCTCTGACGCTTGTTCGGCCGATCAGAACGAGCGTACGTGAACCCGGGGGGTTCTTCTCGCCGTTCTTCCCTACCCTCGACGTACCAACCGGGTGATTCGTTGCCTGGCGGGCTCCAGTTCGGGCACCTTGAACACGGTCAGCAGGGCGAACGCCACCACGCCGGTCACGAGCGACAGCACCACGACCTCGACCCAGGCCACGAGCGTCGGCCCGGCCGAGCCGAGCACCAGGTCGATGAGCAGGCCGACGCCGAACGCCGCCAGCGCGCCGCCCACGCCCGCCACGACGCTCTGCACGATCACCCGCACCACCCGCATGCTCTGCAGCCGGCCGAGCCGCACCCACAGCCACATCTGGCCGAGCACCGCGCCGACCACGAACGTCAGCGAGTTGACCAGCAGCACACCGATCACCACGTCGTTCGGGCGCAGGTAGCCGGCGCACATGTACAGCAGCGGGATCTTCACCACGGTCATCACGACCATGATCAGCGTCGGGGTGCGCGCGTCCTTCATCGCGTAGAACACCCGCAGCTGCAGCATGACCAGCGCGTACGGGAGGATGCCGAACGCGGAGAACGCGAGCGCGTCGCCGAGCCGCCGCGCGTCGGCGAGGTCGGCGTCGCCGTAGCCGAACAGCGCGATGCCGATGGCCGAGCCGGCGACGGTGAGGATCGTCGAGAGCGGCACCAGCAACACCGTGGACAGCCGGCTGGCCAGCGACAGGTCGCCGATCAGCCGGCCGGTGTCGCCGTCGGCGGCCGCGCGGGACAGCCGGGGCATGATCGCGGTCAGCAGCGACACCCCGATCACCCCGTAGGGCAGCTGGAACAGCAGCCAGGCGTTGGCGTAGATCGCCGCGCCGCCCGGCGCCTCCGCGGTCAGCACCCGGGTGGTGAACACCATCCCGACCTGGCTGATCGCGACGTAGCCGACGATCCACAGCGCCAGGCCGCCGAACTCGCGGAACCGCTCGTCGAGCCCCCAGTTCCAGCGGAACCGGAAGCCGATCCGGCGCAGCGCCGGCACCAGCACCAGCGCCTGCACGGCGATGCCGAGGGTGACCCCGATGCCGAGGGTGAGCAGCTTCGCGTCGCCCATCCGCACCGGGTTGAGCGAGATCTCCCCGGGCAGCAGCGCGTACACCCCGATGGTCGCCATCACGATCAGGTTGTTCATCACCGGCGCCCAGGCCGGCGGGCCGAACACGTGCTTGGCCTGCAGGACCGCCGACAGGATCGCGAACAGGCCGTAGAACAGGATCTCCGGCAGCAGCAGGTAGGCGAACGCGGTGGCCAGCTCCGGGTTGGCCCGGCCGGTGGAGCCGTCCATGTAGAGCCGGGTGAACAGCGGGGCCAGCGCCACCGCGACCGCCGTGCCGACGGCCAGCAGCGTCATGGCCATCGTGATCAGGCGCTGGGTGTAGGCGAGGCCGCCGTCCCGGTCGTCCTGTGCCCGGACCAGCAGCGGGATCACCACGCTGGCGAGCACGCCGCCGAACAGCAGCTCGAAGACGATGTTGGGCAGGGTGTTGGCGACGGTGAACGAGTCGTTGACCACGCCGATGCCGGCCGCCCAGGCCAGCATGACCTTCCAGCCGAACCCGGTGATCCGGCTGATCAGCGTGGCGATCGCCATCGAGCCGCTGGCCTTGGCGAGCGACGGCGGCGTCGTACCCCTGCTGTCGCTACGGGTCAACGCGGTCCCCGTTCCCCACGATCGGCTCCGGGCCGGTCGGGTCGGCCGCGACGCCGGCCCGGGACGCGCGGATCCGCCGGAAGATCCGGAACCCCACCAGGATGACCAGGATCCCGCCGGCGGTGCCGGTGATCGCGATCGTGATGACGCCGTAGGAGCTGGAGCTCACCTCCAGCTGCTCGGTGCTGCCCAGCTCGGTGCCGCCCGGGGTGGACAGCGACACGTCGACCTTGAACCGGCCGGCCCGGGTCGCCTCGGCCTGGGGGAAGACGGTGCGCGAGGACTGCGGCGGCAGCAGCACGTCCTGGAACGGCTCCGGGGTGAGCCCCGGCTGCGCGGCCAGCCGCAGCCGCACCACGATGCTCACCGGCAGCCCGTTGGACAGGTTGACCGGGATCGGGCTGTCCCCGGAGGCGAGCGTGATCGGCTGCTGGGGATCGTTGATCACGACCTGGTCGCACAACGCCTCCAGCTGGTCGTCCACCTCCTCGACCAGGGCCGCGGCCTGCCGGGGGGCGCCCCGCCAGGCGGTGGAGGTGGCGCGCAGCAGGCCGTACTGCAGGGGCGCGAGCAGCGTGTTCGGGTCGACGTCACTGGTGTTGTCGTCGTCCATCGCGTCGAGCAGGTCGCGCTTGGTCTGGTTGATGCGCGCCACGTCCGCGGTGATCGCGGCCGGGATCTCCCGCGCGCGGTCCCGCGGGGTGTAGGCGAGCCCGCCGACGGTCCCCCGATCGGGCCCGGACACGGTGGCGGCCAGCGACCGCGGCGCCGCGTAGCCGCCGTCGAACAGCCGCTGCGCGAAGTCGAGGTAGCCCTTCAGTTCGAGCTCCGACGCGGTCCACCGCCGAGGTGGCGCGACGAGCACCTGGCCGCCCGGCCGTCCGTCGAACACCGTCCGGAACGCGAGCGCGGCGAGCCCGCGCTGCAGCGACGCGTCGACGCCGGGTCTGCGGGGGGCGACGTCGAGCGAGTTCGACACCAGCTGGTCGACGGGCAGCGCGCGCACCGGATACGTGGTCGTGGTGCCGGTGAGCGCGTAGGGCGCCTGCCCGGTCACCCGCTGCAGGCGGGCCGGGTCGGCCAGCACGGTGGTCGGGCCGACGGTCGCGAGGTCGACCAGGGTGCGCTGGTCGAAGGAGCCGCCGGCCGGCCAGTACAGCTCGGTCACCGGCCGCACCGGGCTCAGCACCTCGGCCACGATCGCCGAGCCGGCGGAGAGCTGGGCGAGCTCGACCGCGCCGGAGCGGGACAGCGCCACCAGGTCGGCGTCGGCGTAGGGCACGGCGAACACGCAGCGGCCGCGGGTGAGGTCGGCCAGCCTGGTCAGCCAGTTGGTCGCGGCCGAGGAGCCGTCGCCCGCCACGAGCCGCCCGGTCTCGGTCCGCACCTGGTACCCGTCCGGCTCCGCCATGGCCGACACCGTGCGCAGCAGGTCCGGGTCGATCGCGAAGCACAGCGAGTTGAGCAGCGTGCCGTTGCCCGCGGTGGCCCTGGCGACGGAGTCGACCAGCCCGAACAGCCGCCCGCCGGCGGACAGCGAGTCGGCGAGCGCGTCGTCGGTGAGCACGGTCGAGCCGTCGGTCGTGGGTAGCCGGCGGGGCTGGGTGCCGAGGATCGGCCAGACGATCGTCACGCCGGGCGGCTCGGCCTCCGGCTTGGCGGCGGCCCCTCCGGGGATCGACAGCACCGGGAGCGGGATCGACACGGCCGCGAGCCGGGCCTGGCCGCCGTAGTCCGGGCGACCGTTGACGTTGACCAGCAGCGGGTAGACACCGGGCGTGTTGAGCGCGAGCGACTGCTCGGTGCCGCGGACGTTGACGCTGACGGTCAGCTTCGCGGACTCGCGGGGCTCGAGCGAGTCGGCGACCTCGACGAACGGGGAGGTGGCCGAGTCGGTGGCGCGGTCGGTGAGCTCGAGCAGGTCGGCGTCGCGTTCGAGCGGCTCGCCCCGCTGGACCTTGGCCTCGACGTCGTCGATCGTGCGGTCGCCGACGTTGGTGACGCGGCCGGTGACGGTGAGCCTGGGGGTGTCGGAGGTGATCACCCGCGGGGACACCGTCGCGACCTCGAGCCGCAGCAGCGCCGGGCCGCCGCTGGTCGGGGGCACCGGGTCGCCGATGGGGTCGGCCGCCGCCGGTGCCGCGGTCGCCAGCACGAGCAGCGCGGTGGCGAGCAGGCCGGCGGCGGTGCGCCAGGGCCGTCGGGTCGGCGTCGGTGTGGTCATGCCGGATCAGCCTCCGTCCGCACCGGCCGGCAGGTCGTGTGGCGCGTCACCGGTGCCGTCACCGGTCGGGCGCAGCTCCAGCAACTCGAGCGCGCGCAGCACCAGGCGGCGCTCGTCGGCGTAGGCAAGCCGCTCCTCCAGCTCGTCCAGGGGGACCCAGGCGACCTCGGTCACCTCGACGTCCTCGTCGGAGAGCTCGCCGCCGAGCTCCGCCATGACGAAGTGGTGCACGGTCTTGTGGATCCGGCGGCGGTCGGCGACGAACCAGTAGTCGATGGTGCCGAGTGGGCGAATTATCTCGCCCAGGATGCCGGTCTCCTCGGTGACCTCCCGCACCGCGGTCTGCTCCGGCGTCTCA
>DATABL010000281.1:0-1599 GCA_036259595.1 Actinophytocola sp.
GAGATGCTGTCGGTGGTGCTGCAGATCGCGGTGTTCCGCACGACCAGGCGAAGACTGTTCCGGATGGCCCCCTTCCACCACCACTTCGAGCTCGCCGGGTGGGCGGAGACCACGGTGATCATCAGGTTCTGGCTGCTGGCCGGGATCTGCGCGATCTTCGGCCTGGGCCTCTTCTACAGCGAGTGGCTGACCGCCTCCGGCAACCTGGCGCAATGAACGACGTCCTCGGTGCGCGGGACCGGGTGCTGGTCGCCGGCGCCGGGGTGACCGGGCGGTCGGTGGTGGACGCGCTGGTCGAGCTGGGCGCGCGGGTCACGGTGACCGTTCCCGAGTCGGCCGCCGGGCAGCTCGCCGGCTTCCCGGCCGGAGTGGCCACCGAGGCCGGGCTCGCCGCGCCGCCGGCCGGCACCGACCTCGTGGTCACCAGCCCCGGCATCCCACCGACCGACCCGCTGCTGGTCGCCGCCGCGGCCGCCGGGATCGAGGTCGTCGGCGAGGTCGAGCTGGCCTGGCGGATCGCCGCCGCGAAACCCGAGCCCACCACCTGGCTCGCCATCACCGGCACCGACGGCAAGACCACCACCGTCGGCATGCTCGAGGCGATCCTGCGCGCCGCCGGCGTCGACGCCGTCGCCTGCGGGAACGTCGGCCTGCCGGTGGTCGACGCGGTCCGCGCCGGCCACCGGGTGCTGGCCGTGGAGCTGTCCAGCTACCAGCTGCACTGGCAGTCCTCGCTGCGCGCCGACGCGGCCGTCGTGCTCAACATCGCCGACGACCACCTCGACTGGCACGGCGGCGTCGAGCACTACGTCGAGGCCAAGGCCCGGATCCACACCGGCGCCCGGCTCGCCGTGTACAACGTCGACGACCCGGTCTCCACCCGCCTCGCCGCCACCCGGCCGAACCGGGTCGGCTTCACCCTCGGCGAGCCGGGGCCCGGCCAGTACGGGGTGGCGGGTGGCTGGCTCGTGCACGGCGACCTGCGGCTCCTGCCCACCACCGAGGTCCGCCCGCCCGGTCCGCACAACGTCGCCAACGCACTCGCCGCCGCCGCCCTCGCCCGCGCCGCCGGCGTGTCGCCCGAGCACGTCCGCGCCGGGCTGAACGCCTACGAACCGCCCGCGCACCGGGTCGAACTGGTCGCCGAGACCGGCGGCGTGCGGTGGGTCAACGACTCCAAGGCCACCAACACCCACGCCGCGCACGGCTCGCTCACCGCCTTCGAGCACGTGGTGTGGATCGCCGGCGGCCTGCTGCACGGCGCGCCGGTCGACGCGCTGGTCGCCGAGGTCGCGCCCCGGCTGCGCGGGGTCGTGCTGATCGGCGCCGATCAGGACGCCTTCGCCGCCGCGCTCGCGCGACACGCGCCGGATGTCCCGGTACATCGGGTCCGCCCGGGAGACGATGAGCCCATGATCTCTGCGGTGCGTGCGGCTGGCGCGATGGCGGGTCATGGCGACGTGGTCCTGCTCGCGCCCGCGGCCAAGTCCCACGACCAGTTCGCGAGCTACGTGCACCGCGGCACGGCGTTCACCGAGGCCGTGCACGCCACGGCCGGTGCGGTCGCCGAGCCCGGGCGCGGCGGATGACGGCACTCGA
>DATABL010000282.1:0-8030 GCA_036259595.1 Actinophytocola sp.
GTTCGCTCGGGACCCCCCTCTCCTCCCGACGAACCGGTCACGGCCACCTACCCGATCAGCATGGGGCGACGCGGGCCTCACCGGTATTACTTCGCCAGCGTGCCCGGCAGCTCGCCCGGAACGATCCGCACCGGGAACGGCCGCTCGGCCTCGAAGGCCTGCCGCCCCTTGACCACAGCCGTCCTGTGGTAGACGCCGTTCTCGTTGAGCTCGTACACGGTCAGCGTCGGGTCCTCGGGGTCGATCAGCCAGTAACTGGCCACACCGAGGCGCTGGTAGGCGGCCTTCTTGTAGTTCAGGTCGTTGAGCACGCTGCTCGGCGAGAACACCTCCACCGCCAGCACCGGCGCGACGGGCAGCAGCTTGTCGGTGAAGTCCTCATCCCGGCCGACCAGGACGTCAGGTTGCAGTTCCATGGTCGGTGAGATCCGAACAGCGAACGGTGCACCCAGCACATCGAAACCGTCCGGACACGCGTCCTCGAGCACGTGATACAGCCGGTAGACAACCTTCTGGTGGCGCCGCCCTGGTGCCGGGCTCACGATGAGCGTCCCGTCGATGAGCTCGTACCGGTTGCCGTCATCCGGCATCGCCTCCAGGTCGTCCACGGTGAACGGGCGTCCGTGAGCGAACCGAGCCGGACCGGTTTCCGCTGTCATGGTTCCCATGGTGCCCCCCTTTTTCTCTCGGGAGCCAAACTAACCATGCGTCACCGACAGAACACGAATCGTTGCCGGCGGGGACAACGGGGCTACTTCTTCGGCTTGGCCTTCTCGGGGGAGCTGTCGGTGGAGAGGGCGGCGACGAAGGCCTCCTGGGGGACCTCGACGCGGCCCACCATCTTCATCCGCTTCTTGCCTTCCTTCTGCTTCTCCAGCAGCTTCCGCTTCCGCGTGATGTCGCCGCCGTAGCACTTGGCCAGCACGTCCTTGCGGATCGCGCGCACGGTCTCCCGCGCGATCACCCGCGAGCCGATCGCCGCCTGGATGGGGACCTCGAACTGCTGGCGCGGGATCAGCTCCCGCAGCTTCGTGGCCATCTTCGTGCCGTAGCCGTAGGCCGCCTCGCGGTGCACGATCGCGGAGAACGCGTCCACCGGCTCGCCCTGCAACAGGATGTCGACCTTCACCAGGTCGGCCTGCTGCTCGCCCGCCGGTTCGTAGTCCAGGGACGCGTAGCCGCGGGTGCGGGACTTCAGCGCGTCGAAGAAGTCGAAGATGATCTCACCGAGCGGCAAGGTGTACCGCAGCTCCACGCGGTCGGTCGACAGGTAGTCCATCCCGCCGAGCACCCCGCGCCGGGACTGGCACAGCTCCATGATCGCGCCGATGTAGTCGCTCGGCGCGATCACCGTGCACTTCACCACCGGCTCGTAGACGCTCATGACCTTGCCCTCCGGCCAGTCCGAGGGGTTGGTCACCTGCGTCTCGCCGCCGTCCCCCTCGGGACCGTCCAGCTCCACCCGGTACACGACGTTCGGGGCGGTCGAGATCAGGTCCAGCCCGGCCTCGCGCTCCAGCCGCTCGCGCACGATCTCCAGGTGCAGCAGACCGAGGAACCCGCAGCGGAAGCCGAAGCCCAGCGCCGCCGACGTCTCCGGCTCGTAGCTCAGCGCCGCGTCGTTGAGGCGCAGCTTGTCCAGTGCCTCGCGCAGGTCCGCGTAGTCCGAACCGTCCACCGGATACAGTCCCGAGTAGACCATCGGCCGCGGCTCGCGGTAGCCGGCCAGTGGCTCGTCGGCGCCGCGGCGCTCGCTGGTCACCGTGTCGCCGACCTTCGACTGGCGGACGTCCTTCACCCCGGTGATCAGGTAGCCGACCTCGCCGACCCCCAGGCCCACGCTCGGCTTCGGCTCCGGGGAGATGATGCCGACCTCGAGCAGCTCGTGCGTGGCACCGGTGGACATCATCCGGATCCGCTGCCGGGGCGTGATCTTGCCGTCCACCACGCGGATGTAGGTGACCACGCCGCGGTAGGTGTCGTACACCGAGTCGAAGATCATCGCGCGGGCCGGGGCCTCGTCGGAGCCCTTCGGCGCCGGCACCAGCCGGACGATCTCATTGAGCAGCTCGCGCACGCCCTTGCCGGTCTTGGCCGACACCCGCATCACGTCCGACGGCTCGCAGCCCACGATGTGCGCGAGCTCCTCGGCGTACTTCTCCGGCTCGGCGGCGGGCAGGTCGATCTTGTTGAGCACCGGGATGATCGTGAGGTCGTTCTCCATCGCGAGGTACAGGTTCGCGAGCGTCTGCGCCTCGATCCCCTGCGCGGCGTCGACCAGCAGGATCGCGCCCTCGCACGCCTCCAGCGCCCGGGACACCTCGTAGGTGAAGTCGACGTGACCCGGGGTGTCGATCATGTGCAGCACGTGGTCGTGTCCGCCGACCTGCCAGGGCAGCCGGACGTTCTGCGCCTTGATCGTGATCCCGCGTTCGCGCTCGATGTCCATCCGGTCGAGGTACTGCGCGCGCATCAGCCGCTCCTCGACCACGCCGGTGAGCTGCAGCATCCGGTCGGCCAGGGTCGACTTGCCGTGGTCGATGTGCGCGATGATGCAGAAGTTCCTGATCTGCTCAGGATCTGTGAACGTCGTGTCGGCGAACGTAGTCACTCAGGTTCCTCGGGTGTCATACGGATACGCCACATCGTCCCATGCTCGGTGCGGGCAGCCGTCAGGCTGGGGTCAGCAACCGCGGCTTCGCGATCGCGGCGTGCGGCGCCCGCACGAACATGTCACCGGCCAGCGCGTCGTAGAGTTCCTAGCGCACGGGACTGATCACCAGCGGGCCGCGGTCGGCCGCTTCCCTCAACGTTGGCGTCCACCAGAGTCGCCGGTGGCCTCACGTGCGAATTTACCATTCCCACTCCTGCGGGAGCACCAGCGGCGTCCCGGTCCGCGGGTGCGGCATGACCTCGATCTCCCGCTGGTGGACCGCGCTCAGCAGGTCCGGGGTGACCACCTCGGACGGCTCGCCGCACGCCACGAGGCGGCCCTCGGCGATCACGGCGACCCGGTCGGCGTGCGCGGCGGCCAGGTTCAGGTCGTGCAGCACGGCCAGGACGGCACCGCCGGTCCGGGCGTGCGCGGTCGCGACGTGCATCACCAGGTCCTGGTGGCGCAGGTCGAGCGCGGCGGTCGGCTCGTCGAGCAGGAACAGCGGCGCGCGCTGGGCCAGCACCCCGGCCAGCGCCACGCGCACCCGTTCGCCACCCGCGGGTACCGAGCTCGACCCGGTGACGTTCGCCGTGGCCCTGGACGGCGCCGCGCTGCCCCCGCCGGCCACCACGGACACCCCGAGCCCGGCGCCGCAGGCGAAGAACCTGGCCTACACCGGCGTGGACGCGGGTCCGCTGCTCGCCGGCGGCGCGGTGCTGGTGTTGCTCGGCACCGGTCTACTGCTGTTCCGCCGCCGCCCGGTCCGGGTCTGACCCGACGCGCCGGCGGTGGGCGGCCGACCACCGCCGGCGCGCCAGCCACACCCCGCCGGCCAGCACCACCAGCGCGACCACCAGTGGCACCGGCCCGACCGCGTCCAGCCACGCCACCAGGGCCGCCTGCACCGACCCGGCCGCCCGCACCACCGGGTCCACCGCCGATCCGCCGAGGTGGAACAGCCGCAGCTCGTAGTACCCGTAGTAGCCGACGTAGAGCCCCGTGACCACCAGCAACGCGCCGCCGGCCCGCGTCACGTACGGCATCGCCCGCCGCAGCCCCGCCACCACCGCCGTGCTGGCCAGCGCCGCGGCGACAGCGAGCACCGCCACCACCAGCCCCATGCCGAGCGCGTACGCCCCGAACGTCGCCAGCGCACCCGTCCGCAACGCCACTCCGGCCGCCGCCAGGAACGGCCCGATCGAGCACGACAGCGACGCCACCGCGAACGCCACGCCGTAACCGACCATCGACACCAGCCGCGCGTTCGGTGCGCCCCGCGCCGGCTTCGGCACCAGCACCCGCAGCTCCCGCCCGGCGAGCAGCAGCGCCCCGAGCACCACCAACCCGACGCCGACGACGATCGTCACCACCGGCAGCCAGCGCTGCAGCGCGCCCGCCAGCGGCGCGCTGAGCAGCCCGAACACCCCGAACACGGCCACGAACCCGACCGTCATCAGCCCGGCCGCGGCGAGCGCCCGCCCGACCCCGCGGGAGCCGACGACCAGCGCCAGGTACCCCGGCAGCATCGCGAACCCGCACGGGTTGACGGTGGCGAGCATGCCCGCCCCGAGGGCGAACGCCAGATCGCCGGTCACCGCAGGGAGCGCACGCGGGCGCGCAGCTCGTCCGGGTCGAGCAGCTCCGTCTCCACCTCGACCGAGCCGTCGGCCCGGACGAACGCGTAGGCCGGCTGGTAGCTGACCCCGAACCGCTGCCAGATCGTGGCGCTGGTGTCGGCGAGGTGCGGGAACGAGCCGAGCCCGAACCGGTCGACGAAGTCACGCATCGCCGGCACCTGGTCCTGCGCGGCGACGCCGACGAACCGCACCCCGTCCGTCTTGGCCACCTCGGCGATCGTCGGCGCCTCGGCCTGACACGTCGGGCACCACGGCGCCCAGAACCACAGCACGGCCGGCGAGCCGTAGAGGGTCTCGCCCTCGAACAGCTCGCCGTCGATGGTCTTGGCCTCGAACCGCAACAGCTCCGGCACGTCCTCGGCCGGCAGCGGCGGCTCGGAGATCCCGTCCGGCGCCGACGCGGCGGACGACATCGGCTCGGCGGTCGTCCCGGCGGTGGAGGCGGGCGGCTCCGAGGTCGGACCCGCGGCGGTCTCGTCGGATGAAGCGCCGCAGCCGGCGAGCACCAGGCTGAGCAACACACCGGCCAACACCGGGAACGGGCGGGTCATCGGTTGCCTCCAGAGGTCCGTTTCGTCCCCCGCATCATGCCCTGCCCGATCGGGACCGAACCCTTACGAAGCGGTGACGGCCGCGAAGTGCACCACCGCACCCGACTGCTCGAGCCGCTCCACCCGCAACCCGGCACCGGCGAGCCAGTCCCGCAGTTCACCCGCGGTCCCGCCCGTCCCGAACAGTCCGGCACGCCGCAACGCCGCGATCGCGAGATCCTGCCGCCGCCCGGCCCGGGACACCACCATGTCGCCGACCAGCCGCCCGCCCCGCCGCAGACACCGCGCCAGCTCCCGCACCGCGACGGCCGGTTCCGACAGGCAGTGCAGCCCGTTGAAGCACACGCACACGTCGAACACCCCGTCCGCGAACGGCAACCGCCCGACATCGGCCGCGACGAGCTCCACCCCGTCCAGCCCGAGCCGCTCCGCCCGCCGCCGCGTCCGCGCCACCATCGCACCCGAGATGTCGACCCCCACGTACCGAACACCCGCCGACCGCCGCCCGCCGACTACCGCGGGCCGGCTCCGCCCCTTCCGGCCGCTCTCCTGCGCCGACTCAGCCATCAGCCCACGGCCGTCCTCGCGACCCAGCCCAGCCACCCGCCCACGGCCGTCCCCGCGACCCGACCCACCCACCAGCCCACGCAGCGCGACCCCGCCCCCGCACGGAACGTCCAGCACCGAGGCTCCCGCCGGCAGGTCACCCAGCGCGCGGATGCTCGCGTACAGCTCCCCCACGTCCGTGCCCCACAGCACCCGCCCCGCCGGCCGCGCGAGCCACTCCCGCCGCACGCCGAAGTCGTAGACGGCCCCCTGCACCCGTCCCGCCGCCGATGCCCACGTCATGCCTCATCTCTACCCCGCATCTCTACCCCGCGCGATCGTCTCCAGCGCGGTGACCAGCACCAGCACGTCCAGGGAAGCGAGGCCGAAGCAGCCCTCGATCCCGGCGCGCACCAGGCCGGCGGCCCCGAGCACCTCGAGGTGGTCGAGGACGTCCGGCTCGCCGGTACGCGCCACCAGCTCGCCGGCCGACGCGTTGCCCTCCGCGAGCACGCACAGCACCGCCAGCCGTTCCCGCGAGGCCAGCGCGTGGCCGACCGCGTAGAGCCGCTCGTCCATTGAGCACCCCGGGATCGTGTGGGAACCGCGAACGCCTTCCCGGCACTCGGGGGCGTCGGGAAGGCGTCCGTGCTGAGGGGTTACTTCCAGCCGAGGTCGGTCAGGTCGAGGATCGTGCCGGCGGTCGGGTTCTCGCCGCCCTCGGGCGCGATCACCAGGACCTGCTCGCCCTTGGTCACCGAGTCGATCTTCTCGTCGCCGTTGACGCTGGTCTCCGCGTCGACGGCGTAGGTCTCGGTGAAGCCGTCCGCGCTCTTCACGGCGACCGAGGATCCGTCGACGGCGGTGACGGTGCCCTTCTGCACCAGCATGGTGGTGGAGCCGCCGCCCTCCCGCACGAGGACGACCTCGGCGTGCGAGACGTCCTCGACATCGAGGTCGTCGAAGGCGGCGAACAGCCCGAACGGCCCGCCGCCGCCCCAGTCGCCGTGCCCGGCCCACGGCGGGCCGTCGTGCTCCTCGGCGGGTGCCTGCTCGCTCGGCGCCGGCTCGTCCGAGGGCTGCTCGTTCGAGGTCGCGGCCGCGATGCCGATCGCGCCGACGCTGACCGCGCCGACCACGGCCACCCCGAGGCCGACCCGCCAGCCCAGGCGCCCGGTCCTGTCGCTCATCACCGTGTCACTCCCTGTCGCTCCCGTGGGTTCTCCGGTGACTCCCATGGTCGCGACGAACGAGCCGGTTGACGTCGGATGCTCGGCGCGACCTCGCGTACGCGCCCGGAGGTAGCGTGACCCGCCCCACATACTCCTCGGGGAGTAGCGACCGGCGAGCCGACTTAATGTGATATCATTTTGATAGTCATCCGGTTGTCGCCGAAGGGGGACCTCATGAACCAGCTCGACACGGTCGGGACGCTGATGCCGCGTCCGCACATCCGCGAGCGCGTCGCGTTCGGCACCCGCGGGCTGCCGCTGCTGGCACTGGTGGTGGCACTGGTTCTCGCCGGCGTGGCCCTGGTGTTGATCGGCGTGATCCAACTGGCGACGGGGTCCGGGGGCGCGCTGCCGGTGGTCCTCGTCGTGGTCGGCGGCGTGGCCCTCGTCGGCGGCTCGCTCCTCGGCGGCGGCTTGATCATGGTCGCTCCCGGCGAGGCACGCGTGGTCCAGTTCCTGGGCCGTTACGTGGGAACGGTCCGGATGGACGGGCTGCGCTGGATCAACCCGTTCACGTTCCGCCGCAAGATCTCCACCCGCATCCGCAACCACGAGACGGCGGTGAACAAGGTCAACGACGCGGACGGCAGCCCGATCGAGATCGCCGCGGTGGTTGTGTGGCGGGTCACCGACACGGCGCGCGCGGTGTTCGAGGTCGACGACTACATCGAGTTCGTGAACATCCAGACCGAGGCGGCGGTCCGCCACATAGCGACCACCTACCCGTACGACGCCCACGGCGACGACCAGCTGTCCCTGCGCCAGAACACGACGGAGATCACCGACCAGCTGTCGGCGGAGATCGGCGTGCGGGTCGAGTCTGCCGGGGTCGAGGTGATCGAGTCCCGGATCACGCACCTGGCGTACGCGCAGGAGATCGCCGGCGCGATGCTGCGCCGCCAGCAGGCGGGGGCCGTGGTGGCGGCCCGCCAGCGCATCGTCGAGGGCGCCGTGGGCATGGTCCAGCTCGCCCTGGACCAGCTGGCCGAGCAGGACGTGGTGGACCTGGACGAGGAACGCAAGGCGGCGATGGTGAGCAACCTGTTGGTGGTCCTGTGCGCGGACCGGGACACTCAGCCCGTGGTCAACACCGGCACGCTCTACACGTGATCGCCCCGTGCCGGACCGCAAGAAGCTCCTACTCCGCCTGGACCCCGCCATCCACGACGCGATAGCCAGATGGGCGAACGACGACCTGCGCAGCACCAACGCCCAGATCGAGTTCCTCCTCCGCCGAGCCCTGTCCCAGGCCGGCCGCCTCCCCGACAACGCCGGCCACCTCCCCAAACGCGGCCGCCCACCCAAATCCCCCCACCCCGACACCCCCGACCCCCAGTCCCCCGATCCCGGGTCCCCCGACACCAGGCCTCCCGACACCCGCACCAAGCCCGACTGACCGCCTACGGCC
>DATABL010000283.1:0-5954 GCA_036259595.1 Actinophytocola sp.
GACGCACACGCGCTGCGGATCGTCCGCTCGATCGTCTCGACGCTCGGCCCGCGCACGCCGCGGCCGTGGGAGGTCACCCGGACCGAGGAACCGGCCGTCGACCCGGCGCAGCTGTACGGCGTCGTGCCGACCGACTCGCGCACCCCCTACGACGTGCGCGAGGTGATCGCGCGGGTCGTCGACGGCAGCCGGTTCCGCGAGTTCAAGAAGGAGTACGGGACCACCCTGGTCACCGGGTTCGCCCGGATCCACGGGCACCCGGTCGGGGTCGTGGCCAACAACGGCGTGCTGTTCGGCGACTCGGCGGTCAAGGGCGCGCACTTCGTCGAGCTGTGCGACCAGCGCTCGGTCCCGCTGGTGTTCCTGCAGAACATCACCGGGTTCATGGTCGGCCGCGACTACGAGGTGAGCGGCATCGCCAAGCACGGCGCCAAGATGGTGACCGCGGTGGCGTGCGCGCGGGTGCCGAAGCTGACCGTGATCGTCGGCGGCTCGTTCGGCGCCGGCAACTACTCGATGTGCGGGCGGGCGTACTCGCCCCGGTTCCTGTGGATGTGGCCCAACGCCCGGATCTCGGTGATGGGCGGCGAACAGGCGGCGTCGGTGCTCGCCACGGTCCGCCGCGACCAGTTCGAGGCCCGCGGCGAGGACTGGCCCGCCGCCGACGAGGAGTCGTTCAAGGACCCGATCCGCGCCCAGTACGAGGACCAGGGACACCCGTACTACTCGACCGCCCGGCTCTGGGACGACGGCGTGATCGACCCGGCCGACACCCGGCAGGTGCTCGGGCTCGCGCTGTCGGTCGCGGCGAACGCGCCCCTGGAACCGGTCCGCTACGGCGTCTTCAGGATGTGACATGTTCTCCACTGTTCTGATCGCCAACCGCGGAGAGATCGCGGTCCGCGTGTGCCGCACGCTCGCCGATCTCGGCGTGCGCTCGGTCGCCGTGCACACCGACGCCGACGCGGGCGCCCGGCACGTCCGGGAGGCCGACGAGGCGGTCCGGGTCGACAGCTACCTGTCCATTCCCGCGATCCTCGCCGCCGCGCGGGAGACCGGCGCGGAGGCCGTGCACCCCGGCTACGGCTTCCTGGCCGAGAACGCCGACTTCGCCCGCGCCTGCGCCGACGCCGGGCTCGTGTTCGTCGGCCCGCCGGCCGCCGCCATCGAGGCCATGGGCGACAAGATCCGCGCGAAGCAGACCGTCGCCGCGGCCGGGGTGCCGGTCGTGCCGGGCCGGATGCTCGCCGGCATGTCCGACGACGACCTCGTCGCGGCCGCCGAGGAAGTCGGCTACCCGGTACTGGTCAAGCCGTCCGCGGGTGGCGGCGGCAAGGGCATGCGCCGGGTCACCGACCCCGCCGACCTGCCGGCCGCGCTGGAGTCCGCCCGGCGTGAGGCGCTCGGCTCCTTCGGCGACGACACCCTGCTGGTCGAGCGGTTCGTGAGCGACCCGAGGCACATCGAGATCCAGGTGCTCGCCGACACCCACGGCACCGTCGTGCACCTCGGCGAGCGCGAGTGCAGCCTCCAGCGGCGGCACCAGAAGATCGTCGAGGAGGCGCCGTCGCCGCTGCTGTCCGATGTGGACCGCGAGCGGATGGGCGCGGCCGCGGTCGAGGCCGCTCGCTCGGTCGGCTACACCGGCGCCGGCACCGTCGAGTTCATCGTCCCCGGCGACCGTCCGGACGAGTTCTTCTTCATGGAGATGAACACCAGGCTCCAGGTCGAGCACCCGGTCACCGAGATGGTCACCGGCATCGACCTGGTGGCCCAGCAACTGCGCGTCGCCGCCGGCGAACCGCTCCCGTTCGGACAGTCCGATGTGGACATCAACGGGCACGCGGTGGAGGCCAGGGTCTACGCCGAGGACCCGGCGCGGGACTTCCTGCCCACCGGTGGCACCGTGCTCGGCCTGGTCGAGCCGGCCGGCGACGGCGTGCGGGTGGACTCCGCGCTGCGCACCGGAACCGTCGTCGGCTCCAGCTATGACCCGATGCTGGCCAAGGTGATCGCCTGGGGCCCGGACCGCCCGGCCGCGCTGCGCCGGCTGTCGAACGCGCTCGCCGACACCGCCGTGCTCGGCGTCGGCACGAACGTGGCGTTCCTGCGCGCCCTGCTCGTCGACGACGACGTCCGTGCCGGCCGGCTCGACACCGGCCTGGTGGAGCGCAGGCTCGACGGCCTCACCGGCGTCGAGGTGCCGGACCTGGTGTTCGTCGCCGCCGCGCTCGACGAGCTGCTCGCCCTGCAGCCGGCCGGCGACGTGGTCGACCCGTGGGACGTGCCGAACGGCTGGCGGCTCGGCGGCGTCGCCGGCACCCCGTTCCGCCTGGTCTGCGGCGACCGGCGGGTGACCGTGCGGGTGGCCGGCACCCCCGACGCGGCGACGGTGACGCTCGACGAGGGCGAGCCGGTGCGTGCCTCCGCCCGCCGGTCCGGGCGCCTGGAGGTCACCGCGGCCGGGCGCACCACGTCGTTCCACCGCGCCCAGGACGGCGACACGCTCTGGCTCGCCGCCGGCGGGCACACCTGGGCCGTCGAGGAGCACTCGCTGCTGGAGGGGGAGTCCGCGTCCGCCGCGGCCGGCGGTCCGGTCACCAGCCCGATGCCGGGCACCGTCCTGGTGGTCAAGGCCGCGCTCGGCGAGGCCGTGACGGCCGGCGCGCCGCTGGTGGTGGTCGAGGCGATGAAGATGGAGCACACCGTGACCGCACCGGTCGACGGCGTGCTCACCGAGCTGCATGTCCAGGCGGGCCAACAGGTCGCGCTGAACCAACCCCTTGCCGTGGTGACCCCACCGGAGGAGTAGACATGATCGACTTTCGACTGGACGACGAGCACGAGACGCTGAGAAAGACCGTCGAGGAGTTCGCCCGCGAGGAGGTCGCGCCGGTCATCGGCGAGTTCTACGAGCGCGAGGAGTTCCCCTACGACCTGGTCGCCAGGATGGGCCGGATGGGCCTGTTCGGGCTGCCGTTCCCGGAGTCCTACGGCGGCATGGGCGGCGACTTCACCGCGCTGTGCCTCACGTTGGAGGAACTGGCCCGGGTCGACTCGTCGGTCGCGATCACGCTCGAGGCCGGGGTGTCCCTCGGCGCGATGCCGGTCTACCGCTTCGGCACCGAGGAGCAGAAGCAGCGGTGGCTGCCGGCGCTGTGCTCCGGCGAGATGCTCGGCGGCTTCGGCCTGACCGAGCCCGGCGGCGGATCGGACGCCAGCGGCACCCTCACCACCGCGCGGCTCGACGGGGACGAGTGGGTGATCAACGGCACCAAGTCGTTCATCACCAACTCCGGCACCGACATCACCGGCCTGGTCACGGTGACCGCGGTGACCGGCACGAAACCCGACGGCGGCAAGGAGATCTCCGCGATCATCGTTCCGTCCGGCACGCCGGGCTTCACCGTGTCGAAGAAGTACTCGAAGGTCGGCTGGAACGCCTCCGACACCCGGGAGCTGTCCTTCGCGGACTGCCGGGTGCCGGCGGCGAACCTGCTCGGCGAGCGCGGCCGCGGCTACGCCCAGTTCCTGTCCATCTTGGACGAAGGCCGGGTCGCCATCGCCGCCCTGTCGGTCGGGCTCGCGCAGGGCTGCGTCGACGAGAGCCTGCGCTACGTCGGCGAGCGCGAGGCGTTCGGCCACAAGATCGGGGAGTACCAGGCGATCCAGTTCAAGATCGCCGACATGGAGGCCCGCGCGCACACCGCCCGCCTGGCCTACTACGCGGCGCTGGCGCGGCTGGAACGCGCCGAGCCGTTCAAGAAGGAGGCCGCGATCGCCAAGCTGGTGTCCTCCAACGCGGCGATGGACAACGCCCGCGACGCGACCCAGATCTTCGGCGGCTACGGCTTCATGAACGAGTTCCCGGTCGGCCGCTTCTACCGGGACGCCAAGATCCTGGAGATCGGCGAGGGCACCAGCGAGGTCCAGCGCATGCTCATCGCGCGGGAACTGGGGCTGCGTTAGTCGGGGCGGTGGCCGCCTGCCGGATCGCGCCGACCACCCAGACCATCGTGAACGCGATGACGGTCGGGTTCTTCACGAACAGCAGCACGGCCAGGTAGGTCTGCTGGGCGGACTCCGGCAGCATCCCACCCACGACTTGCTCGGCGAACACGCCGAACACCCCGAACGCGGCCGCCAGGAAGGCGCACTGGCACACCAGGCCGCGCCAGTGCGTGTTCACGAACTCCCTGGCCCGCGCCCAGTCCGGCCGCGTGCCGGCGAACGCCAGCCGCCAGACCAGCACGACCAGCAGTACCCGCACGGCCATCACGACCACCTCGGACGTGGCGTTCAGCCAGCCCGGCAGCAGCTGCCCGTCGGAGCCGACCACGACCAGCCGCTGGACCGACGGAATCAGCGACAGCCCGCCGACCAGGGGCAGGTGTCGCAGGTAGAACCGCCAGCTCCACCGAGGTGCCGCCGCGGCCAGCCGCAGCTCGTCCCGCCATCTCACTGTCATGTCACCCTCCTCATTTTATTTCACCATACTAAACTATCGAGTCGGCTAAAGTGACAGCATGGATCCGGGAGCCGAGCTGGGCCGCGAGCTGAGCACCGCGGTGGTGATGTTCCACGAGGCCGTCGGCGCGCACCTCGGCGTGACCGCCGGCGACCAGCGCGCCCTCGGTGTCCTGGCCCGGCGAGGCCCGATGTCGGCGGGCGCGCTGGCCAAGGAGGTGGGCCTGACCCCCGGCGCGGTCACCGGCATGGTCGACCGCCTGACGAACGCCGGCCTGGTGAACCGCGAGGTCGACCCGGCCGACCGCCGCCGCGTACTGATCGCGGTCGCCGAGCGCGGGGGCGCCCCCGCGGAGCTCTTCACCCGCCTGTCCACCGAGATGACCGCGATGATCGCCCGCTACACCCCCCACGAGCAGCAGGTGATCGCCGACTACGTCACCCGCACGATCGAGATCCTCCGCGACCAGACGAGACGGATCACGGGGTAGGCGCTCTGTGTCCGAGCGGTGGCGCTGTGGCCGTAGGCCGGCTGGGGGACGGCACCGTGGGTGGAAGCCGGTCGCCGGCGAACGTCACCTGATCTGGCGGACCCGGCCGTCGGCTCCCCAGTCGGTGTCGGCGGTCCAGACCGTCGCATCGAGGCGTTCGCCGAGCGACAGCCCTTCCCCCCTTTTCCAGCGGCTTGCCGCCAACTCGGCGTCCTCACTGGTGCCGCAACTCCGCCGGAACGACGAGCCGCCCTCGATCGCCCATCGTTACCGTGTACGTCCCACTCATGCCCTTTTCGTACCACTACGCATGGTCGCGTGGGATCAATTTGCACTGGCAACTGTGAAGCCTCCACGAGGGCCGGCGTCGTCTTAGGATGGTCCTCCTCTGCCCTGCGGTCGTTCGGAGGCCCTCATGCGCCTGGCGCGTCGGTTGCTGCTGTTCACAGGCGTGGTGACGCCGCTGGTCGCGACCCTGGTCGCCACCCCGGCGACCGCCGCGCCCGTCCGCGACGACGGGCCGACGCCGCCGCCGTGGCTGACCGTCGAGGACGGGGTCAGCGCGCCCGGCTTCGACGTGGCGGACGCGATCGAGGAGACCGTGTTCGTCCAGACCGAGGTCGACAGCGACGCCGACGGCGTGCGCGACCGCGTCCGGATCCAGCTCTCCCGCCCCGGCGAGACCGAGTCCGACGGCATCAAGGTCCCGGTGGTCTTCGAGCACAGCCCGTACCGCTACAACGGCGGCTCCGCGGCCAACCACAACGTCGACTTCGCCCGGCTCCCGCAGGAGAACCTCCGCCCGCGGCACGCCCTCGCCGCGGCCGAGACGCGCGGACCCCGCCCCTTCCCGAACCTCCCCGGCTCGCTCGACGAGACCTGGGTGCCCCGCGGCTACGCGGTCGTGCTCGGCGAGAGCATCGGCACCGGGTTCTCCGACGGCTGCCCGACCGTCGGCGGCATGGAGGAGACCCTCGGCACCAAGGCCGTCATCGA
>DATABL010000284.1:0-20160 GCA_036259595.1 Actinophytocola sp.
AGCTGGTGGAGTCCTGCTACCGGGCGGAAGGGCTGGTGGGTACCCCGTGACGCGGGAGAACGGCGCGAAGCGCGCGGTCCGCGGCGCGCTGGTGAAGGTGTTGCTGCACCGGCGCGACGAGCGCGGGATGACCCTGGAGCCGCACGCCAGCCGCTGCGTGCGGGCGGGCGAGGTGCACGAGCTGGTCACCACCGACCACGCGGAGACCGCGCCGGGGGCCAGGATCGACCGGGTCGGGTTCCTCGGGTTCGCCGAGTTGCACAACGCCGGCGTGATCGACCGGGGGGACGAGCTGTGGATCGGCGATCACCTGGTCGGCAGGGTGCACGGCTTCGACGCCTGCCACTTCCCGAACCACTACAACATCCTCGTCGCGGCCCCGGCCCCGGTGTCCGGCGGCGACCTGGCGCTGGCCCCGGAGCTGCCGGTCACGTTCCGCGCGGCGACCTAGGCAGGCGAACGGGGCGGTTCGCGGCGGAACCGCCCCGTCGCCGTCGGCTCAGCCCAGCAGGGGCACGTCCAGCTTGCCGTAGTGGAAGTTCCGCACGGCGCCCAGCAGCTCGTCGACGGACAGGGCGCCGTCCTTGTCGGTGTCGATCTGGATGAACGCCTGCCGCGCCTTCGCCTCGTCGACGCCCACGCCGCTGAGCCAGGCGATGAACTCCTGTTGGTTGATCATGCCGTCGTCGTTGCGGTCACACAGGCCGATCAGTGCCTGCATCACCGGCCGGAGCACCCGGTTGAAGTTCGCCTCGCCGTCGGTGAACATCAGCTTCTCGTTGATGCGGACGAAGTCGTCCTCGCTGATCGAGCCGCCCGCCGACACCCCGGCCTCGCGGGCGTGGAAGTCGTACAGGCTGCCGAAGGCGTCCCGGAGGGCCCTCGCCTGCCGGGACTGGGGCTGGGCGCCGAACTCGCCGCAGACGCGGTTGGCTTCCTGCTCGAAGTCCGAGCGGTCCAGCACACCGTTACCGTCGGTGTCCCACTTCGCGAAACGCTGCCTGAGCCGGTCACTGGCGATGGAGGTAGTCATGGCGCGGGAGTCCCTTCTGTTGATTTCTTACCGACATTTCACAAATACTGGACGCGGCTGCCGGAAATCTTTCCCCGGGTGTCGAGGAGGAGCCGGGGAGCCGTGCCCAGCAGAATGGGGTCGTAATCGCGGTGGTCCTGCAGGAGAATGGTCAGGTCGGCGCGCGCGGCGGCCGAGGCGAGATCGGTCTCGCGGCGCAGGTCGGTGCCGCCGACCCGCAGGCGGGGCACGTGCGGGTCGTGGTAGGCGACGTCGGCGCCGAGCTCGACCAGGCCGGCCGCGATCGGCTCCGCCGGCGACTCCCGCGTGTCCGGGACGTCGGCCTTGTAGGTCACCCCGAGCAACAGCACCGAGGCACCGGCCAGACCCCGCTCACCGAGCAGCGACCTGGACCGCCGCACCACGTGGGCCGGCATCCCCTCGTTCACCACGCGGGCCGCCTCGACCAGGGAGAACGTGAAGCCCTGCGCCCTGGCCCGGCCGGTCAGGTACAGCGGGTCGACCGGGATGCAGTGGCCGCCGACCCCCGGCCCCGGCTCGAACCGCTCGAACCCGAACGGCTTGGTGCCCGCGCAGTGCAGCACGTCCCACACGTCGATGCCCACCGCGTCGCAGTACCGGGCGAATTCGTTGACCAGGGCGATGTTGACGAACCGGTACGTGTTCTCCAGCAGCTTGGCGAGCTCGGCCTCCCGCGTGCCCCTGGCGACCACCACCGTGTCCAGCAGCCGGGCGTAGAACGTGGCGCAGTACTTGGCGCACAGCGGGGTGTGCCCGCTCACCACCTTCGGCGTGTCGACGAGGCCGAACCGCTCGTTGCCCGGGTCGATCCGCTCGGGCGCGAAGGCCAGGTAGAAGTCCTCGCCGGCGCGCAGTCCGCTGTGCCGCTCCAGGATCGGCAGCACCACCTCCTCGGTCGTGCCGGGGAAGCTCGTCGACTCGAGCACCACCAGCGTGCCGGGGCGCAGGTGCCGGCCGACGCTCGTGCTCGCCGACCGCAGCGGGCCCAGGTCGGGGCCGCGGTCGGCGGCCAGGCCGGTGGGCACGCAGATCACCACGGTGTCCGCCGTGGCGACGGCGGCCGGGTCCGTGCCGGCGGTGAACCCGGCGCCGGCCATGGCCGCGACGTCGGCGCCCGACACCCCGGGGACGTGCGAGCGGCGGGCCGTCAGCCCGGCGACGACCTGGTCGTCGACGTCGACCCCGGCGGTGCGCAGACCGGCCCGGCACGCCTGCCGCGCGAGCGGCATGCCGGCGTAGCCGAGGCCGACCACGACCAGGTCGCGCCCGGTCGTCACGCGTCGGCCGAGAAGGAACCGGAGCCGGGTGCGACGTGCGAGCCGAACCCGGGCTGCACGGTCAGGCTCGGGGTCAGGCAGAGCGGGTCGCCGTAGATCTCCACCGGCTGGTCGGTCTGGTTGACGAGGACGTGGGCGGCGATCGGGAGCTTCTGGCAGCCGCTCGGGTTCTCCCACACGTCCAGCTCCGTGAACTCCGTGGAGAAAACCGTGACGTTTCCCTGGGCTTTCGCCGCGTCCGCGGATGCCGGCGAACCAGCCAGCAAAATAGCCGCCAGAGCGGTCGCGAAACCGGCGGCGAGTAGTTTTCGCATGGTTCCTCTCCGAATTGGTCACCGAACTTCCACTTGAAGCTAGCAATGGTCGACGGAGGTGTCAGGAAGGTCGGGAACAATGCCCCGTAAAGGGTGGAATGACCACATCGAGCGTGCGACGACTGGTCGCTCAGCGTCACTTGTGGTTCGCGGAGGGTGCGGGTCGCCAGCCAACTCAGCACCGGCAGGACGACCAGCGGAGTGAGTGCCGTGCGCAGCGAGGTGTGGTCGGCGAGGGTGCCGACGAGCGGGCCGACGGCCCGCCGAGGTAGAGCAGGAACAGCGCCGCGCCGCCCGCCGCGGCGCCGCCCCGGTGCGCCCCTGGGCGTACAGCGAGACGAACGCGCTCAGGCACGCCTGCGGCTGGTCGTCCACGAGCGCGTTCCTCGACGTCTTCCGCCGCGCGTTCGGGCGCGCCCCGGCACGTACCCCACCTCGACCCGTGCGGTCCTCAGACGCTGCGCAGCACCGAGGCGACGACGCCCAGCACGACCGCCTCGTCGCCGTCGATGACGTCGTAGGCGGGGTTGCGGGGCTCCAGGTACACGTGGCCGTTGCGCCGGCGGTACACCTTGACCGTGGCCTCCCCGTCGATCATCGCGGCGACGATCTGGCCGGAGTGGGCCTCGTGCTGCTGGCGCACCACCACGATGTCGCCGTCGCAGATCGCGGCGTCGACCATCGAGTCGCCGCGCACCCGGAGGCCGAAGACGGTGCCACGGCCGGTGATCCCGCGCGGCAGGGTGAGCAGGTCGTCGACGTGCTCCTCGGCCGCGATGGGCACGCCCGCGGCGATGTCGCCGACCACCGGCACGGTCACCGAGTCGCCGTCGGGCTCCGGAGCCGTGGTACCCAGGAACATCCGCACGTCGATCGGGCGGGAGACCGTCGCGCTGCGCCGGAGGAAGCCCTTCTCCTCCAGGCTCGCCAGGTGCTTCGACACCGTCGACGAGGACCGCAGGCCGACGGCGTCGGCGATCTGCCGGGTGCTCGGCGAGTAGCCGTAGCGGACCACCCAGTCCCGGATCGCGGCCAGGATCCGCTGCTGGCGCGGCGGCAGGCCAGCGGCGTCCAGCTGGTCGAACACGTCGAGATCGTCGTACACGGTCACCGCGGGAATGATAGACAGCGCCCGGACCGACCCCAGGAGGTGTCCGTGCTCGACGTCCTCGACCCGGACAGCGACCGCGGCCGGGTCTACCGCGCGCTGACCCGGCTGGGGCGGTGCCGTCCCGACCAGCTCACCGAGCACACCGGACTGCCGGCGGCCGTCGTCGGCCGGGTGCTCGGCGAGCTGGCCGACCTCGACGTGGTGGTCCGGCTCGACGCCGACACCTGGGCGCCACGTTCACCCGGTCTGGTGATGGCCGAGCTGCTACGGGCGGAGGAGTCCCGGCGTGAGCGACTCTGGCGCGCCGGCGCCGAGCTGGACCGGCTGTACCACCTGGCCCACCGTGACGACATCGCCGGCGTGCAGGCCGTGCCGGACCCGCTGGAGCTCATCGCGCTGACCCGCCGGCTCCAGGAGCGGGCGGCCGAGCGGATCCGCTGGCTGGACCGTCCGCCCTACCGCAGCCGCCCCGAGGACTTCCGGGAGCAGGAGGCGTTGCAGGCCCGGCGGATGGCGGCCGGGCTGCGCTACCGGGCCGTGTACCACCAGGCCGTCTACGACGACCCGGACCTGTTCGCCAGCATGACCAGGATGGTCGCGCTCGGCGAGGACGCCCGGGTGCTCGCCGACCTGCCGGTCAAGCTGACCATCGGCGACGACGACACCGCCCTGCTGGTGCCCGACCCCGGCGGGGCCGGCGTGTCCGGCGCGCTGGTCGTGCGCACCCCCGGACTGCTGATCGCGCTGGCCGGCGTGTTCGAGACACTGTGGACACTCGGCGTCCCGCTCACCGCACGCGGCTCCGGCGAGCCACTGTCCGAACAGGACCGGGCGATCGTCACCCTGATGGCGGCCGGGGTGACCGACGACGTGATCGCGCGGCGGCTGCGGCTGTCCAGGCGCACGGTCGTCCGCCGCGTCGCCGCGCTGCTCGACCGGCTCGGCGCCACCACCCGGTTCCAGGCGGGCGTCCAGGCGGCGCACCGCGGCTGGCTCTGAGCCCGTTGGCGCACTTGGGTGATGGCACAGGTGCGCCACGAGCACCGCTGGTCCGGGCGCCGGCGCACCCGGCACGATGACCCGGGAGTCGAGGACGACAACGGAGGTTCGGATGCGCCTGTTCCGAAAGCAGGGGTTGATCGCCGCCGCGGTGGTCGCGGTCGCCGCGTCGGTGTTCACGGTGCCGGCGGCACACGCGACGAGCACGGCGGCCTGCCCGGGCACCGCGGTGTTCGAGACCGACGGCTACGGGAACGGCGAGACACTGGCCAACTGGAACAGGTCCGCGTTCAACGCGAACCCGCCCGCCGGCTGGCAGATCGTCCAGGTCCCGTACTACGCGGGCGTCTTCCCCGTGGTGGACCGCAAGGCCCTGGACGCCTCGGTCGCCGAGGGCACCGCCAAGCTCGAACGGGTCGTGCGCGACTTCCACGCCGCCTGCCCCGGCACGCGGCTGGTGCTGGCCGGCTACTCCGAGGGCGCCGTGGTCGCGGGCGACGTGCTGGAGAAGTTCGCCCACGAGGCGACGATCCCGCACCACCTGCTCCACGGCGTGCTGTACGGCAACCCGCGCCGCCCGTTCGGCGACGGCGGGCTCGGCGGCGTCGCCGGCGGCATCGAGACCAACGTGCCGACCATCCTCCCGGGCGTGACGATGCGGGGCGGCCAGGACTACGGCGACCTCGCGGTGCGCGACGTGTGCAACGAGAACGACGGCATCTGCAACTCCACCAACATGATCACCAACCTGGCCGCGTTCGCGAACGGCCTGGTCGGCTACGCCAGCGGCGACCACGGCTACGTCCTCGACCCGGCGCGCGACCTCGGCCGCGGGCTGGTCCTGCACCGCCAGCCGCCGCGGATCGCCTACGGCCCGCCGCTGCCGCTGCCGATCGGCACCCCGTGGCAGATCCAGCAGCTGTTCGGCGGCAACGCCGGCCGCGCCGAGCTGGTCGCCGCGCGCAACGGGCTCGCCGCCCTCGTCGGCCAGGACACGATCGACCGGCTGACCGCCACCTCGCCCTGGTACAAGATCATCGACGCCGCCTGACCAGGCCCAGCAGGCCGGCGGCCAGCGCGCCGCCGGCCACCGCGCCGAGCTGGCCGCGGTGCCGGGACGCCCACAGCTGCGCGCTGTGGGCGTTGGCCTGGTCGTCGAACCGGCCGTGCGCGCCGTGGTCGGAGCCCGGCGCGTCGTCGCCGGGCCGCCACAGGTTGCCCGGGTCGGGGTCGTGCGGCTCGTCGGTCTGCTGGGAGCCGAAGCCCGTCCTGGCCAGGTACCGGTCCAGCAGGCCCGGCGCGAGCCGGTTGCCGAGGATCGTGCCGACGGTGGAGCCGCCGACCCAGTACTCCCGCCGCCGCGGGTGCTCCACGGCGTAGCGCACCGCCGCCGCGGCCAGCTCGGGCTGGTAGATCGGCGGCACCGGCTGCGGGCGGCGGGGCAGCGTGGAGCGCACCCAGTCGAACTGCGGCGTGTTCATCGCCGGCAGCTGGACCATGGTGGTGTGCACGTTCGCCCCGGCGTGCAGCAGCTCGCAGCGCAGCGCCTCGTGGAAGCCCTTGATCGCGTGCTTGGCCCCGCAGTACGCCGCCTGCAGCGGGATCCCCCGGTAGGCCAGGGCGGACCCGATGTGCACGACCGTGCCGCGGTCCCGGGGCCGCATCCGGCGCAGCGCGGCCATCGTGCCGTACACGTAACCCAGGTAGGTGACCTCGGTGATCCGCCGGAACTCGGCGGCGTCCATCTCGGCGACCGGCGCGAGCGCGCCCACGAACGCGTTGTTGACCCACACGTCCACCGGGCCGAGCCGCTCCTCCACCTCGGCGGCGGCCTGCTCGACCGCGTCCGCGTCCGCCACGTCGACCGTCAGCGGCAGGGCCTCGCCACCGGCGTCCCGGACGTCCCCCGCCGCCGCGAACAGACCGTCGTCGCCGCGGGCCAGCAGCGCGACCCGGTCCCCACACCCGCCGAACCCCCTGGCAACCGCGCGGCCGACCCCGCCGCTGGCTCCCGTCACCACCACCACACGTCGATCGCTCATCCCGCCCGTGTACCCAGGCGACCGCGCAGGCATACCTGCGCCGATCGCGGGTAGCTCACCTCGGTGACCACGACGACGAACACCGCGACGAACACCGCGACGAAACCACGCAACGCGATCCGCCGGGCCGCGCACCGGATCCAGCACGGCTACGCCGGAGACAAGGACCGGCCGCTCGGCGGGTACGTCGCCGTCATGGGCTGCTACGCCGCCTTCCTCGGGGTGCTGACCGGGGTCGGCCGGGCCCTCGGCATCCGCCTGCCCGAACGGATCGGCGTGCAGGACACCGTGCTGCTGTGCCTGGCCACCCACAAGGCGAGCCGGCTGCTGTCCAAGGACGCCGTGACCAGTCCCCTGCGCGCGCCGTTCACCCGGTACGAGGAGCCGGCCGGCGAGGGCGAGGTCAACGAGTCGGTCCGCGGCACCGGCGCGCGGCACGCGATCGGCGAGCTGGTCAGTTGCCCGTTCTGCCTGGGCGTGTGGATCTCCAGCGGGCTGACCGCCGGCATGGTCCTCGCCCCGCGCGCCACCCGGGTCGTGCTGACCGGCCTGACCGCGGTCGCCGGCTCCGACGCCATCCAGCTCCTCTACGACCGGGCCAAGCCCAGCTCCTGACCGGGGTCACTGGAACAGCGACACCGTGCTGAAGACCTCACCCGTCGGGACGTCCGCCGGGAGCTGGTCGGCCAGCTGGGGGTTGATCGTGCGCAGCCGGTCGTGCTGGCCGGTGTCCACGGCCTCGCGGCCCTCGGCCAGCAGGCGGTCGGCGAGCGCGGGGCTGCGCATCTCGCCGCGGCGCTCCGCGAGCTGCTGGAAGATCATCAGCTGGAGCAGCGGCCCCCGGTCCAGGACGCGGGCCACATGCCGGCGCAGCTCGTCGATCCGCTGGCGCAGCAGGTCGGCGTCCCGCGACTCGATGGCCTCGCCGACACCGCGCTCGTAGGCGGGCAGACTGTCCCGGTCGTGCTGGCTGCCGTTCGTCTCGACCAGCCCGCGCGCCTCGGTCGTGATCGACTCCGCGTCCCGCACGAGCTCGGGCCAGCGCAGCTCGTCCTCCACCGCGTCGGTCGCCACGCGCAGGTCGATGACCCGCTTGGCCGCGGCGAGCGCCTCGTCCTCGCTGGCCGCCGCGGCCACCACCAGACGTTCCACCTCGGCGGGCAGGTTCTCCTCGTCGATCCGGGACAGGTGCAGCCCGGCGAGCGGGCTCTGCGCGGACCGCTGGCGTTCGCGGACCGTGGCCAGCCGCGCCAGCTCCGCTTCGGCCTCGGTGGCCAGGTCGCGGTGCGCCGGCGCGGTCTCGGTGTTCAGGTTGATCGTGTGGTCGAACACCTCGTCCAGCAGCGGCACGTCGACGGTCGCGTGCACCAGGCGGGAGGTGTCCACCTCGACTGTGAGACGCACCTCGCTGCCCGCCGGCACGGTCCGGCCGACCTGGGTGGCCAGCACCTCCAGCCGACCGATGCGCCGGTTGCGGTCGCCACGAGCGTGGTCGCCCTCCAGCACCGGAATACGGATCATGCCGCCGCCCTCGCCCCGTCGCACCCCGACGGTCGTGCGCAGGGTGAGCACCCGCCGCGCGGGCAGCGGCGTGCCCCGCTCGACCATCGGCAGCATCCGGTTGCCGTCCAGCCCGACACCGATCGAGGTGCCGAGCGACTGGCCGGCCTCGACACCGCCGACGGTGTAGGTGAGGTGGTCCGGGGTCACCGGCAGCACGGTGCCGGTGGCGTCGGTGAGCTCGATCCGGTAGGTGTGCCGACGGCCGCGGGTCGCCCAGAGGGTCGTGCTGAAGTGCCCCCGGTCGGACAGCCGGATCCGGCCGCTGCGCCACGCCGGATCGGACTCCTCGTCCACCAGCTCCACCGACAGCTCCGGCAACGTGCCGGGGCCGGCGACCCGGCCGGTCACGACGGGATCGGCGTCCGGGCCGACCCGGGGGTAGGCCAGCTCGACGCGGAAGGTGCCCGGCGGCGGCGCGACCGGGTCGAGGTCGAGCGGCTGCGCGCCGGCGAAGATCGCCGCGCCGCGCGCCACGACGGTCATCGGGTCCTGGTCGAAGTCCAGTGGTATCCCCAGCTCCGCGGCGACCCGCTCGCGCAGGTACGGCATCGCGGTCTGCCCACCGACCATGATCACCTTCGTCAGATCCGCCGGCCCGATGCCGATCCCGGCCAGCGCGTCCCGGCACAGGTTCACCGACTTCGCCACCACCGGCTCGGCCAACCGCTCCACGTCCGCCCGGCGCAGCTCGACGTCGACCTCGTAGCGGTCGCGGTCGTCGCCGACCAGCTCCACCAACACGTCCGTACTGTCCATTCTGGACAGTCGGATCTTCGCGTGCTCGGCGGCCGACTTCAGCGCGGCCACCGCACTCGCCCACCTCGGGTTGCCACGGGACAGCCCGGCCAGCCCGCGGTGCCGGGCGACCGCGGCCGGGATGAGCACCTCGTCCACGATGCGCCAGTCGACGACCTTGCCGCCGAGGAAGTTGTCCCCGGCGTGCCGCGCGACGGAGAACTCGCCGTCCCGCAGGCGGATCACCGCCGCGTCGAAGGTACCGCCGCCCAGGTCGTACACCAGCCAGGTGGCGTCCTCGTCGGCGTTCTGGAAGCCGTAGCAGTGCGCGGCCGCGGCGGGCTCGGGCAGCAGCGGCGACACCCGCAGCCCGGCCAGCTCGGCGGCGCGCCGGGTGGCGTCGCAGGCGCTGAGGTCGAACGCCGCCGGCACGGTGATCACCGCGGCCCGCAGCTCCTCGCCGAGCCGGGCGGAGGCGTCGGCCCGCAGCGAGCGCAGCACCTCGGCGGACAGCCGCTCCGGCGTCATGTCCTGCCCGGCAAGGGTTTTCACCGTGCCGACGGTGCCCATTCGCAGCTTGAACTCCAGGCAGGTGTTGTCCGGGTCGGTCTCCCCGCGTTCGCGGGCCGCCCGTCCGACGTGCAACCGCCCGCGCCGGTCCGCCCACACCGCGGACGGCGTGGTCTGGTCGCCCTCGTTGTTCCCGATCACCTCGGTGGTGACGCCGCGCAGCACGGCGATCGCACTGTTGGTCGTGCCGAGGTCGATCCCGACGTCGATGGTGCTCATTCGGCCCGCTCCCCCTCCGCCGGCGGCGTCCCGACGATGACCTCACCCATGCCGATCAGGTCGCCGCGCAGGAACACGGCTGGCCGGACGGTCTCGATGACCTCCTCCCGGTCGAGGCCCGGGACCTGCTGGAACGCCAGCACGCGCAGCCGCAGTCCGGAGTCGTAGGCGGCGCCGTCGTACTGCCGGGTCTCCACCCCGGCGCCGACGAGCGCGTCGACGACGCCACGGACGTACCGCGCGGTGCGGTCCCCATCGGCCCTGTCGGCCCTGTCGGCCTTGTTGCCCAGCCGCCAGACGGCGGTGGCCACCTCGACCAGCGCGCCCGGTTCGACCTCGACCCGCATCAGTACCTCCTCGACATGGTCCGCCAGACCATCGAACAGATCGCGAGGAACGCGATCACCCCGCATCCGAGCAGCGGATAGCGGATCATCGACCAGTCCCACGGCGGTAGGGCGGCCAGCGCGAGCATTCCCAGCGCGGCGATCACGCAGAGGACGAGCACCGCGCTCCCCATGCCCGCGGGCGGCTCGGGCTCCGGCGACGGCCCGGGGTAACGGACCTCGTAGGGCTCGTCGGAGCAGGCGTCCTCGATCGCGGCGAACGACAGCGGACCACGGGTGGTAGGGCCGGCGGTGAACGACAGCGTGGGGCCGGCGGCCAGCGAGACGTTCGCGTCGTCGATCATCCCGCGCACCCGGGCGTCGGTCGCGAGCTCGCCCATCAGGTGTAGTGCCGGCATGGCCCCGACCAGGTCGCCGGTGGCGCGGGTGTACGCGATGGTCAGCGCGAAGGCGGTCACCACGACCTCGTCCCGTACCTGTGTGATCCGGTCGTCGCCCATTCTTTCGAGGCGCCGCAACGGTTCCCGTGACTCGTCGAGCAGTCGTCGCTGCTCGATCAGGCCGTTCGAGGGGTCCTCCCGGCCCGCCGTCGTGGCGCTCTCGCACAGCGCGACCACCAGGTTGCCGAGCACTGTGCCGGTGTCCCGGGCGATGTCCTCGCGCACATGCCGTCCCACAGCAATCCCGGCGGCCTCGTCGAGCCGCCGGACCGCGTCCCGCATGGCGTGCCGCACCGAGCCCCCGATGTGTCCGGCCAACCCGTTGACCTCGCGCACGACGCACTCGCGCACGCACGAGGCCAGCACGTCGGCGACGCCGGTCGCGGCGGGGTGGTCCCGGCCGAGCACCTCGAACACCACCCGCCGGTCGCCGATCGAGTCGCGCAGCACGGTGTCGCTCGCTTCCCGGTAGGCCGCCGGCCCTCCGCTGACCGTTCTGGCCCGCTCGTCGAGCGCGCGCAACCGGGCGAGGTGCGGCTCGACGGCCGCCACCAACGCGCGGTCGACGTCGGCAACAGGAAAGCCGGACGCCCACATCCGGTCGACGTGCGTGGTCACCGTCGCGGAATCCGATTCGCCGGTGACGCTGCCGACAGCGACCCGCGCGTGCACGCCGAGGAGCAGCCCGGGCATCCCGCGGCGGAGCCGTTCGACGACGCTGGGCCGTAGGCGGGGGTCGCCGAGCACGGCGACGCGGTCGGCGAGGTACCGCCAGCACAGGTCGTCGTCGATCACCTCGCGCCAGGTCTCGTAGACCGTCAGCCACTGGTCGACGAGTCCGTGCGGATCGTCGGCCGGGGCCTCCAGCGCGTCGCGGTGCGCCCTGACCGCGCGGTTGTGCCGGGCGGCCGACACCCCGTCCTCGCCAACGGTTTCCGGCCAGAGCCAGAACAGCTCGTCGACGATCCGGCGGACGGGGTCGCGGAGCCGGTGCAACGCGTCGCGCACGGCGTCGAGGTCGTTGTCGAGGTCGGTGTCGAGCCGCTGTGCGGCCTCGACCTCGTCGGTGCGCCGCCGGACCTGACGGGCGGAGGCGTCGACGGGCAGCCCGCTGAGGCGGAAGGCGTTGCGCGCGTACAGATCGGGGCCGGCGACCGCGGCCAGGTCCACTCCCCGGGACACCTCCACCGCGGTCTCCTTCACGCTCCGTCGACCAGTGCGGACAGTGTGGCACCAGTTCGCCGGGACCGGTCCCGAACTGACAGCATCCGGCCTTCGCAAAGGACTCGACGGCCACTCGTCACATTCGCCGTCCGTTCGAAAGAATCGTCATCCAGCCGTAAAGAAAGTTCATCACCCGGCTGTTCTTTTCTCCCGGTCCGCCGGGGCAGTGTCGGACCATGGGAGCGAAAAAGATCACCATGCGGACAACGGCGGGTTTAGCCGTCCTGGGCCTGGTGCTCAGCGGCTGCAGCGGCGGCGGGGAGGGCGAGGACGACAGCGGCGGCGCCGGTGACCCGGTGCGCGGCGGCACGCTCAAGTACGTCGGCGCCGACGACGTGGACCACCTGGACACCGCCTCCGGGTACTACACCGTGACGGCCACGCTGATGCGCACGTTCACCCGGCAGCTGTTCACCTACCCGGCGCTGGAGAACCCGACCGAGGGCATCATGCCCGTCGCCGACCTGGCCACCGAGGTGCCCACCGAGGAGAACGGCGGCATCAGCGAGGACGGCACCACCTACACGCTCACCCTGCGCGAAGGCGCTCAGTGGGACACCGAACCGGCGCGGGCGGTGGTGGCCGAGGACTTCGTGCGCGGCTTCAAACGGCTGTGCAATCCGGTGCAGCCCTCCGGCGGGCTGACGTACTACACCAGCACCATCGTCGGGATGCAGGAGTTCTGCGACGGTTTCGCGAAGGTGGCGCCCGAGATCGGCCCGATGAAGGCCTACATCCAGGGCAACGACATCACCGGCATCAGCGCGCCGGACGAGCGGACGCTGGTCTTCGAGCTCACGGCCCCGGCCGCGGACTTCCTCAACATCCTGTCGATGAAGTTCGCCTCCGCCGCGCCGGTGGAATACCTCGACTACATCCCCGACGGCGCGGAGTTCCGGCAGAACACGATCTCCAACGGCCCGTACCGGATCACCGAGTACGTGCCGGACAAGAGCATCCATCTCGAACGCAATCCCGCCTGGGACGCCGAGTCCGACCCGGTCCGCGAGGCCTACGTGGACGCGATCGACGTGACCCTCGGCCAGGGCTCGCCCGACGCGGTGCAGCAGCAGCTCGAGGTCGGGTCCGCGGACCTGTCGTGGGACCAGCCGGTCCCGGTGACGGTCATCCCGCGGCTGCAGCAGAGCGAGGACGAGAACTTCTCCGTCTACCCGCTGCTGGACACCAACCCCTACCTCGCGTTCAACCACGTCAGCCCGAACGAGGACGGCGCGATCGGCAAGCTGAAGGTGCGGCAGGCGATCATCTACGCGATCGACAAGCAGGCGATCGCCCGGATCTACGGCGGCGAGACGCTCAACGAGACCATCAACCAGGTCATCCCGCCGGACAACGTCGGTCACGAGGAGTTCGACCTCTACGAGACCGAGAACGACACCGGTGACCCGCAGAGGTGCAAGGACCTGCTGGCGGAGGCGGGCTACGGCCCGAACGAGCTGACCCTCAAGGCGTGGTTCCGCAACTCCGGCCGCCACCCCGACGTCGCGCAGTCCTACCAGGCCGACCTGGAGCGGTGCGGCATCCAGGTGGAGCTGATCCCGACGCCGCAGGCGGACTACTACTCCGCGTATCTCGGCCAGCCGTCGCGGGCCAAGGCCGGCGAGTGGGACATCACCGCGCCCGGCTGGATCCCGGACTGGTACGGGCAGAACGGCCGGGCGATCGTCCAGCCGCTGTTCGAGACCAACTGCACGGTCAACACGGTCAACTACGGCTGCTACAGCAACCCCGACGTCGACCGGATGATCCAGGAGGCGCTCGAGGCGCAGAGCCTCGACGAGGCCGAGGAGCTGTGGCACGAGATCGACCGGACGCTGATGGAGGACGCGGCCTTCGTCCCGTTCAAGACGAACAAGAAGCCGATGTACCACTCCGACCGCGTCCAGGGCGCGAAGTTCATCAACACGCTGACGTTCTTCGACCCGACCAACCTCTGGCTGGCCCAATGAACGAGCTTGCGAGCGAATCAATGGTGCAGGGCGACCGCGACCGAGCCTGCGAGGGCGCGTCGTGAGCCTGCTCGAGGTCAGGGACCTGCGGGTCTCGTTCCCGACCGCCGACGGTGTGGTGCACGCGGTGCGCGGCGCCAGCTTCCGGGTCGACGCCGGCCGGACACTCGGCATCGTCGGCGAGTCGGGGTCGGGCAAGAGCGTGGCCACCCAGACGCTGCTGGGCCTCACCGCCGGCGCGGACGTCAGCGGCGAGGCGCTGTTCGACGGGGTCGACCTGCTGCGGCTCGGCGAGGACGAGCTGCGGCGGCTGCGCGGCCGGGAGATCGGCATGATCTTCCAGGACCCGCTGACGAGCCTGCACCCGATGTACCGGATCGGCCGGCAGATCACCGAGGGCATCCGGGCGCACGAGCGAGTGAGCAGGCACGCCGCCCGGGCGCGGGCCGTCGAGCTGCTCGACCTGGTGGGCATCCCCCAGCCGGACCGCCGCGTCGACGACTACCCGCACCAGTTCTCCGGCGGCATGCGGCAGCGCGCGATGATCGCGATGGCGCTGGCCCTGCAACCGAAGCTGATCATCGCCGACGAGCCGACCACCGCGCTGGACGCCACGATCCAGGCCCAGATCCTGGACCTGATCACGCGGCTGCGGGACAGCCTGGGCACCGCGCTCATCCTGATCACGCACGACCTCGGCGTGGTCGCCGACATCGCCGACGACGTGCTGGTGATGTACGCGGGCCAGCCGGTGGAGCACGCGCCGCGCCGGGAGCTGTACTACGGCTCGCACCACCCGTACACCAAGGGCCTGCTGGAGTCGGTGCCCGGTTCGGCCGGCGCGGCGAAGCGGCTGCGGCCGATCGCCGGCACCCCGCCGAGCCTGATCGACGTGCCGCCCGGCTGCCCGTTCCACCCGCGCTGCGGGTACGTGATGCCGCACTGCCGCACCGACGATCCGCCGCTGGCCGCGGTGGCGAGCACCGCCGGACACACCTCGGCGTGCTGGCTGCCCGACGACGCGCTCGGGCTGGGTGCCGACGTGGAACGGCGGCGGACGGCGTACGCGGCCGAGCAGCGGGAGGTCGGTGCGCGATGACGGAAGACGTGTTGTTGCGGCTGACCGACGTGGTCAAGCACTTCCCGATCCGGCGCGGGGTGTTCTTCCGCAAGGAGGTCGCCCGGGTGCACGCGGTGGACGGGGTGAGCCTGGACGTGCGCCGCGGCGAGACCCTCGGCCTGGTCGGGGAGACCGGCTGCGGCAAGTCCACCCTCGCCCGCTGCATCACCGGCCTGCACCCGGTGACCTCCGGCGAGATCCGGTTCGACGGCGAGCCGGTCGACGGCCTGGACCGAGCGCGGACGCTGGCGTTCCGCCGGCAGGTGCAGATGGTGTTCCAGGACCCGTACGGCTCGCTGAACCCGCGCCGGCGGGTCGGCTCGATCATCGGCGACCCGTTCGTCATCCACGGCATCGCCGACGGGCCGGAGCGCCGGCGCCGGGTGCAGGAGCTGATGGAGCTGGTCGGGCTCAACCCCGAGCACTACAACCGCTTCCCCGCCGAGTTCTCCGGCGGGCAGCGGCAGCGCATCGGGGTGGCCCGCGCGATCGCGTTGCGCCCCAAGCTGATCGTGTGCGACGAGCCGGTGGCGGCGCTGGACGTGTCGATCCAGGCGCAGATCATCAACCTGCTCCAGGACCTGCAGGCCGAGCTGGGCCTGACCTATGTGTTCATCGCGCACGACCTGTCGGTGGTGCGGCACGTCAGCGACCGGGTCGCGGTGATGTACCTGGGCAAGGTCGCCGAGTGCGGCGCCACGGAACGGCTCTACGACACGCCGCGGCATCCCTACACGAACGCGCTGCTGTCCGCGGCGACGGTCGCCGACCCGGACGTCTCGGCGCGGCGGGAGCGGCTGGTGCTCGCCGGTGACGTGCCGTCGCCGGTGCGGCCGCCGTCCGGGTGCCGGTTCCATCCGCGCTGCCCGAAGGCCGACGAGACCTGTGTGGCCCAGGAGCCGCCGCTGGAGCCGAAGTTCGGCGACGCGGCCGAGCACACCGCGGCCTGCCACCACCCGGTGGCCGACGACGAGGTTCTCGTCGGGTCCGGCGACGCGGCGAAGGAGGTGCCGCGATGGCGATGACCGAGACACGCGCGATCGAGGGGCGGTCGATCGAGGGGCGCGGGCCGTGGCGGCTGGCCTGGGAGCGCCTGCGCCGCGACCGGGTGGCGCTCGGCGCGGCGGTGGTGATCGTGGTCATCGTGGTGCTCGCGCTGGCCGCGCCGCTGATCGCCGACTGGTTCGGGCACGGGCCCGCGCAGCAGTTCCGGAAGGAGGGCACGACCGAGTTCGGGCTGCCGGTCGGCCCGTCCGGCGAGTTCTGGTTCGGCACCGACAACCTGGGCCGGGACCTGCTGGTGCGGACCCTGTACGGGGCGCGGGTGTCGCTGCTCGTCGGCGTCGCGGCGACCCTGTGCGCGACCGTGATCGGCGTGGTGGTCGGCATGACCGCCGGGTACTTCGGCGGGAAGGTCGACTCGGTGCTGTCCCGGGCGATGGACGTCGTGCTGTCGATGCCCTACCTGTTGCTGGCGCTGGTGCTGGTGGCGGTGTTCGGGCCGAGCCTGCCGCTGACGATCTTCGTGATCGCGTTCTTCACCTGGGCGTCGATCGCGCGGGTGGTGCGCGGGCAGACGCTGTCGGCGCGGGAGCGCGAGTACGTGGAGGCGGCCCGTTCGCTGGGCGCGAGCGACCGGCGGATCATGTTCGTCGACATCCTGCCGAACATCGTCGCGCCGGTGATCGTGCTGGCCACGGTGCTGATCCCGCTGGCGATCGTGTTCGAGTCGGTGCTGTCGTTCCTGGGCCTGGGCATCGTGCCGCCGACGCCGAGCTGGGGCAGCATGCTCAGTGAGGCGATCGCGTTCTACCGGGTCGCCTGGTGGTACCTGATCGCGCCGGGCGGGGCGCTGCTGCTGACCACGCTCGCGTTCAACCTGCTCGGCGACGGTGTCCGGGACGCGCTCGACCCGCGTGCCGAGCGGCTGTTCGCCACCCGCCGCAACCGGCGCCGCCGGTCTCTTCGCCGTCGTTCGGGAGGTGGTCGGTGATGCTGCGGTTCGTGCTGCGCCGTGCCGCCTACGGGCTGCTGGTGCTGTGGCTGGTCACGACGACGGTGTTCCTGCTGGTGTTCGCCGGGTCGAGCAACCCGGCGGCGACGCTGGCGGGCCGGCAGGCGACCGCCGCCCAGGTGGAGCTGGTGCGGGAGCGCCTGGGGCTCGCGGATCCGTTGTACGAGCAGTACTTCCGGTTCCTCGGCGGGTTGCTGCACGGCGACCTGGGCTTCTCGTTCTACTCGAACCAGCCGGTCGCCGAGTACATCCTGACGCTGCTGCCACGCACGGCGTCGCTGGTGCTCGGCGCGGCGGTGCTGTGGCTCGCGGTGGGCCTGGTGGTCGGCGTGTTCAGCGCGACGCACCCGCGCGGCCTGCTGGACCGGGCGGCGACCGGTTTCGTCCTGGTCGGGCTGTCGATGCCGACGTTCCTGGTGGGTCTGCTGCTGCTGTACTTCCTGTTCTTCCGGCTGAACACGGAGTTCGGCATCGACCTGTTCCCGCCGCCGGGGTACGCCTCGATCGAGGAGGCGGGCGTCGGTGAGTGGGCCAGACACCTGATCCTGCCGTGGATCACGCTCGCGTTCGTCCAGCAGGCGATCTACGTGCGACTCACCCGCAGCTCGATGCTGGAGGTACTGGGCGAGGACTACATCCGCACGGCGAGGGCGAAGGGCCTGGCCGAGGGTCGCGTGGTGTACCGGCACGGTCTGCGCGCCGGGATGACGCCGGTGCTGTCCCAGTTCGGGGTGGACATCGGTCAGCTGATGGGCGGCGTTCTGGTCACCGAGACGGTGTTCGGGCTGCAGGGCATGGGTCAGGCCGCGGTGAGCGCGGTGACCACCGGCGACCTGCCGGTGATCATGGGCGTGGTGATCGTGATCTCGCTGTTCATCGTGGTGGCGAACCTCGTCGTGGACGTCCTGTACGGCGTGGTCGACCCACGGGTCCGGGTGTCGTAGGCGCGGCTGAGCGCTGAGCGCGTCGGGGAGGTCGACCAGCAGGGCGTCTCCCCGGCGCGCGGATTTGATCAAGATCCAGCGGATGTATCGCGGCGCGGGCCGTAGAACACGCCGAGCGCGCAGCACACGAACAGCAGCACGATCCGTGCCCACAGCCAGTGCACCGCGACCCCGACCCCGCCGAGGGCGAGAATCACGACCACCACGGAAATGGCCTTGTACATGGTGCACCTCCTTTCTCCAACAAGGGCGGCTACCTCCATCGCCCCTGGTCAAACGGCCACACCCGGGTGGTGAAGTCGGACTGTTTCGCTTCACCGAGCTCTGCCGGCGCGCTTTCGCCCGAAGGGTGGGTAGGGTCGAGGCGTGGGTGTCGTGGTGACGTTTCTCGGAGTGGCGGTCGGCTACGGGCTGGTGATGGTCGTGCTGATGCGCCTCGCCAGGCGCGCGCGGCGGCGGGGGATCGCCAGCGCGGCGATGAGCACCTTCGACGAGATCTGGCACCCGGCCGCGCACGCGCCCCAGCTAGAGGTGCGCATGCAGCAGGAACGCCTGGCGCCGTCGAGGACACCAGGCGATCCGCTGTGGCTCAGGCGCGGTCCGGACGATCCAGCGTGAGATTCGTCGTCGTTCGGCCTCGGCGCAGGCGCGTCTCGGCCGGGGCCGAGCTGTAGTCGTCGGCGGCCGTCGGGGGCGTACGGTTCGGCCAGTCACGGTCAGTGTGGCGTGGCGGACCGAGACGGGCCCGGCGGTGCCGCGACCGTCATCGACGCGGCACCCCGCCGGTGATCAGGTCACTCCTCGGCGAAGTCGCCGCCGTCCTCGCCGTCGATGAGGCCGCCGTCCATCATGTCGCCCAGGAGCATGCCGCCCGCGATGCCCACGGCGGCGCCGCCGAGCATGCCGCCCATCCCCGATCCCCGCCGGCCGTGGCCGTGGCCGCCGAACGCGGGGTTGCCCTGGGGGGCGCGGGTGGCGGCCTGGGTCAGCCAGTCGTCGATCAGGCCGGTCCAGTCGGCCTGCTCGGCGTCGGTGTGCGAGAAGTGGAACCGGCCGAAGGTGTCGCCGCCCTGGCGGAACAGGCCGCCGCGCTTGTCGGCCTCCAGGATCACCCACAGGTCACGGGCGCTCGCCACGAAGGTCAGCTCGACCTGGGCGAGGCGGCCGGCGTGCCGCTGCGGCGGGAAGAACTCCAGCTCCTGGTAGAACGCGAACTCCTGGGGCACGCCGTGGAGCCGACCCACCTCGACGTCGGCGGCGCGGAACGTCGCGCCCAGCTCGCCGAAGGCCTCCAGCACCCGGTCCTGCGACGGGAGCGGGTGCACCAGCAGCGGGTCCAGGTCGCCCTTGTCCGGGGCGCCCTTGATCACCAGCTCGGTGCGCACGCCGACGGCGACGCCCGGCAGCTGGGTGGGGCCGACCGCGGTGATCGGGGTCTCCCACGGCAGCGCCAGCTCGAACGGGACGTCGACCTGCTCACCGGCCGGCACCCGCACGTCGCGCCGGACCACGACGCGGTGGAACTCGGCGTTGCCCCGGGCCTCGTGGTCGCCGTGCTCGACCTCGACGCGGGTGACCAGCGACAGGGCGACCTCGTCGATCACCGCCTCGTTGGTGCCGCCCTGGATGCTCACCCGTCCGGTGACGATCTGGCCGGGGGTGACGTCGGGGCTGTCGAGGACCGTGTCGACCGAGGGACCGCCGACACCGAAAGCAGAAAGCATCCGTTTGAACACGCCGGGATCGTACCGGAATGTGTGATCAACGCCGGCGGCGCCAGCTCGCGGCGCGTCCGCGGACGGCGGTGCCGACGCCGGCCAGGT
Organism: Actinophytocola sp.; assembly: GCA_036259595.1. GTDB lineage: Bacteria > Actinomycetota > Actinomycetes > Mycobacteriales > Pseudonocardiaceae > Actinophytocola. The sequence continues at coordinate 19,767 of DATABL010000284.1, forward strand.
GCAGCGCGACGCAGAGTAAACCGGCGACCAGCAGGGTCGCGCCGTCGATGGTCGTGCCGATGCTGGCGTCGGCCAGGTCGAGGATGAGGGCGAGGCCGAAGATGACCGCGGCGACGATGGCGAACACGGGGGAGCCTCCTTGCGTCGGAAACCCCCCGTCGGCTCTGAAACTACCTCAGGTATCGACGGTTCGCGCGCTACAGCTCGGGCAGCTTCTGCGGCCGGCCGATCAGCTCGGCCAGCGGGTCGCCGACCGCGCACACGCGGTCGAGCACGGTGCGGATCGTCCAGCGGTCCGGGCGCAGGTCCGGGTCGTCGAGCTCGTCCCAGGTGATCGGGACCGACACCGGCCCGCCCGGCCTCGGGCGGACGCTGAACGGGGCCACCAGGGTCT
>DATABL010000285.1:0-5213 GCA_036259595.1 Actinophytocola sp.
CGGCAGAACTCGACGGCCCGCGCGCCGGCGTCGGCCACCGCCCGGAAATACCGTCTCACGTCACGGTGGTCCCGCCTTGTAGCCGACACCGCGGACGGTCAGCACGACCTCGGGGTGCTCGGGATCGGTCTCGACCTTGGAACGCAGGCGCTGGACGTGGACGTTCACCAGCCGGGTGTCCGCCGCGTGCCGGTAGCCCCAGACCTGCTCGAGGAGCACCTCGCGGGTGAACACCTGGCGCGGCTTGCGCGCGAGTGCCACCAGCAGGTCGAACTCGAGCGGGGTCAGCTGGATCGCGACGCCGTCCCTGGTCACCTCGTGCCCCGGCACGTCGATGGCCAGGTCGCCGATGGTGAGCATCTCGGCGGGCTCGGCGTCGGTGCGGCGCAGCCGGGCGCGGACCCTGGCCACCAGCTCCTTGGGCTTGAACGGCTTGACCACGTAGTCGTCCGCACCGGACTCGAGGCCGAGCACGATGTCGACGGTGTCGCTCTTGGCCGTCAGCATCACGATCGGCACGCCCGACTCGGCGCGGATCGCCTTGCACACGTCGATCCCGTTGATGCCCGGCAGCATCAGGTCGAGCAGCACCAGGTCGGGGCGCAGCTCCCGCAGGGCGGGCAACGCCCGGTTGCCTTCGGCGACCACCGCGGTGTCGAATCCCTCGCCCCGCAGCACGATGGTCAGCATCTCGGCCAGAGCCGGGTCGTCGTCCACTACCAGCACACGTGCCTTCATGGTTACATCGTCGCACTTCGTGAGTGTCGTTCGTGTGGGACCCGCCCTGGCGGGAGTGCCCGGATTGTAACGCCGGCCGTTATCCGAGCGTTTTACCTGTTGATGTATCAACTATGAGGGATCCATGGGGGGCCATGGAGGTCGGGAATGGGCATCCGCAGGCTCAACCACGCCGTGCTCTACGTCGGTGACGTGGCCAGGAGCGTGGCGTTCTACCGGGACGTGCTCGGGTTCCGGGTCGTGCACGAGCGGCCGACGGCGGCGTTCCTGCGCGCGGCCGACTCGGACAACGACCACGACCTCGGCCTGTTCGGGGTGCGCGGCAACGCGCAGCGCTCCGGCGGGACCGTGGTGGGGCTGTACCACCTGGCGTGGTCGGTGAACACGCTGCCGGAGCTGGCGGGGTTCGCGAAGCGGCTGTCCGCGGCGGGCGCGCTGGTCGGGTCGTCGGACCACGCGGTGTCGAAGTCGCTGTACGGCAAGGACCCCGACGGCATCGAGTTCGAGGTCTCGTGGTTCGTGCCCCGGGACCGGGTGACGCGGGAGATGAGCGAGTCCCCCACGATCGGCCGGTTGGACATCGACGCGGAGATCGAGCGCTGGGGCGCCGACCTGGTCGGAGCGCCCTAGAGGACGCCGGGGAGGACGTCCGGGGTGGCGGTGCCGTCGAGGACGTGCCAGGGGGACAGCCAGGCGTCCTCGGCGAGGCCGTCGTAGACGGCGGCGACCCTGGTCTGCAGGGGCTGGTCGGACTCCCAGGTGTCGCGGTCGCGGTCGCCGGTGTGCTCGCGGCGGGCCGAACGCTCGGCGGCCACGTCGACCGGAACGCGCAGCAGCAGCTGGGCGTGCGGCACCGGGAGCCCGAACCGTTCGATCTCGGTCGCGCGCACCCAGTCGACGAACTCGCCGCGCGCGTCCTGGTGCAGGCGGGCGGCACCGAACGCGGCGTTGGAGGCGACGTACCGGTCGAGCAGGACGACGTCGTTGTCCCGCAGGGCGTCGCGGATGTCGCCGGCGGCGCCCCGGCGGTCGAGCGCGTACAGCATGGCCATGCCGTAGACCTCGTCGCCGAAGCCGCCGAGCCGGCCGTGCAGGCCCTCGCGCACCAGGTCGGCGTGGATGTCCTCGCCGTAGCGCGGGAAGGCGAACCGGGCGACCCGGCCGTCGACCGACGCGGTCAGCTTCTCGGCCAGAGTGCGCTTGCCGGCGCCGTCGAGGCCCTCGATCACGATGAGTCGTCCCACGTGCGGGAGCCTAGAAGGGGAGGTGGCACCAGGGGCTGGAGGGCTCGGTCATCAGCAGGCGGTGCGGGCCCCGGACGGAGACGTACATGTGGCCGTACTGCTCCTGGTCGAACCGGAGTACCCGGCCGAGCGCGTAGCCGGCGGAGAAGTCGGCCCACGAGCGGTAGTGCCGGCGGCACTGCTCGCCGGCGCGCAGCACCACCGCCTCCGCGGTGCGCCGGTCGCAGAACCGGGCGCCGTGGCCGCGGCGGGCCAGGGTGACCGCGCGGCCGAAGTCGTAGCCGAGCACGGAGTTGACCACGCCGTCCGGCGGGAGGATGCCGTCGGCGCGGAACCGGGCCTCGTACCGCGTGATCACGCCGACCAGGGGCACCAGCTCGTCGGGGACGGCCCGGCGCCACGCCGTCGGGTCGACGGGCCCGTGCTCGCGCAGTCGGCGACGGACGTCGAGCACCGCGTCGGCGTCGGGGCCGACGCCGAACCTGAGGTCGCGGCCCGCGAGCAGGTCGTCGGCCCGGCGCCGCCAGCCCTCGGCGGTGGTGACCCCCCAGCTGTCGGCGAGGGCGGCGCGGGCGGCCCGGTGGTCACGGGCCGGGTCGCCGAGCGCGTTCCACGGGCTGGAGACGTGTACCGGGATGTGTGCGCCGCACGCGAAACCGTGCGCGAGCGGGCCGTAGAACGGGCCGGTCGGGGTGGCCACCAGCCCTTCGACATGATCGCAGACCGCCACGCGCGGAGTGTACGTAACCGGCGGTGCAACGCCGTGCGCGGTTCGGTCCGTCCTGACGGCATGAGACGCGTGTGGGCGGTCGTGCTGGTGCTGGTCGTGTCGGGGTGCGGGCAACCGCCCGACCTGCAGCACCCGATGGGCAGCGCGACGGTGGAACCGTTGTGGGACACCGAGTACGTGCTGGACGAGGCCACTGTGGGCGGCGAGCCGCACGCGCTGGTGGCGGGCACGACGGTGACGCTCGAGTTCACCGACGGGCGGCTGGGCGCGAACGCCGGTTGCAATCACCTGGGCTGGCAGGCGTCGCTCGACGGCGGCACGCTGGCGGTGGACGAGGGCGAGATGACCGGCATGGGCTGCGACCCGCCGCGGCACGCGCAGGACACGTGGCTGACGGAGTTCCTGGAGAGCGGGCCGTCGTGGGAGCGGGAGGGGCCGCGGCTGGTGCTGCGGGGTGGGGACACCGAGCTGGTGTTCACCGACCGCGCGGTCGCCGAACCGGACCGGCCACTCGCGGGTCCGGTGTGGACGGTCGACACGCTCGTCGACGGGCAGCTGGCGAGCAGCACGCCGGCCGGGGCGCCGGCGGCGACGGTGGAGTTCGGCAAGGACAGGCTGACGGTGTTCACCGGCTGCAACGGCGGGTCGGCGGCCTACACGGTGTCCGGCGACACGATCGAGGTCGAGGCGCTGGCGCTCACCCGCAAGGCGTGCGCGCCTGACATCATGCGGGTGGAGGAGGCCGTGGTCGGCGTGCTCGACGGATCGGTGACCTACTCGGTGTCCTCCGACGTGTTGACGCTGGAGCATCCGTCGGGCAAGGGGCTGCGGTTGCGTGCCGAGTGAGAAGAACGGGCTGCCGGTGCTGTCGTTCGCGACGCAGGCGGAGTTCGCCGCGTGGCTGGCGGACAACGCCGAGACCGGTGGGTTGTGGATCAGGATCGCGAAGAAGGGCACCGGGATCCCGTCGGTGGACCACGACCAGGCGCTGGCGGTCGCCCTGCGCCACGGCTGGATCGACGGCCAGGCCAACCGGGTCGACGACGAGTACTACCTGCAGCGCTTCACCCCGCGGACGAAGCGGAGCCGCTGGTCGAAGATCAACCGGGCGGCGGCGGAACGGCTGATCGAGGCCGGCGAGATGACCCCGCGCGGGCTGCGGGAGGTGGAGGCGGCGAAGGCGGACGGCCGCTGGGAGGCGGCGTACGCGGGCCCGGCGGCGTCGACGGTCCCGGACGACCTACGGGCCGCGCTGGACGCGAACCCGGCCGCCGCCGCGTTCTTCGAGACGCTGACCAGCCAGAACCGGTACGCGATCCTGTACCGGGTGGAGGAGGCCAAGCGCCCGGAGACCCGGGCCCGCCGCGTCGAGAAGTTCGTCGCGATGCTGGCGCGCGGCGAGACCCTGCACTAATCGCGCGCGCCACCTGTTGCCCAGCGAGCCGTGCCTCACGCACACACGTGGAGGGCAGCTCCCTCGCCTCGGCCGACCGCACGCGCGCACACGTGGAGGGCAGCCCCCACCCGCTCCGGGGGCACCCCTCAGGGCCAGTCTAGTGCGAAGCGAGGCTTGGCGGGGTGCGCAAGATCCACATGTGGACAACTGGGGCGGGTGTGGACAAGTCGGCGTGACGGGTGCTCTGAACAGAGTGAAGCCCGGCGTCCGCTGGGGACACCGGGCTTCACTGGCGCTGAGTCAGTAGCGGTAGTGGTCCGACTTGTACGGGCCCTCGACGTCCACGTCGATGTACTCCGCCTGCTCCTTGGTCAGCTTGGTGAGCTGGCCGCCGAGCGCCTCGAGGTGGATGCGGGCCACCTTCTCGTCCAGCTTCTTCGGGAGGCGGTAGACCTCCTTGTCGTACTCCTCGTTCTTCGTGTACAGCTCGATCTGCGCGATCACCTGGTTGGAGAACGAGTTCGACATCACGAACGACGGGTGGCCGGTCGCGTTGCCCAGGTTCATCAGGCGGCCCTCGCTCAGCACGAGGATCGAGTGACCGTCCGGGAACACCCACTCGTCGACCTGCGGCTTGATGTTGATCCGCTGAACCCCGGGGTAGCGCTGCAGACCGGCCATGTCGATCTCGTTGTCGAAGTGGCCGACGTTGGCGACGATCGCCTGGTGCTTCATCCGGGCCATGTGCTCGACCATCACCACGTCCTTGTTGCCCGTGGTGGTGATCACGATGTCGGCGCGGTCCAGCACGTCCTCGAGGCGCTGCACGTCGTAGCCGTCCATCGCGGCCTGCAGGGCGCAGATCGGGTCGATCTCGGTGATGATCACCCGCGCTCCCTGGCCGCGCAGCGACTCCGCCGAACCCTTGCCGACGTCGCCGTAGCCGCAGACGACCGCGACCTTGCCGCCGATCAGCACGTCGGTGCCGCGGTTGATGCCGTCGACCAGCGAGTGCCGGATGCCGTACCGGTTGTCGAACTTCGACTTGGTGACCGAGTCGTTCACGTTGATCGCCGGGAACAGCAGCTCACCGGCGGCGGCCAGC
>DATABL010000286.1:0-7476 GCA_036259595.1 Actinophytocola sp.
GTCCGCGGAGAACCAGTTGGCCGCGATCGGCACGGTCCGCTCGAGCGCCTCGGGCCGGGCGGCGAGCCAGGCGGCACCGCGCGGCGCCAGCAGCCACTTGTAGGCGGCGCCGACGACCCAGTCGGCCCAGTCCAGGTCCAGCGGCAGCCACCCCGCGGCCTGGGTGACGTCGAGCAGCACCGGCGTGTCACCCGTCGCGGCGCGTAGCCCGGCCAGGTCGAGCACCGCGCCGTCGGCCGACTGCACCACGCTCACCGCCACCAGGTCGTGGTCGGCCACCCGGGACGGCAGCTCGGCGGCGGGCACCTCGGTGACCGGCATGCCCCGTGCGGCGAACGGGAACGTGACGCTGGTGAACTCGCCGGCGACGGTCAGCACCCGCGTGGTGGACGGCAGGCTCGCGGCGACCAGGCCGACCAGCTGCGACACGCTGGCACCGGCCGCGACCCGCTCGGCCGGCGCGCCGACCAGCGACGCCCACGCCCGGCGCGCGGCGACCACGTGCTCGTCGTAGTCCGGCGGCCGCGCGGCGCCGGTGCGCCATCGCCGGACCTCCCGCTCCAGCGCGTCGGCCGCGAACGCCGGCGGCACGCCGATGCTCGCGGTGTTCAGGTATCCGGTGGGCACGTCGAACTGCTGTCCATAGGCGACTCGCACCCCTCAACCAATACCGTATCGGCATGCACACCACCGAGATCGAGGTGCGGACCGGCGACCGCGAGGTCGTCCACGACCTCACCGGCGACTGCCGCGCGTTCCTGGCCGACGCCGACGCACAGGACGGCCTGCTCAACGTCTGGGTGCCGCACGCCACCGCCGGCCTCGCCGTCATCGAGACCGGCGCCGGCAGCGACGACGACCTGCTGCGCCAGCTGCGGGAGCTGCTGCCGGCGGACAACCGCTGGCGCCACCGGCACGGCGCGCACGGCCACGGGCGGGACCACGTGCTGCCCGCCGTGATCCCGCCCTACGCCAGCGTCCCGGTGATCGGCGGCGAGCTCGCGCTCGGCACCTGGCAGTCGGTCTGCCTGGTCGACACGAACGTCGACAACCCGGTGCGCCGGGTGCGGTTCAGCTTCCTACCGGGCTAGGACCGGTTCGCGCGTCTCGGCCCGCGACGGCTCGGGCTCGGGCCGCGCGCGGCCCGGCCAGAGCATGACGACCAGGCCGACGACCGCCATGCCGGTGAGGACGAGCAGGCCGAGCCGCACGTCCGGGGCGTCGGGGGTGCCCTGCAGGAGGCTGCGCAGGCCCTCGGTGGAGAAGCGGAACGGCGTCCACGACCACAGCAGCGTCCGGTAGGCCGGGTCGAGCATCTCCGGCACCTGGCCGGCTACGGCGGGCGCGAGCAGGTACAGCGGCCCGAGGATGGCCGCCGCGCGCAGCCGCAGCAGGCGCAGCAGCGCGCCCTGCACGGCGGCGAACGCGACCGCGGTGAGCAGGACGAACCCGAGCACGTCGGCGCCGAGCGGCAGGTCGGGGGCCCACAGCGCCATGAGGCCGACCACCGCGCCGGTCACCAGCACGCTCACCGAGGCGAGCAGGGTGGCGCGGGCGAGCGGCCCGACCCGCATGCCCTGCCGGACCACCAGCATCCCGAACGCGAGCGCCGCGACGAGGCCACCGACCCACAGCAGCGCGCTCACCGCGAGCGGTGCCGTGCGGGCGCCCGTGCTCGCCTCGTGCACGGTCTCGACCCGCGGCGGCGCGACCTGGACGCCGTGCTGGGCCAGCGTGCCGGCGAGCCCCTGGGCCGCGCCGGTGAGCACCTGCCGGGCGACCTGGGTGCCCTGCGGGTTGACCGCGCCGGACACGACGATCGTCGGCGTGACCGACGACGCGCCGGCCTCGAGCTCGAGGATCCCGTAGACCTCCTTGTCGGCCAGCAGCTCCCTGGCGGCGCTCGGCTCGGCCACCCGCCACGCCACCGCGTCGCCGCCCTGGGACGCGATCCGCTGGGCGGCCGGGCGCACCGATTCGTCCGATGTGGACACGGCGAGCGGCAGGTGGTCGGGCGCGGCGGTGGCCTGCGCGCCGAAGGTCAGGAAGCCGAGCACCGTGGCGACCACGGCGCCGACCACGCCGAGCAGCACGGCGACCAGCACGGGCCGGCGGACGTTCATCGGACTCTCCCCTGATTCATCGCTCGTTTAATTTCCTGGACGCAGCGTAGAACCGGCCAGGAGCGGAAGTCAACCGGTGTTGAAATAGAGGGCCGTCGGTGGGTCGTGCCACGATGTCGGGGTGGAGACGCTCGTGCTGTGGGACATCGATCTGACGCTCGTCGACTACAGCGGGCTCGGCCGCCGGTGGTACGCCGAGGCGCTGGCCAACGCGGTGGGCAAGGAGATGGGCCACCTGCCGTCGTTCCCGGGCCGCACCGAACGCTCGCTGGCGCGCGAGATCCTGGCCGCGCACGACGAGCCGTACGGCGACGAGCAGATCGAGCGGATGTTCGCCGAGCTCGAGGCGGTCGCGCTGACGGCCAGGGCGTCGTTGCCCACGCTGGGCCGCGCGCTGGCCGGCGCGCCGGAGATCCTGGCGGCGCTGGCCCGGCACGAGGGCGTGGTGCAGACGCTGGTCACGGGCAACCTGCCGTCACTGGCGACGTGGAAGCTGGAGGCGTTCGACCTACACCGGCACGTGGACTTCGCGATCGGCGGCTACGGCTCGCTCTCCGAGCACCGCCACGACCTGGTCGAGGCCGCGATCGCGCGGGCGGCCGCCAAGCACGCGTGCACGTTCGCGCCGGCGTCGGTGGTCGTCGTCGGCGACACCCCCGCCGACGTCGCGGCCGGCCGCCACCACGGCACCGTCACCGTGGGCGTGGCCACCGGCCGCCACGACGTCGACGAGCTGACGGCCGCGGGCGCCGACATCGTCCTCCCGGACCTGTCCGACACCCCGGCCGTGCTGTCCCGCCTACTCCGCTGACCGCTCAGCCGCGCACCAGCTCGGTCAGGTGCGTCACGGCCTCGTCGACCGGGACCTCGACGCGCTCGCCGGTGGCCCGGTCCTTGACCTCGACGACACCCTTGGCGAGCCCGCGACCCACCACCACGATCGTCGGCACGCCGATCAGCTCCGCGTCGGCGAACTTCACGCCGGGGGTGGCCGTGCGGTCGTCGAGCAGCACCGTCAGGCCCGCCTCGTCGAGCCGCGCCGCGAGGCTCTCGCCGCCCTCGCGCACCGCGTCGTCCTTGCCCGCGATCACCACGTGCACGTCGGCCGGTGACACCGCCCTCGGCCACACCAGCCCCTGCTCGTCGTGCGACTGCTCGGCGATCGCGGCCACCAGCCGAGAGACGCCGACGCCGTAGGAGCCCATGGTGATCCGGATCGGCTTGCTGTCGGCGCCGAGTGCGTCGAGGCCGAAGGCGTCGGCGAACTTGCGGCCCAGCTGGAAGATGTGCCCGATCTCGATGCCCCGGGCGGCCACCAGCGTCCCGCGGCCGTCCGGCGAGGGGTCGCCCTCGCGCACGTCGGCCACGTCGATCGTGCCGTCGGGGGTGAAGTCGCGGCCGCACACCAGGTCCACGACGTGGTGGTCGACCTTGTCCGCCCCGGTGACCCACGCCGTGCCGGTGACCACCCGCGGGTCGGCCAGGTACCGAACCCCGTTGTCCTGCAACGCCTTCGGCCCGATGTAGCCCTTCACCAGGAACGGGTTCGCGGTGAAGTCGGCCTCCTCGAGGATCGCCACGTCCGACGGGTACAGCGTGGCCTCGAGACGCTTGGCGTCGACCTCGCGGTCGCCCGGCACCGCGATCGCCAGCAGCTCCCACGTCTTCGCGCCCGGTGCGCGCACCTTCACCAGCACGTTCTTGAGCGTGTCGGCGGCGGTGAACTCGCGGCCGAGCCCGGCGCCGTTGAGGAAGCGCACCAGCGACTCGATCGTCGGCGTGTCGGGCGTGTGGTGCACCTGCGACTCCGGCTTGTCCGCGATGGACTGTGCGGGCGGCGCGGGGGTGACGACGGCCTCGACGTTGGCCGCGTAGTCGGACTCGGTGCTGCGCACGAAGGTGTCCTCGCCGGTCGGCGTGTCGGCGAGGAACTCCTCGGACGCCGACCCGCCCATCGCGCCGGACATCGCCGACACGATCACGTACGACAGGCCGAGCCGGTCGAAGATCCTGATGTAGGCGTCGCGATGGGCCTGGTAGGACTCGGCCAGGCCCTCGTCGCTGAGATCGAACGAGTAGGAGTCCTTCATCAGGAACTCGCGGACGCGCAGGATGCCCGCGCGGGGCCGCGCCTCGTCCCGGTACTTGGTCTGGATCTGGTAGAGCATGACCGGGAAGTCCTTGTAGGAGCTGTACTCCCCCTTCACGGTGAGCGTGAACAGCTCCTCGTGCGTCGGGCCGAGCAGGTAGTCCGCGCCCTTGCGGTCCTTGAGCCGGAAGATGTTGTCGCCGTACTCGGTCCAGCGGCCGGTGGTCTCGTAGGGCTCGCGGGGCAGCAGCGCGGGGAACTGGATCTCCTGCGCGCCGATCGCGTTCATCTCGTCGCGCACGACCTGCTCGATGCGGCGGAGCACGCGCAGGCCGAGCGGCAGCCAGGAGTAGCCGCCCGGGCCCACCCGGCGGACGTACCCGGCGCGCACCAGCAGCTTGTGGCTGGGCACCTCGGCGTCCGCCGGATCCTCACGCAGCGTGCGCAGGAACAGCGACGACATCCTGGTGATCACGGCATTACTCCTTGGCAGAGGAAACTGCCGCCGAAGAGTAGTGAACCTCGCCTGGCCTGCTCCAACCGGTTATGCCGGACGTTCCCCGAGCGCCGGCCGGACGATCCGGTCCTCGGTCACGATCGCCGTCACCAGATCGGCGGGCGTCACGTCGAAGGCGAGGTTCAGCGCCGGGGTGCCGCTCGGCGCGGTGCGGGTGCCGCCGAACGCGAGGAGCTCCGAGCCGTCCCGGACCTCGATCTCCACCTGGTCACCCGACGGGATCGTGCCGTCGACGGTCGACTCCGGCGCGGCGACGACGAACGGCACCCCGGCCCGGGCGGCGGCCAGCGCGAGCGGGTAGGTGCCGATCTTGTTGACCACGTCGCCGTTGGCCACGATCCGGTCGGCACCGACGACCACGGCGTCGGCGAGTCCCCGGGCCAGCACGGTCGGCCCGGCGGCGTCGGCGACCAGCGTGTGCGGCACCCCGAGGTGGGCGAGCTCCCACGCGGTCAGCCGGGCGCCCTGCAGCAGCGGGCGGGTCTCGTCGACGTAGACGTGCCGCAGCCGGCCGCGGTCGTGCAGCGAGCGGACCACGCCGAGCGCGGTGCCCCACTCCACGCAGGCCAGGCCGCCCGCGTTGCAGTGGGTGTGCACGGCGACCGGGCCGTCGATCAGCTCGGCGAGCCAGTTCGCGCCCCGCTCACCGAGCGCCCGGTTGCACACCCCGTCCTCGGCCAGCAGGTCCAGGGCCTCGGCGAGCACCGCGTCCGGCCCGTCGGCGAGCCGGGCCAGCGCGCGGTCGACGCCGTGGGCGAGGTTCACCGCGGTCGGCCGGGCGGCCCGCAGTGCGGCGACGTCGGCGTCGAAATCGGAGTCGGGGTCGCGGGAGGCGCGCGCGGCGAGCGCGACGCCCAGCGCGCCGGCGGCGCCGAGCGCGGGCGCGCCGCGGACGGCGAGCCGCTGGATCGCGATGACCAGCTCCTCGACCGTGGTGAGGGTCAGCTCGACCACTCCGCCGGGCAGCTTGGTCTGGTCGATCACGACGATGTGGTCGTCTCGCCAGTCGATGGTGCGCATGCTCCTATTTTGTCGGTGCCCGCCCGTAGCGTCGCGGCCATGAATCTCGCCATGGGTGGAATCACCATCGACTGCGCCGATCCGCGCTCGCTCGCCGAGTTCTGGGTCAAGGCGCTCGACCTCGAGCTCGTGTTCGACGCCGAGGGCTCCTACGTGCAGCTGCGGTCCGCGGGCGACCCGGCCCAGCCGTACCTCGGGCTGCAGAAGGTGCCGGATGAGCGGGCCGGCAAGAACCGCGTACACGTCGACCTCGCCACCGACGACCGGGAGGGCGAGGTCGAGCGGCTCGTCGCCCTCGGCGCGACCCGGGGCGACACCCACTCCATACCGGGCCTGGAGTGGACGGTCCTGCGCGACCCCGAGGGCAACGAGTTCTGTGTGGGCTCCAAGCACGACTGAGTAATTCGGTTGCGCGGGCGGTGGTGGGTGGTGGACGCTGCCCGGAGTCGGGTTCCGCGTGTCGGCGGGTTCGCCGGCGGACAGCTGAGGAGGTGCCCTGTGACCAAGACAGTCGCCTGGACGGGGCACGCCCGCGTCCGCCCGCCTCGCCGGTAGCCGCCTGGTCGTTTCGCGCGCGCCGGTGGGGGCGTTCCACTCTCGCTTCGAGGAGAACCCACCAGTGCGCATGCACGACTACGACGACTATCTGAACGACGAGACCCAGTCCCGTACCCGCCGGCCGAAGCGGTCCCGCGAGCACGACGAGGACGTGTTCGACCCGCAGTCGCGGCGGTCCGGCCGGCTGACCGAGCAGGAACGCGCGCGGCTGGCCGCGGTGCGGGAGAGCGCGTTCGCCGCCCCGCCGCTGCCGCCGGGGGCCGACCGCTGGTCCACCTGGGGCGACGGCGAGCAGGGACCGCACCCGCGACCGGAGTGGGTGGTGACCGAGCTGGCCGCGGCCGACACCGAGCTGGGCGTGCTGAAGACGGGCAAGGAGGCCGATGTTCACCTGATCAGGCGGTCGGTGCCGGACACCGACCGCGGTTCGCTGCTGGCCGCGAAGCGCTACCGGAGCAACGAGCACCGGCTGTTCCACCGCGACGCCGGCTACCTCGAGGGCCGGCGGATGCGGCGCAGCCGCGAGATGCGGGCGATGGCCGGCCGCACGGCGTTCGGCCGGAACCTGATCGCCGAGCAGTGGGCGGTCGCGGAGTTCGCGGCACTGTCCCGGCTCTGGTCGATCGGCGTCCCGGTGCCGTACCCGGTGCAGCGCGGCGGCACCGAGCTGCTGATGGAGTTCCTGGGCGACGCCGAGGGTGTCGCGGCGCCGCGGCTGGCGGAGACGCGACCGGAGCCGGACGAGCTCGTGGAGCTGTGGCACCAGCTGGTGTCGGTGCTGGAGCTGCTCGCCGGCGAGGGCATGACGCACGGCGACCTGTCGGCGTACAACCTGCTCGTGCACGACGGACAGGTGGTGCTGATCGACCTGCCGCAGATCGTCGACGTGGTCGCGAACCCGCGGGGCACGGAGTTCCTGGCTCGGGACGTGGCGAACGTCATGGGGTGGTTCCGGTCTCGGGGCCTGCCCGGCGACCTGCTGGACCACGACCAGCTGACGAACCGGTTGCTGGCCGCGGCCGGCCTCGACTGAACGAGGCGGTCAGGTCCGGGACGAGGCACGGACCGCCCCCGCGATGGCGAGCAGGGTGTCACCGATCAGGTAGCCTTGTCGGAGCATCGCGAGCGGTCCGTGCCCCTCCCCCCCCGGCTGAAACACCGGTTGGCCA
>DATABL010000287.1:0-4767 GCA_036259595.1 Actinophytocola sp.
CCCCCCCCCCCGCGGCCGAGTGGGAGTCCACCACCACCGAGGCCACCTTCACCCTCCGCGACGGCATCACCTGCGCCGACGGCACCGAGCTGACCGCCACCCAGGTCGCCGCGAACATCACCTTCGTCGGCGACCCGGAGAACGCGTCCACCCGGATGGGGGTGTTCGTGCCGGCCGGCACCACCGCCACCGCGGACGACGCCGCCCGCACGGTCACCGTGACCGCCCCGGCCCCGGACTCCTTCCTCGCCCGCAACGTCGGCAGCCTGCACATCGTGTGCGCCGAGGGCATGGCGAACCGGGAGCTCCTCGCGCAGGGCGCAGACGGCACCGGCATGTTCACCCTCACCGAGGCCGTCGCCAACGACCACTACACGCTGACCCGCCGCGAGGACTACGCCTGGGGCCCCGGCGACTGGAGCAGCGACCAGCAGGGGCTGCCCGACCAGGTGGTGATCCGGATCGTGCCCAACGAGTCCACCTCGGCGAACCTGCTGCTGTCCGGGGAGGTCAACGCCGCCGGGTTCGTCGGGCCGGACCAGCAGCGGCTGCGCGCGCGGGACCTGTTCCGGCGGGACCTGCTCGCGGTGGTCGGGGAACTGTGGTTCAACCAGCGGGACGGGCTGCCGGCCGCCGACGAGAACGTGCGCCGCGCGCTCGTCCAGGCGCTCGACCTGGACGAGCTGGGCCAGGTGCTCAGCGCCGGCAACGGCGAGCCGGCCACCGGGCTCGTGCCGCCCGGGTTCGGGCCGTGCGGCGGCGACACCATCGGCGGCACGCTGCCGGACCACGACCTGGACGCCGCCGCGCGCCTCCTCGACCAGGCCGGCTGGACCGCCGGCGCCGACGGCACCCGGGCCAAGGGCGGCACCCCGCTCGCGCTGACGCTGTTCCACCCGACCACGCTCGGCCCGACCATGCAGGCCGGCGCCGAGCTGGTGCAGCAGCGGTGGGGCGACCTCGGCGTCGACGTCACGCTCAAGGGCGGCACCGACGCCGAGATGGGACAGCTCGTCGGCGGGCAGCTGCCGTGGGACGCCGCGTTCGTGCCGCTCAACGTGACGCTGCCGAGCCAGGCGGTGCCGTTCCTGTCCGGCCCGGTCCCGCCGGACGGCTCGAACTTCGCCGCCATCGACAACCAGGACTACGTGGCCGCGGTGCGGACGGCGTCGAGTGTCGCCGGCGCCGACGGGTGCGACGCGTGGGCCGCGGCCGAGCGGCTCCTGTACGAGCGGCTCGACGTGGTGCCGTTCGTGAACTCCGGCCGGCCCACCTTCGGCAACGGCGCCGAGTTCGAGCTGAGCCAGGGCAGCGTCACCCCCAGCTCGATCCGGATGCTCGGGTGAGCCAGTGACGACCACCGCCCCGACCACCGCGACGAGCACCGCCCCGGCCGGCCACCGCGTCGAGCACCCCTGGGCACGGTTCGCCGCCCGGCGGCTGGGACGGCTGCTCGTCTCGGTGTGGGTGCTGGTCACCGCCGCGTTCCTGATCATCCACCTGATCCCCGGCGACCCCGTCCGCGCCGCGCTCGGACCGACCGCGACGCCGGAGCTGGTGGCCGCCCGGCGCGCGGCCCTCGGCCTGGACGACCCGCTGTGGCGGCAGTACGTGGACTACCTGCTCGGGCTGGCGACCGGCGACCTCGGCACCTCGATGACCTCGGGGCTGTCGGTGTCGCAGGTGCTCGGCGACCGGCTGCCGGCGACCCTGGAGCTCGCCGTGCTCGCGTTCACGGTCGCGGTGGTGGTGTCGGTGCCGGTGGGGCTGCTGTTCGCCGTGCTGACCCGCGGCGGCCGGCGCCGTCCCGCCGAGCTCGGGTTCACCACCACCAGCATCGTGCTGGCGGCGATCCCGGAGTTCCTGCTCGCGGTCGCGCTGGTGTGGATCTTCAGCGTGAACCTGGGCTGGGCGCCGGTCGCGGGTCGGGACGGCCCGGCCTCCTACGTGCTGCCCGTGCTGGCGCTCTCGCTCGCGCCCGCCGCGGTGCTGGCCAGGATCGTGCGGGTGGAGACCCTCGCGGTGCTGAAGGCCGACCACGTGCGCACGGCTCGGGCCAAGCGGCTGCCCGCCCGCCGGGTGTACCTGCGGCACGTGCTGCCGAACTCGGTGACGGCGGCGGTCACGCTCTGCGGGCTGCTGCTCGGCGCCATGGTCGCCGGGACCGTGCTGGTGGAGAACGTGTTCGCCTGGCCGGGCCTCGGCAGCACGATCGTCAGCTCGATCCTGGCCAAGGACTACCCGCTGGTGCAGGGCATCGTGCTCGTCTACGGCGTCGGCGTGCTCGTGGTGAACCTGCTGGTCGACGTGGCGCTCGCGCTGCTCGACCCCCGCTCGACGATCAGGGAGGGCTGAGTGGCACGGCGATGGGCCGGGGTGCTGCGCTCGCCGCTCGGCGCGAGCGCGGCGGTGCTGGTGGCCGCGGTGCTGGTGCTGGCGGTGGTCGCGCCGCTGCTGTGGACCGACGCCGCGAACGCCACCGACACGGCGCGGATCTTCCAGGGCGCGTCGGCCGAGCACTGGGCCGGCACCGACAACCTCGGCCGGGACATCCTCGCCCGGGTGCTGGTCGCGACCAGCCTGTCGGTGCGGCTCGCGCTGGCGGCGACCGCGATCGGGGTGACGGTCGGGTTGCTGCTCGGCACGGCGCCGCTGCTGCTCGGCCGGCGGGCCGGGCGGGTGGTGATCGCGGTGGTGAACATCGCGGTCGCGTTCCCCGGGCTGCTGCTCGCCCTGTTCTTCGCGGTGATCTTCGGGGTCGGCACCACCGGCGCGCTGCTCGCGCTGGGTCTCGCGATCGCGCCGGCCTTCGCGCGGCTGACCCAGACCATGACCGCCGGCGTCGCCGGGCTCGACTACGTGGCCGCCGCGCGGATCGCCGGGGTCGGGCGGTTCCGGGTGCTGTTCCGGCACGTGCTGCCGAACGTGGCCGAGCCGCTGGTGGTGAACGCGACGATCGCCGCGGGCAGCGCATTGCTCGCGTTCGCCGGGCTGTCGTTCCTCGGCCTCGGCGTGCAGCCCCCGGACTACGACTGGGGCCGGCTGCTCGGCGAGGGGCTGGGCGGCATCTACGTGCACCCGGCGGCCGCGCTCGCGCCCGGTGTGGCGGTGGTCGTCGCCGGGCTCGCGTTCAACCTGTTCGGCGAGGCGATCGCGAAGGGCCTCGGGACGCGGCGGCCACCGGCGCGCCCCGGGCGGCGCGTCCGGCCGGAGCCCGCGCCGGACGACTCGGCGATGCTGGTGGTGGAGGACCTGCGGGTGGGCTTCCCCGGCGTGGAACCCGTGCGGGGAGTCGGTTTCACCATGAACCGGGGCGACGCGGTCGGCATCGTGGGCGAGTCCGGCTCCGGCAAGACCCTGACCGCGCTCGCGGTGTCCCGGCTGGTCGAGGAGCCCGGCGAGGTGCGGGCGGAGCGGCTGTCGTTCCTCGGCGAGGACCTGCGGACCGGGGCGCACCGGCGGCTGCTCGGCACGTCGCTGGCGATGGTGTTCCAGGACCCGATGACCTCCTTGAACCCGACCATGCGGATCGGCCGGCAGCTCGCCGAGGTGGCGCGGGAGCACCAGGGCCTCGGCCGGGCGGCGGCGCTGGCCCGCGCGGTGGACCGGCTGGACGCGGTGCGCATCCCCGAGCCGGAGCGGCGGGCGCGGCAGTTCCCGCACGAGTTCTCCGGCGGCATGCGGCAGCGCGCGATGATCGGCATGGGGCTGATGGGCACGCCCGCGCTGATCGTCGCCGACGAGCCAACGACCGCGCTGGACGTGACCGTGCAGCGGCAGGTGCTGTCGCTGCTGGCGTCCATCCGCGCGGCCGACGACGTGGCACTGCTGCTGATCAGTCACGACGTCACGGTGGTGGAGCAGGTGTGCGACCGGGTGCTGGTGATGTACGCGGGCCGGATCGTGGAGGACCTGCCGGCCGGCGAGCTGCGGTCGCGGGCGCGGCACCCGTACACGCGGGCACTGCTGGCGGCCGTGCCGGACATGACCACCGACCGGTCGCGGCCACTGGCGGTGATCCCCGGCCGCCCGGCGGACCCGACGCGGCTGCCGGCCGGCTGCGCGTTCGCGCCCCGCTGCCCGCTCGCCGACGAGCGTTGCACGGCCGACCCGGAGCTGGTGGACGACGGCGCGGGCCGGCGGGTCGCCTGCTGGCACGCCGACGTCACCACCGACGTCCCCGCGGAGGTGGGCGCGTGAGGGAACTGCGGTTCGACGACGTGTCCGTCCACTTCGGATCCCGCCGGCGCGGGGTGACCGCCGTCGACGGGGTCGACCTCACCGTGCCGGCCGGCACCGTGGTGGGGCTCGTCGGCGAGTCCGGGTCGGGCAAGTCCACGCTCGCCCGGGCCGCCGTCGGGCTCACGCCGCTGTCCGGCGGGCGGATCCTGCTCGACGGCGAACCGGTGCGCCATCGTGGCCGGCGCCCGCTGCGGATGGTGTTCCAGGACCCGTACTCCTCGCTGAACCCTCGGATGACCGTCGGCGCCACCCTCGCCGAGGCCCTGCCGCGCGGCACCGCCGGCCGCCGCGCCGAGGTGGCCCGGCTCCTCGACCTCGTCGGCCTCCCCGCCGACCAGGCCGCCCGGTACCCCGCGGAGCTGTCCGGCGGGCAGCGGCAGCGGGTCGCGCTCGCCCGCGCGCTCGCCGGCGAGCCCGAGGTGGTCATCGCCGACGAGATCACCTCCGCGCTCGACGTGTCCATCCAGGGCACCGTGCTCAACCTCGTCCGCGACCTCCAGCGCCGGATGGGGCTGACGATGCTGT
>DATABL010000288.1:0-8679 GCA_036259595.1 Actinophytocola sp.
GCCGAGGCCGCCGACGATCGCCGGGTTGTCCCCGCCGAGCCGGTCGCCGCGCAGCTCCTCGAAGTCGTCGAGCAGCAGGCCGAGGTAGTCGGCGGTGGTCGGCCGGTTCAGGTCGCGGGCCCGCTGCACGACCTGCCACGGGTCCAGCTCGCCCTCCGGGACGGCGGGTTCGTCGACCGGCGGCGCCGGCTCGTCGACCACCGTGGCGGGGGAGCCCATCGACAGCAGCCTGGCCAGCGTGCCGCGCAGCTCCTGCCGCGGGCGGATCATGTCGATCAGGCCGTTGGCCAGCAGGAACTCCGCGGTCTGGAAGTCCGGCGGCAGGGTCTGCTTGATCGTCTGCTCGATCACCCGGCGGCCGGCGAACCCGAGCCGCGCGCCCGGCTCGGCGATGATCACGTCGGACAGCGTCGCGAACGAGGCCGCGACGCCGCCGAACGTCGGGTCGGTCACCAGCGTGATGGTGAGGATGCCGGCCTCGTCGAGCTGGCCGAGCATCGCGCTGGTCTTCGCCATCTGCATCAGCGCGACGGCGCCCTCCTGCATCCGCGCCCCGCCGGACGCGGTGACGATCAGCAGCGGGACCCGGCGTTCCAGCGCGGTCTCACCGGCCAGCGTGATCAGCTCGCCGACCGCGCCGCCGAGGCTGCCGCCCATGAACGCGAAGTCCATGACCGCGACGACCAGCGGGTTCCCCTCGATGCTCCCGCTCGCGCAGACCACCGCCTCGTCCAGCCCGGTGCTGGCGCGGGCGCCGGCGAGGCGCTCGGGGTAGGGCTTGGAGTCGGTGAACCCCAGCGGGTCGGCCGAGTGCACGGGCAGGTCCAGGATCGCCACGGTGCCGGGGTCGAGGAGCTGCTCGACGCGTTGACGGGCGGCGACCCGGCCGTGGTGCCCGCAGTCCGGGCACACCCGGAGGCCGCGGCTGAGCCGCTTGTCGTAGACCAGGGAGCGGCACTGGCGGCAGCTCACCCATTCGGGCGGCGAGTCTGAGGTGGCGGTCACGGCTGCGGTGCCGGTTTCACTGGCGGCAGCGGTCACGGCGACCCTCCTTGGGCTAGGCGTCGAACCGAGATTCGCCCGCCCGTCTCCATATCGGCTCAAGGAACGGTCAAGTGCGCCGGTGGCACCGGCGCCGCCGTTACCCGCGCGTGCCGCGCATGCCCTCGGCCAGTGCCTCCAGTGCGGGCAGCGCGTCGCGGAGGGCGTCGCCGACCTCGGGGGGCAGGCCCTCGAGGATCTTGGCGACGGTCTCCGTGCGCGCGGCGAGGATCCGCTGGTGGGTCCGCCGCCCGGACTCGGTCGCCTCTAGCTGGACCGCGCGCTGGTCGGCCGGGTCGGGCAGCCGGCGGACCAGCCCGTCGCCGTCGAGCTTGGAAACCACGCGCGACACCATGGTGGGGTTGAGCCCCTCGAGCTCGGTCAGCTCGGCCAGACCGAGCGGCCCCCGGTGGGCGACGAGCCCGAGCACGGACGCCTGGGTCGGGGTGAGGCCCTCGCTCGAGGACGCCGTGTTGAACATGCGCGCGAGCCGCCCGATGGCCCGCCGCAGCCGTGCCACTGCCTCGGCATCCACCATGGTCTCCTCGGACGTTGGTCACAATCGGATTGCTTGCTTGTCGGCAAGCAAATTATTGTCGAGCTATGCGGACGCGAAGCGTAGGAGACACATCCCACACCGCGTCCGACCCGGCGTCCGCGCCCGACGGCCCCGACCCGCTGCCGCGCCGCCACCTCGTCTTCGCGGTGGTCGCGATCGCGCTGTTCATGGCGTCGATGGACCAAACCATTGTCGCGACCGCGCTGAACGCGATCCAGACCGACCTGTCCGCCGAGCTGACCTGGAGCGGCTGGACGATCACCGTGTACTCGCTCGGCCAGATCATCGCCATGCCGATGGCCGGCCGGCTCGGCGACCAGTTCGGCCGCAAGCGGGTGTTCCTCGCCGGCATCTGCGTGTTCACACTGGCCTCGCTGGCCTGTGGGTTCGCCGACAACATCTACCTGCTGGTGGCGCTGCGCGCGGTGCAGGCGCTCGGCGGTGGCGCGTTCCTGCCGTCGGCGACCGGGATCATCGCCGAGCACTACGGCCGACACCGGGACCGTGCGGTCGGCATGTTCACCAGCATCTTCCCGGCCGGCGCGATCGTGGGCCCGATCCTCGGCGGCATCTTCGTGACCTGGCTCGGCTGGCGGGCGATCTTCCTGGTCAACGTGCCGATCGGGGTGATCCTGTTCGTGCTGGCCGCGAAGCTCATCGCCGACTCGCCGCGCAAGCCGGCCGAGCGGATCGACGTCGGCGGGCTGGTGCTGCTGGCCGTGCTGATGCTGGCCACGATGTACGGGCTGACCAACCTCGACCTCGGCCTGGCCAGCCCCTGGTTCCTGGTGCCCGAGGCGTGCGCGGTCGTCGCCGCGGCCCTGTTCGTGCGGCACACCCTGCGCCACCGGGCCCCGTTCATCCCGATCCGGTTCCTGCGCGGGAAGACCTTCGCGGCGATGAACGTGCTGAACCTGCTGTTCGGCGGCGCCGCGATCGGGTTCGGCGCGCTGGTGCCGCTCTACGCCGAGGAGCGCTTCCACCTCGACCCGCTAGCCGCGGGCACGCTGCTCACCGCGCGCGGGGTGGGCATGATCGCCGTCGCCGCGCTGGCGGTGCTGGCGCTGCGCCGGGCCGGGCACCGGATCCCGATGCTGGCCGGGTTCGGGCTGATGATCGTCGGGCTGGCCGTGATGGCACTGCCGCCGCCCGGGATCTCCGGGTACGCCTGGCTCGCGTTCGCCGCCGCCCTGACCGGCCTCGGCATGGGCCTGTCGGTGCCGGCGACGAACAACGCTGGCCTGTCGCTCGCGCCCGACCAGGCGGCGTCGATCGCCGGGCTGCGCGGCATGTTCCGGCAGAGCGGGGCGATCGTCGCCGTGTCGGTCACCACCGCGGTGCTGGCGAACAGCGCGAACCCGGCGATGGCCCAGGCGCACTCGTTCGTCGTGCTGGCCGTCCTGCTCCTCGCGGTGGTCCCGCTGATCTTCACGATCCCGGACCACCGCGGGAGCTGGTAGACGAGCACAATTCGAACCAGGCCGACGGACCGGCCATGGCCAAGGTGAGTGGCATTGCCAACGGAGGTCGGCCACAGTTCTGAACTGTGCTCGGGCTTCAGTCGCGGATGGGCTCCCCGCGCAGCGGGATGGCGTCCGCGCGGGCCGGGTCGATGTGGTTGACCGAGCCGTCGGCGGCGGTCTGCGTGATCGCCAGCATCGCCACGTAGGCCGAGCGGATCTGCTTCTGCTCGAACTCCGGGCCCATCGCCGACAGCTCCAGCAGCACGCTCGCGCTGCCGCGCAGGCCGTAGGCGTTGCGCGCGATGCCCTCGTAGGTGCCGCCGGGGTACTGGCTCACGTTCCCGCCGGCCAACAGGTCGATCGACTTCTGGGTCACCACCGCGACCTGCTTGGCCGCGTCCACCGCCTCCGGGTCGACGCCCTCGGCGATCGGCCAGTACACCGACGCGGTGATCTCCCGGCCGTCGTCGTCGACGTAGCGGCCCTGCATGTGGTAGTCGACCACGATGTGCGGGCGGAACTCGAGCCACGCGCGCTGGATGTGCCCCGCCTCGGTGGCCGGGTTGTCCTCCGGCGCCAGGTCCGGGTTGTGGTAGCGGTTGATGTCGTAGCCCTTGCCCGGCTCGCCGTACTCGGGGTCGGCCTCCGGGTCGTAGTTGTAGCGCCAGTCCCGCGCGTGCCCGTCCGGGTTGGCCCGCACGATCACGTCCACGGTCACCTGGGAGCGCAGCCACCGGTGCCACACGCTGTTCCCGAGCCCGACCGTGCGCACGAACTCGAGCGCGGCCGGCGCACCGAGCGGCTCGTTGCCGTGCTGCTGGGCGACGTACTGGATCCGGACCGGGCCGTGCCCGACCCTGGCCGCCCACACCGGGCGGCCCTCGTTGGTCTCGCCGATCGAGCGCACGTCGACGCGGCCGCGGCTGCGGTCGGCGAGCCGGTCGAGCCGGCGGCCGACCTCCTCGTTGGACGGCCGCGGGTCGACGTCGTGCCACCACTTCGCGGCGGCGGCGGGTGGAGCGGGAGCTGGGGCGGCTTGCGCGGGAGCGGCGAGGGTGGTGGCCACCACCGCCGCGGTTGCCAGCGCGAGCAGGGAACGCGGGCGAATACGCATGTACGCAACCTGTCACACGGAGCGACGCCGTGACAACCCGGTCACGGTGCTTTGGTCTTCATCGGGACGTCCCGGACCATGGCCCAGGCCAGTCCCACGGCCAGCACGAACAGCCCCGCGCTCGCGCCGAGCACGGCGGCGGTCGAGAGGCCGACGCCGGCGAGCTCGTCACCGAGGAACGGCAGGCCACTGTTGCCGACCACGACGATGCTCGGCAGCACGACCACCAGCCCCAGCGGGATGGTGAGCACGCCGGCGCCGGAGGAGCGGAAGAAGCCGAGCCCGATCAGCACGCCCGCGGCCGTCCACAGCAGGAGCGCGAGCCAGTAGGCGCCGAAGATGACCGGGTACTGGTCGGCGGCGGTGAACAACCCGGTGCGGTCCAGCGTCTGCGGCCAGTCGAGGATCGCGTAGAGCGCCCGCTCGGCCAGGTAGCACAGGGTGACCAGGACGGCGGCGAAGCCGGAGATGAGCACCGCGTGCGCCACCGCCTGGCCGAGGAACTCCCGCCGGGTCCGGCCGTGCGCGAGCTGCAGCCGCAGGTAGGTGCCGACCAGGTCGAGGCCGAGACCGAACAGCAGCCAGCGCGGAGCCTGGGTGGCCGCGTCGTGCACCACGCTGTCCGGCATCCCGTTGGTCATCCCGACCACCCCGGCGATGACCAGCGCGACCACCGTGAACAGCACCCACAAGACGGCGATGAACGGCAGATGAGCGCTGAGCGTGACCCGGAGGGTCGGCCAGCGCTGCGCGATCCGGGAAGTCATCGGGGTTCCCCCTGTTCGGCTCGGGCTGGTTCGGTGAGGTGGACGAACAGGTCCTGCAGGGCGAGCGGGCCGAGGTCGAGCCCGGCGGCGTGTGCCTGGGCCCGCCGGTCGGCGTCGAGCTCGCCGTAGACCATCGCGGACTTGGTACGGCCCAGGCGTTTCTCGCCGAGCACGCGCATGCCGTCGACGAACCGGTCGACCTGCTCGGCGTCGCCGGTGACCGCGGAGCCCGCGGCGCGCAGGGACTCCGCGTCGTCGTGCAGCACGAGCCGGCCCTCGTCGAGGATGAGGACCTCCTCGAACAGCGCGCTGACCTCCTCGATCAGGTGCGTGGAGAGGATCATCGTGCGGGGGTGGGCCATGGCCTCGGCGAGCAGCGCGTCGTAGAACTTGTACCGCGCCGGCGCGTCCAGCCCGAGGTAGGACTCGTCGAACATGGTCACCGGAGTCCGCGAGGCGAGCCCCACGACGATGCCCAGCGCGGACTGCCGGCCGTGTGAGAGCGCGCCGGCGGTCTTGTCCAGCGACAGTTCGAACAGCTCGGCGAGCTCGCGGGCGTAGTCGGCGTCCCAGCTGGGCCGCAGGTGCCCGGCGAAGTCCAGCAGCTCCTTCACCTTCACGTTGGACACGGCCGCGTCGCCGGTGCCGCGGACCAGGCACACCTGGCCGGTGACCTCCGCGTTCTCGAACACCGGCCGCCCGCCCACGGTCACCGTGCCGCCGGACGCCTTCCGGTAGCCGGCGAGCACCGACAGCAGGCTCGTCTTGCCCGAGCCGTTGCGGCCGAGCAGGCCGTAGATCTTGCCGCCGGTCAGCGTGAAGCTCACCTCGTCGAGCGCGGTGACCGTGTTGTCGTACCGCAACGACAACCGGTCCGCCTCGATGAAAGTACTCATCGTCTGTCCCCTTCGGACATCTCGGTGATCCGCGCGACGAGGTCCGACAGCGGGATGCCGAGCGTTCGGGCCTGCGCCACCATCGGGTCGACCACGTCGGTGAAGAAGCTCTTGCGGCGCCGCTCGCGCAGCGCCTCCGGCGCGTCCGGGCTGACGAACATGCCGATGCCGCGGCGTTTGTAGAGCACGCCGTCGTCGACTAGCTGCTGGAACGCCTTGGCCACGGTCGCCGGGTTGATCCGGTGGAACGCGGCGTACTTCGTGGTCGACATGACCTGCTCGTCGCCGCGCAGCGCCCCGTTCAACACGTCGGCCTCGATCCGTTCGGCGATCTGCCGGTAGATCGGGCTGCGGTCGTCGAACACGGGCGCCGTCTTCCCTGGTCCTGTGGTTCATTACTCCACTAATGAACCACAGGACACCGGCGGCGTCAAGCGGCCGGCCGAGGGTCTAGCAGGAAAGCGCTTTCTCAGGTACTTTCCGAGATGTTGACGCCCAAGGGATACGGAGCGCACATGGGTCAGACGAGACGACAGATCCTGCACCTGCTCGGCGGCGCGACGCTCGCCACCACCGCCGGCGCCGGTCTCGCCGGCAGCGCGTCGGCCGCCGACCACCGAGGCCGCCGGGGGCGCATCCCCGACCGCGGCATCGGCATGCACCTCTACACCGTTCGCGACCTGCTCGCGGACGACCCGCTCGGCACGCTCCGCGCGATGCGCCGGATCGGCTACGAGTGCGTCGGGGTAAGCGCATTCCCGCGGCCGGCCGCCGAGATCCGGGACATGTGCCGCGAGGCCCGGCTCAACCCGGTGATCCTGCACGTCGGCCACGGCGACCTCGTCGGCAACTGGGAGAACAAGCTCGCCGACGCGAAGACGATCGGCGTGCACTGGCTGGTGCTGTCGTCGTTTCCCGGCGACATGTACACCGTCGAGGGCATGGAGCTGGGCGCCCGGCAGCTCACCGAGGCCGGCCGGGCGGCGCGCGAGCTGGGCATGGGCGTGCTGCACCACAACCACGACCAGGAGTTCCGGGTCATCGGCGGCAAGTCGCTGTACGAGATCCTGCTGCACGAGAGCGACCCGCGCTGCGTCGACTTCGAGCTCGACCTCGGCTGGGCCGACCGCGCGGGCGTGGACAGCCGGTGGCTGTTCGAGGACCACCCGGACCGCTTCCCGGTGCTGCACGTCAAGGACCACGACGGCGCGGGCGGCTGGGCCGACGTGGGCCACGGCGTGGTCGACTTCCCGCGCATCTTCGAGAAGGCCGACGTCGCGGGCGTGCGCTACTGGCTGGTGGAGCGCGACGACCAGCCCGCGCCGCTGGACACCGCACGCAACAGCTTCGAGTATCTGGACAACGTCCGGTGGTGAGGTCTAGGCAGGAAGGATGACCCCAACCCCATCAAGGCGAACCTTCCTCACCGCGACGGCCGCCGCCGGCGGCGTGACCCTGGTCGGAGCGCCCGGAACCGCGGCCGGCGAGCCCGGCCACGGCTCCGACCGGCCGCCGCTGCCGCAGCGGCCGAGCCGGGAGCTGCTGGACATCCTGCGCGACCTGGACCGGCGGCGGATCGAGGCGTCGGTGCGTGCGCTGGTGTCCTTCGGCACCAGGCACACGCTGTCCACTCAGGACGACCCGGAGCGCGGGATCGGCGCCGCCCGCGACTGGATCTTCGCGGAGCTGTCCCGGTACGCGGCGGACTCCGGCGGGCGGATGACCGTCGAGCTGCAGTCCTACGTCCAGGAGCCGGACGGCGGGCGCATCCCGGTGCCCACCCGGATCACCAACGTCGTCGCCACCCTGCGCGGCTCGACCTCGCCGGAGCGGGTGTACGTGGTGTCCGGGCACTACGACTCGCGGATCAGCGACGTCATGAACGCCACCGACGACTCGCCGGGCGCCGACGACGACGCGTCCGGCGTGGCCATCGTGATGGAGCTGGCCCGGGTGATGGCCAGGCGCGAGCCCGAGGCGACGATCGTGTTCGCCGCGGTCGCCGGCGAGGAGCAGGGCCTCTACGGCGCCCGGTACATGGCGGCGCGGTACCGGGAGGCCGGGGTGGACGTGCAGGGCATGTTCACCAACGACATCGTCGGCAGCAGCACCGCCGACGACGGCACCCGCGACCCGCGCACGGTCCGGCTGTTCGCCGAGGGCGTGCCGACCGACGAGACGGAGGAGGAGGCGGCGATCCGCCGTTCGGTCGGCGGCGAGAACGACTCGCCGTCGCGGCAGCTCGCGCGGTTCGTGCGCACGGTCGCCGACAACCGCGCCACCGGCATGGACGTGCGGGTCATCTACCGCCGCGACCGCTACCTGCGCGGCGGCGACCACATCGGGTTCCTGGAGCAGGGCTACCCGGCGGCGCGGTTCACCGAGCCGCACGAGGACTACGCGCACCAGCACCAGGACGTGCGGGTGGAGGACGGCAAGCAGTACGGCGACCTGATCGAGTTCTGCGACTTCGGCTACATGCACCGGGTGGCCAAGGTGAACGCCGCGACGCTGTGGACCCTCGCGACCGCGCCCGGCACCCCGAAGGGCACGCACGTCCGCACCGACAACCTCACCAACGACACGGTCCTGGTGTGGGAGCGCGGCACCGAGCCGGACCTGGCGGGCTACGAGGTCGTGTGGCGGGAGACCACCGACCCGGAGTGGACACATGTGATCCGGGTCGGCGACGTGACCGAGGCGACGATCGACATGTCGAAGGACAACGTGTTCTTCGGCGTGCGGGCGGTGGACCGCGACGGCCACCGCAGCCCGGTCGCTTTCCCCACGCCCGCGTCCAGCTGACTCGGGCGGTTCCCTGCGATTCGGTCAGTTCAGG
>DATABL010000289.1:0-13224 GCA_036259595.1 Actinophytocola sp.
CGCCCCCCCCCCCCCCCCCCGCCGGTCACCACCCCGCCCCCGGGTTCGCCTTCGCTGAGCCCGTCCAACGCCCACATCAGCTCGTCCCGGTCGGCGCCGACGACCACCGCGCGGTGCTCGAACACCTCCCGGGTGGTGGCGAGTGCGTGCCCGACGTCGGCGGCGGCCAGCTCGGGCCGCCCGTCGAGGGCGGTCCACAGCCGGTCGGCCTGGTCGCGCAACGCCGCCCCGGTCCGCGCGGACAGCACCCACGGCACCGCGGTCGGCGGGTCGGACACCGGGTCCGGAACGGGCTCCTCGGCGGGAGCCTCCTCCAGGATCACGTGCGCGTTGGTGCCGCTGATCCCGAACGAGGAGACCCCCGCGCGACGCGGGCGGTCCGGCGCGTCCCAGGGCCGCGCCTCGGTCAGCAGCTCGACCGCGCCGGCCGACCAGTCGACCCGCGGGGTCGGCTCGTCGACGTTGATGGTCCTCGGCATCGTCCGGTGCCGCAGCGCCAGCAGCATCTTGATCAGCCCGGCGGCCCCGGCGGCGGCCTGCGTGTGCCCGAGGTTCGACTTGACCGAGCCGAGCCACAGCGGGCGGTCGGCCGGCCGGCCCTGCCCGTAGGTCGCCAGCAGCGCCTGCACCTCGATCGGGTCGCCGAGCGTGGTGGCGGTGCCGTGCGCCTCCACCACGTCCACGTCGGCCGGGTCGAGGCCGGCGTCCCGGAGCGCCTGGGTGATGACCCGCTGCTGCGACGGCCCGTTCGGCGCGGTCAGCCCGTTGGACGCGCCGTCGGAGTTGACCGCGCTCCCCCGCACGACGCCGAGCACCCGGTGGCCGTTGCGCCGCGCGTCGGACAACCGCTCCAGCACGAGCACCCCGCAGCCCTCGCTCCACCCGGTCCCGTCCGCCGACGCAGCGAAGGACCGGCAGTTGCCGTCCGGGGACAGCCCGCGCTGGCGGGAGAACTCGACGAAGGTGTACGGCTGCGCCATCACCGTCACGCCGCCGGCGAGCGCCAGCGAGCACTCCCGGCGCCGGAGGGCCTGGACCGCCAGGTGCGTGGTCACCAGCGACGAGGAGCACGCGGTGTCGACGGTCACCGTGGGGCCCTCCAGGCCCAGGACGTAGGAGACCCGTCCGGACAGCACGCTGCCCGAGGTGCCGGTGGCCAGCAGGCCACGCACGCTGTCGGGGACGCCGTCGTACCCGGTGACGTAGTCGTGGTACATGATCCCGGCGAACACCCCGGTGCGGCTGCCGCGCAACGAGCCCGGCGTGATCCGGGCGTGCTCCAGCGACTCCCAGACCGTCTCCAGCAGCATCCGTTGCTGCGGGTCCATGGCCAGCGCCTCACGGGGGCTGATGCCGAAGAACTCGGCGTCGAAGTCGGTGGCGTCGGGGATGAAACCGCCGCGGCGCACGTAGGTCTTGCCCGGCGCCTCCGGGTCCGGGTCGTACAGTTCGTCGACCGGCCAGCCCCGGTTGGTCGGGAAGTCGGTGACTCCGGACCCGCCGTCCGACACCAGCCGCCACAGGTCCGCCGGCGAGGCGACGCCGCCGGGGAAGCGGCAGCCGACGCCCACCACCGCCACCGGCTCGTTCGCGTCCGCGACCAACTGCTGGTTGCGCCGCCGGAGCCGGTCGTTCTCCTTGAGCGACTCGCGCAATGCCTGGACGAGTTTGTCCGGGGATGGGGTCATCGTGTTTTCTCCACCTACGGCCGAAGGAGATGTCGCAGCCGCGACTGTTCCAGACGGAACACATTCGCCGGTAACCGCGCGGAAATCCCGGTGCACGAACGAACCGTGGATTCGTCCCGGGCAACTCGTGACAATTCAGGGGTACTGTTCGCCGGCGGGCTCCGCGATGCTTTCACCATGACCGACGACGTAATCGACAGCGTGATCGACATCGAGGGGCTGCGGTGCAGCTACGGGACGTTCGAGGCCGTGCGCGGGATCTCCCTGCGGGTGCGGCGGGGTGAGCTGTTCGCGTTGCTCGGCACCAACGGCGCCGGCAAGACCACGACCATCGAGGTGCTCGAGGGCCTGCGCCGGGCGAGCGCCGGGCGGGTGCGGGTGCTGGGTCTGGACCCGGTCCGGGACCGGCGGGCGCTGCGCCCGCGCACGGGCGTGATGCTGCAGAAGGGCGGTTTCAGCGACTCACTGACCGTGCGGGAGACCGTCGACCTGTGGCGGTCGTTCACCGCCCGCCCCAGGCCCGTCGACGAGGCACTCGACCTGGTCGGGCTCAGCGACAAGCTCGACACCGGGGTCGCCCAGCTCTCCGGCGGCGAGGGCCGCCGGCTCGAGCTGGCGCTCGCCGTGCTCGGCCGTCCGGAGCTGCTGTTCCTGGACGAGCCGACCACCGGCATGGACCCGGCCTCGCGCCGTCGGACCTGGGAGGTCGTGCGCCGGCTGCAGGAGGACGGCACCAGCGTCCTGCTCACCACGCACTACCTGGAGGAGGCCGAGTTGCTGGCCGACCGGGTCGCGATCATGCGGGCCGGCGAGCTGGTCACGGTCGGCACGCCGGACACGGTGGTGCGGACCCTGCCGGCCAGGATCACCTTCCGGCTGCCGGCCGGCTCGCCGCCGGTGCCCCGGCTGGGCGGCGCGTCGGTCGAGGTCGACGGCGACCGGGTCACCTACGAGACCCGGGAGCTGCAGTCCGACCTCAGCGACCTGCTGGCGTGGGCCAACGGCAACGCGATCGCCCTCGGCGACCTGGCCGCGCGGCCCGCCTCGCTGGAGGACGTGTTCATGGGCATCGCCACCGGCGACGAGGACACCGGCGACAACAACGACAACGACGACGAGCGACTGGAGGTCACCCGATGACCGCGGCGGTACAGGAGCGAACGACGGGCGTCCCGTCCGCGGCCCGGCAGCTGGGCGCGCTGGTGCGGATGGAGCTGCTGCTGCTGCGGCGCAACATGACCGCCACGGTGCTGTCCGTGGTGACCCCGATGGTGATCGGCGTGGTGCTGGTCAGCGGCGACTACGACACCGAGGGCGCGGTCGCCAGGACCTCCGGCGTGATCGGCATGATGGCGATCTTCAGCGTGCACCACCACCTGGTCACCGCCTACGCCTCGCGGCGCCAGGAAATGGTGCTCAAGCGGCTGCGGGTCGGCCTGCCGGCGGACTCGACGATCCTGGTCGGCGCGGCCAGCGCCACCGTGCTCGTGTTCGTCGTGCAGGCGGTGGCGCTGGTCGGCTACGGCATGGTGGTCAGCGACCTGCCGATGCCGGTCAACCCGCTCACCATGCTGGTGGCCATGCTGCTCGGCGCGGCCGTGCTCGGCGCGTTCGCCGCGGCGCTGTCCGCGGTCACCCGCAGCTCCGAGGCGGCCATGCTGACCACGCTGCCGACCGTGGCGATCTTCCTGATGGCCCCCGGCGTGCTGGTGCCGCTCGGCACGATGCCCCCGGCCGTCGAGGACGCGGCGATGTTCCTGCCGATGGGCCCGTTCACCGAGGTGCTGCGTACCAGCTGGCTCGGCCACGAGCTGGGCGGCGGCGCGGAGCTGGGCTTCCTCGGCACCACCGTCGCCGCGCTGCCGTGGCTCGCGGTGCTGGTGGCGTGGCTGGCGTTGGCCGGGTGGATCACGAAGCGGTACTTCCGCTGGGAGCCCCGGCACTCGTGATCGGGTCCGCGGATGTCCGTTAGCCTCGTGCGGGTGACCGCCGTGCCGGCCGACGACCTGTCCAACCAGCGCATGCGCCGGGCGCGGCGGGTCACGATCGGCGTCGTGGTCCTCGGGGTGCTGTTCAGCCTCGTGACCACCTGCATCGGACTGAGCGTCGAGCACGACCCACTGCGGGTCGTGCTCGGCGCGTTCGGGCTGCTGGTCTTCGTCACCGGCCTGGCCGGCGCGCTGTACCGGGCGGTGACCCCGTCGCTGGACGCCGCGACCGGGCGCCGGCTGCTGGCCGGATTCGCGGCCGCCGCGGTGCTGTCGGTCCCGCTGGTCGGCCCGGTCGCCGCCGAGGAGTGGCAGACGTGGGCGTTCCTCAGCTCGTCGATCGTCGGCTGGGCGCCGCTGCTGCTGCGGTCCCGGGTCGCGGTGGCCGTGATGGCGGCGACCCCGGCCGTGTCCTCCGCGGTGGCGTGGGCGTTCGGCGGACCGCCCGGACGCGCGGCGGCGATCACCCTGGCCCTCGGGCTCTCGGTCGCCGGGTGGAACGCGCTGTACCTGTGGCTGTGGCGGTTCCTCGTGCAGGCGCAGCAGGGCCGGGACGCGCTGACCCGGCTCGCCGCCACCGAGGAGCGGCTGCGGTTCGCCCGGGACGTGCACGACCTGTTGGGGCACAACCTGTCGGTGATCGCGCTCAAGGCCGAGCTCGCGTCCCGGCTCGCCCCGGTCGACGCGCGGCGGGCCAGCCAGGAGGCCGACGAGGTGCGCCGGCTCGCCGCGGCCGCGCTCACCGAGATGCGCGAGGTCGTGCACGGCTACCGCGCGGTCGACCTGCTCGACCAGGTCGACGCCGTGGCCGAGGTGCTGCGCTCGTCCGGCGTGCGCTGCACGGTGACCCGGCCGGATCGTGCGGTCCCCGCGGGGGCGGCCGGCCCGCTGGTCGCGGTGCTGCGCGAGGCCAGCACGAACGTGATGCGGCACAGTCGCGCGGAGTGGTGCACGATCGAGGTCGCCGCCGAGGTGGTGGACGACGGCACCGAGGCCAGGATGACGATCGTGAACGACGGCGCGGGCGACACCGGCCCGGACCGGCACAGCCACGGCCTGCGCGGGCTGGCCGACCGGCTTCGCGACGCCGGCGGCGCACTGCACACCGAGGAGAAGGACGGCATGTTCACGCTCGTGGCCACGGTTCGGACCGCGCCGTGATCCGCATCCTGCTCGCCGACGACGAGGAGCTGATCCGCACCGCCGTGGCCGCGCTGCTCAACCTGGAGGACGACCTCGAGGTGGTGGGGCAGGCGGCCGACGGCCGCGCGGCGGTGGCCGAGGCGGTCGCGCGCCGGCCCGACGTCGCCGTGGTGGACCTGGAGATGCCGGAGCTGGACGGCCTGGAGGTCACCGCGGAGCTGACCAGGGCGTTGCCGTCCTGTGCGGTGGTGATCCTCACCGGGCACGCCCGCCCCACCCACCTGCAGCCGGCGCTCACCAGCGGCGCGAAGGCGTACCTGCCGAAGGGCTCGCCGGGCGGCACGCTGGCCGACGTGATCCGGCGGGTGCACACCGGCGGGCGCTACGTCGACCCCGGGCTGGCCGCGGACGCCCTGACCGCGCCGGCCTGCCCGCTGACCCCACGCGAGGTGGAGGTGCTGCGGCTGGCCGAGTTCGACACCCCGGTGAGCACCATCGCCGGCCGCACCCACCTGTCCGCCGGCACGGTCCGCAACTACCTGTCGGCGGCGGTCGCCAAGCTGGGTGTCGCCTCCCGGGCCGAGGCGTTCCGGGTCGCCCACGACAACGGCTGGCTGTGAACGCCCCTGGCGGGTCAGCTCGCCAGCGGGAGCGTGCTGCCGGGCAGCGGCGCGCGGGCGTCGACCACCGGCCAGCGCGTGGGGTCCTCGCCCAGCGCGCACAGCTCGGCGGTCTGCGCCCGGCACCACGGTGACACCGAGATGTCCCGGCTCGCCACCGAGTACACGAAGTCGGCCCAGTCGACCCACTCGAAGTCGCCCACCTCGGCCGGGTTCGGCCGGGGCCGCTCGTCGGTGACCACGCGGTAGACCGGGCACAGCTCGTCCTCGGCGAGCCCGTCGCCGGTCTCCGCCCGGTAGCGGAACCCGGACAGCACCAGCTCGGGCGTGACCTCCAGCAGACCCAGCTCGTCGCGCAGCGTGCGGGTCGCCGCGTCGGGCAGCGGCTCGCCGGGGCCGGGGCGGCCCCCGCACGAGTTGGTCCACACCCCGGGCCACGTCCGCTTCCCGTGCCCCCGCATGGTGAGCAGCAGCTGCCGGTCACTGCTGAACACGTAGCAGGAGAACCCCAGCACGACCTGTTCCATGATCTTCCCCTGTCCTTGTCGGACGCTCAGCCGCCGAGGACGGACGCGGCGGCCAGCACGGTGCCCCAGCCGGTGGTGGCGACCAGCAGCGGGACCAGCTTCGCCCGGGGCCGCAGGAACGCCAGCGCGTCCTCGACCGCCTTGCCGCGCACCCCGCGCCACGTCCGGGTGACGTGCACCAGTGCGAACCCGATCGCGGCGACCATCGGGACCAGGCCGATGTGCGGGCCGCCGATGGCCAGGACCGACAGGCAGACCGTCGAGCCGCCGACCGCGATCATGCCGGTCGCGGTCGCCATCGCCCGGCTCAGCCCGAGCGCGCGGACGCAGGTGCGGATGTCGAACGCCTCGTCCTCCGGCCAGTCCTCCGCGGTGTTCACCAGCACGATGCCGACCTGGTTGACGCCGAAGCCGACGATCGCGGCCAGCACCGGCCAGGACAGCTCGCCGGGCACGGCCCGGACCACGATCAGCATCGGCAGCCAGATCAGCACCGCGGCGAGCCCGGGGATCTGCCACGCGCCCGAGTTCTTCAGGTGCAGCGGCGGGATCGAGTACTGCGCGCCGAGGTAGAGGGTGAACGCGACGAGCGGCAGGAGGTCCCAGTGTCCGGTGCGGACGGTGTGGTACGTCGCCAGGACCAGCACGCCGACTCCGGTGAGCGCGATCTGCCAGCGCACGTTGCGCAGGCCGAGCCCGTACACCGACTCGGAGAGCCGGGTCTTGTAGACCGCGTCCACGTCCCGGTCGGCGTAGGCGTTGGTCATGTCGATGAAGTGCATCACCGACAGCGCCATCACGATGACCAGGGCGAAGTCCACGGTCGCGAGAGTGGCGGCCGACCCGACCGACAGCAGCGTCGGGATCAGGTAGATGGCCAGCATCACCGGCAGGTACTCGACCCGCCGGATCCGCACCGAGTACAGGACCCGCCGCCGGGTGCGAGGGGCACGGTCGGCCGGGGTGGGCGGCGACGCGTGCCCCGGTAACTGCTGGACGGTCATGGCTGTGCCTTCCTAGATGATCTGGATGCGCTGGAGGTGCCGGGACGAGTCGTTCCGGAACGCGTTGCGGCCGTGCAGCAGCGCCTGGTTGTCCACGACGACGATGTCGCCGTCGCGCCACTCGTGGTGGTAGCAGACGTCCGGGTGGTGCAGGCGGTCGCGAAGGTCGGTCATGAACGGCCCGGAGTCCTCTTCGGACATTCCGTTCACGGTGACCCACACCGGGTTGAGGTACTTCTCCGGGTCGAGCGGCTCGCCGTAGCGCATGACGGTCTCGCCGGTCTCGGAGTGCTCGGCGAGCAGCGGGGAGACGGTCTCGCCGCCGTAGTAGCCGAGCTTCTCGGTCCGGTAGGTGATCTCCGTCGACGACCACCGGCGCACCAGGTCCTCGCCGGCGCGGCGGAGGACCTCGGTCGAGTCGGAGAAGACGGTCTCGCCGCCACCGCCGGGGCTCGGCGCGCGCACGCACTGGAACAGGAAGTACCTCGGCGCGACCCGGGCGAACGCGCCGTCCCAGTGGAACGGCACGTCCGTGCGGCTGAACAGGTAGTTCCTCGGGTCCTCCTGGATCACCAGGTCGAGCACCGCGCCGAAGTCCCAGGTGAGGATCTCGCCCCAGCCGCGGCAGTAGGCGACCAGGTCGTCGGTGGCCAGCAGCGGGAACCCGCGCAGCACGAGCACCTTCGACTCGATGGTCCACCGTTCGAGGGTGGCCGGCGGGATCTCGCGCAGGTCCGCGTCCCGGTCGTCCGCGGTCACCAGCCGGCCGAACGGTCGCAGCGCGGTGTCCTGGATGGACATGGTCATGATGCGATCTCCTCCGGTGGGATGTTCGGGTTCACGTAGTGGCTCGGGCGGCCGTGGCGCCAGATCAGCGAGGCGTTCTCGCTCTCCGCCTGGCTGCGCTTGACCAGCGTGATGGTGGTTCCGTCGTCGACGACCACGCCGTGCCACGGGGTGAGCCAGCTGTCCCTGGTGCGGATGAGGTGGAAGCCGATCTTCTCGGCGTGGCTCGGCTGCGGGTGGATCGACAGCCGCATCGAGTGCGGGAACTCGGCACCGACCAGGTCGCCCCAGGCGCGGCTGCGCTGGATCATCCGGTAGGCCAGGTCCTTGCAGCGCTCGCGGAGTTTGGTGCGGCTGGCCCCGGGGTGCAGCGGGGTCTGGTCCTCGACCATGAACCGGTGCATCCCGTTGAACAGCGACCGCGCGGCGACGTCGGAGCGCACCTCCGCGCGGATCTCGTCCAGCGGGGTGGCGTAGCGGTCGACGAGCAGCGTGCGCATCTCGTCGTAGGAGTCGAGGCCGAACGCGTCGTCGAGCGAGTACAGCCGCACCGAGTCGCCACCGGTGGCGTCGATGATGCGCTGCAGCTCCGCCCGGTACTCGGTCACGTCGTCGTCCGGGATGCCGAGCAGGTCGGCGAAGACATGGCCGTCCGAGCAGATCAGGATGCGCGCGCCGGGCGGGTGGAGGTGGGTGAGCTGCTCGCAGAACGACTGCAGGAACTCCACGGAGATGCGCTCGCCCAGGTCGGGCAGCATGCCGACGACCTTGCCGGGGTTGCGCGACTTCGCGGGGAACGCGGGCAGCACGTAGTGCAGCGGCTCGTCGCGCTCGAGAAAGCGGAGCACGCGCTCGGCGTGCACCGCGTAGCACTCGGCGCAGGGTTGTTCGGCACACGGGTCGTCCGGTCGTTCGAGCCGGCGGAACCGGAAGGTGAGCTCGAGTATCTGCTTGGCGATCCGGTCCACTGGCCGACCGAATCCCTTTTCCGCGACGACGGTCATTTACTTCCTCTCAGTACACGCGGCTGCGTTCGTTCGCATTCGGATGTGTGTCCTGATCCGGCGCAGAATGTCCGGGACGTGATTGTCGAGAAAGAAATGACCGCCCGGGTAGACGCCGAGCTCGAACTCGCCGTCCGTGTGCTCGCGCCAGGCCGCGGCCTCCGCCACGGTCACCTTGGGGTCGCGGTCGCCCACGAGCGCGTGGATCGGGCAGCGCAGCGGCGGGCCGGGCCGGTACTCGTAGCACTCGGCGGCGCGGTAGTCGCCGCGGATCGCCGGCAGCACCATGGCCAGCACGTCGTCGTCGGCGAGCAGAGCGGAGTCGGTGCCGGCGAGCGCGCGCACGTCGGCGAGCAGGCCGGCGTCGTCGAGCAGGTGGGTCCGCTCGACCCGGTGCCGGTGCGGGGCGCGGCGGCCCGAGGCGAACAGCGCGGTGGGGGTCACGCCCTCGGCCTCGAGGCGTCGGGCCACCTCGAAGCCGAGAGTGGCGCCGAGGCTGTGGCCGAAGATCGTGATCGGCCGGTCGGCGACGGGGGTGTCCGCCCCCAGGATGGCGGCGACCAGACGGTCGGCCAGCTCGGGGACGGAGTCGACGCACGGCTCCCGGCGGCGGTCCTGCCTGCCGGGGTACTGCACGGCCAGCACGTCGACCTCGGGGGACAGCGCGCGGGACACCGCGAAGAAGTAGCTCGCCGAGCCACCGGCGTGCGGCAGGCACAGCAACCGGCCGCCGGCCTCCTCGGCCGGGTGGAACCGGCGCAGCCACAGGTCGGTGTCGGTCATCGCGCTCACAGTTCCGCCTCTCCGGAATCAACCCTGTTGGTCGCGTTGGACGGTGGGGGTTCGGCCTGGTCACGTACTTGTGGCTGGCTCGCGTGGGTCTGGGTGGGATCGTGGACCCACCACCGGCGGGGGTCCCGGCACCGGTGGTGGGCCGGCTCGTGCCGGTCAGGCGACGACGATCCCCTCGGCGGCGGTGGTCCTCCCGTCGCACCAGCTGATGGTGGTCGGCGCGACGGCAGCAACACCGGAGTTGCTCCAGCTGTCGAGGACGTCGATGCTGATGTCGTGCTGACCGGACGTCTCGGCACCGTCGAAGAACAGGGCACCGAAGGTCTCACGCATCGAGGGGGTCATGGCGGTCTCCTGGGGCTCGGGTTCGGGTCGGGAACAACTCAAACGTGCAGGATCCGGGTGTTTTCCGACAAGGCACCCGCTCACCGTTCCCACAGGGGTTTCGTCACTGTCGATTCGTGAATCGCTCATGGTCGCCACCTGGCCCGACCAGGGGCCGGTGTCGACGGGACCGACGCTAGCCGGGCGGTGTCGCGGCACGCCCGCGACTGACTCGCGTGGCGGTCTCCCGCGCTGGTCAGGCCTGGTTGCTGCCCGGCTAACGCCCGGCGCCGGCAGAAACCCACCGGACGCCGCTGCGCCGTTCCCGACTTGCCCGTGAGGCGTTCAGCCCGGGCGGGTGAGGAATTCATCCCGACCCGCCTGATTCGCGGCCTGACCAGGTGGTCCCGATTTTCCGGAGAATGGGCGCGGCATACCCGGACAACGGGCGGAGCGTGTCGCGGGGGGTTCCTGGGGAGTGACTCGGGATGGGAAGCTCGCCGCACCGAATAGCGGTTCGCGCAGATTTCCAACTCGGAGTCGACCATGAAGTTATCTGTTCTCGGAAATATCGAGGTGACCGACGACAACGGGATCCAGTTGGGGCTCGGTGGGGTGAAACAGCGGGCGATACTCGGATATCTCGTCCTGCACGCCAACAAGGTGGTGCCCACCAGCCGCATCCTGGCGGCGATGTGGGACGGCAACCCGCCGCCTACCGCCCGCAAGATGGTGCAGAACGCCGTGTCGGGGATCCGCCGGATGCTCGCCGAGCACGGCGACTCGGCGACGGCGCCGTCGCTGCGCACCCACCCGCCGGGCTACCAGCTGCGCATGGACACCGACGCGGTGGACCTGTTCCGGTTCCGCGGCCTGGTCCGCGACGGCCGCACCGCGATCTCGGCGGGCCTGCCGGCGGAGGGAGCCGCGCTGCTGCGCGAGGGGCTGTCGCTGTGGCGCGGCCGGGCGCTGGTCGACCTGGTGGAGAGCGGGATCATCTGGTCGGAACTGGCGGCGGTCGAGGACGAGCGGCTGTCCGCGCTGGAGGACCGGCTCGACGCCGAACTGGCCTGCGGACGCCACCGCGAGATCACCCCCGAGCTCGAGGTGCTCACCGCGACCGAGCCGCTGCGCGAGCGGCTGTGCCTGCAGTTCATGCTCGCGCTCTACCGCTCCGGCCGGCAGGCCGACGCGCTGATGGTGTACCGCCGGACCCGCGAGGCGCTGATCGACGGCCTCGGCCTGGAACCCGGACGCGGCCTGCAGGAGCTGCAGCAGCGGATCCTCGAGCACGACACGGCGCTCCAGGTCTCGGTGCCCGCCGGCTACTGAGGTAGCTCGCGGAGTTACCCGGCGGTGGACCCCCCGACGGGAGCATGGGCACATGCCGCGTACCGACCTGCTCCGGCCGCTGCCGGAGCTCCTGCAGTCCAACGCCAGCCGTCACGGCGAGAAGGTCGCGTTCGCCGACTCCCGGCGCGGGGTGACCCACGCCGAGCTCGCGACGCGGACCGGGCGGATCGCCGGACACCTCGCCGACCTGGGGGTCTGGCCGGGGGACCCGGTGGCGGTCCTCCTGGACGGCGTGGCCGCGGTGGAGAGCACGCTGGCGATCTCCCGGGCGAGCGCGATCGCGGTGCCGCTGGACCCCGGCCTCGACGACGCCGAACTGGCGGCGGTGCTCGCGGACTGCGGGGCGGACACGGTGATCACCGACGCGGACCGCGCCGCGCGGGTCGCCGGGCTGGCCGACCCGCCGCGCACCCTCGTCGTCAGCGGCGACACCGACGTGCCGGCATCCTGCTACGAGGAGCTCGCGGCCACCGACCCCGCGACGCCGCCCCGCGACGACCTCGGCCTGGACGACCTCGCGTTCCTGGTGCACACCGCCGGCGTCACCGGTCCGCGCAAGGGAGTCCTGTCCACCCAGCGGAACGCGCTGTGGTCCGCCGCGGCGGCCTACGCCCCGGTGCTCGGTCTGTCCGACGAGGACAGTCTGCTGTGGCCGCTGCCGGTGCACGACGGGCTCGGGCAGCACCTGTGCGTGCTCGCCGCGACCGCCGTCGGCGCCTCGGTGCTGCTCGCCGGTGCGCACTCGGCGGACGAGCTGCGCCAGGCGTTGGCCGCGCGGCGGAGCACCGTCGTGGTCGGCACGCCGGCGGTGTACCGCACGCTGGCCGACCTGCCCGGACTGTCCGATATGGACGCCGTGCGGGCCGGGCTGGTGGTGGGCGCGGCGGCGGACGCGGACCTGCGCGCGGGGTTCGAGCGGG
This sequence comes from Actinophytocola sp., assembly GCA_036259595.1. GTDB lineage: Bacteria > Actinomycetota > Actinomycetes > Mycobacteriales > Pseudonocardiaceae > Actinophytocola. Next base: position 12,150 of record DATABL010000289.1, read on the forward strand.
TGTTCTCCGCTCCCCTGCTGGAGGTCTACGCGACCACGGAGACCTGCGGCCCGGTGGCGCTGAGCTGGCCGGGCGGCGACCGGGACGGGCGGTGCCTGCCGGTGCCGGGGCTGAGCGTGCGCGTCGTCGACCCGCTTACCGGCACCGACGTCGGCGCCGGCCAGGAGGGCGAGGTGTGGGTCAGCGGGCCGAACGTGATGGCGGGCGGCTACCACGACCGCCCGGAGGCGACGGCGGCCGTGCTGCGCAACGGCTGGTACCGCACGGGCGACCTGGCCCGCCGCGACGAGTCCGGCTACCTCGCGGTGACCGGGCGGCTCGCCGATGTGGTGGTGGTCGGCGAGGAGCGGGTGCGGCCGGCGCACGTCGAGGCCGTGCTGCGGGAGACCGGTGGGGTGCTCGACGCGGCGGTCACCGGCCGGCCGGACGCCGAGCTCGGCGCCGTGCCGGTCGCGTACGTGGTGGTGTCCGGCGTCGACCCGGTGCGGCTGGTCGACGCCTGCCGGGCGGTGCTGCCCGCAGCCGCGGTGCCGGTCGAGGTGTACGCGGTGCCCGAGATCCCCCGCACGGCCGGCGGCGCGGTGGTCCGGTACCAGCTGGCCGACCTGCCGGCCCGGCTGCTCGAGGTCGCCGCGGCCACCCACGACACACTGTTCGAGCCCGTCTGGGAACCGGTCACCGGCCCCGCCGGGGAGCCGGGCTCGTTCGAGCTGGTCGCGGTCGGCGCCGCGGCGTCCCTCGTGGACACGGAACTGACCGCCGGGCTGACCGCGGTGTCGCCGGCCGACCTGCCCGGGCTGCTGGCGTCGCGGCTCGCCGGGGACCCGGCCGCCCGGCTGGTGGTGCTGGCGCGGGGCGCGGTGCACGCCGGCGGCTACGCGCCCGATCCCGACCTGGCCGCGGCCTGGGGGCACGCGCGTGGGCTGCGGGCGGCCCACCCTGGTCGGCTGGTGCTCGTCGACGCGGACGCGGTGACCGAGGAGTCCGTGCGCGCCGTCGTGGCCCTCGGGGTCGGCGAGGTGGCGGTCCGGGCGGAGACCGCGCTGTGGCCCCGGTTCGTCCCGGTTCCGGCCGG
>DATABL010000290.1:0-11504 GCA_036259595.1 Actinophytocola sp.
ATCGTCTACCTGCCGGGCTCGCCGGAGGTGGCCAGAATGACCGGCGCCGCACGCACGGCTGGTGACCTCGCCGGCCGGTCCGTCATTGGGCTGTTGGTCCTCGCGGTCGGGCTCCTCCTTCTCCTGGTTCAGCCGGAAGGCTCGGCGTGACCTGAAGGGAAGCCGCAAGGGACGGGCGACAGTACTGGCCGGTGATCGGGCCGACCCGGACCACACGAGCAGCAGTACCTGGTCCAACCGTCGCGTCGACCTGTACCTGCCGGGTGAGGAGTATTCCCACTGCCACAGGTCCAGGCGGGCATCCGACCGCGGTCGATGATCTCGACCGCCTTCGCCACCCGCGCCGTGGATCCGTTCGGACTCCGGATGCACCGTGCTCAACAGGGTGCTGACTATCTTCTCGAAGCGTCCACCGCCCCCCGAGTGGTGATCGCGTCGGTGAGGTGCTTGGCCAGGACATCTGGTGCTTCGGCGTGGGCGAGGTGCCCCTGGCCGGGTAGGTGAATGAGCCTGGCCTGGGGCAGTGCGTGGGCGATGGCGTCGAATGCCGTGCCGTACGGGGACCTGCCCTCGTTGAGCTCACCCAACAGCAGGGTGACGGGTGCGTTGATGTCGCGGTAGCGGCTCAGTGCTGGACGGTGGGAGTTGAGGGCGGCGAGTTCGTCGGCGAGGGGGTGCGCGAGCGGCCGCAGCACCGGCCATACGGGATTCTCGCGCAGGGCGGCCACGTACTCGGCGGAGAAGCCGGACACTGTGTGGTTCACGATCTCGACGGCGTGGTCGAGATCGCCTCTGTCGAGTGCGGTTCGCAAGGGTTCGATGGCGTCGGGGCCGAACGGGCTCGAGACTGGTTCGTAGGCGACGACGGATCGCAGGTCGCGCCGTTCGGTCGCGACTTCCAGTGCGATGAGTCCGCCGTAGCTCCAGCCGAACAGGTCGACGTCCTCGCTGAGGGTGTCGAGGACGTGGTGCAGGTCGTCGATCTCGGTGCGCACGGAGTACCCGGCCCCGAGCGGGCCGCTGGGCACGCGGCCGCGGCGGTTGAGCACGATCACGGGGTTGGGCAGGGCCAGGGAGCCGACCACGGCCCGCCAGGTCTGGGCGTCGGACATGGCGCCGGGGACGATGACGAGCGGCGGTCCGTCGCCGTCCCACTGCTCGGCGATCAGTACGGTGCCGTCGCGGTCGAAACGCACGGTTCGCATCGGTTCCTCTCAGGAGGTGAAGCCGGGCAGTAGGCCCAGCAGTGGGATCACGGCCGCGGTGCACACCGTCATCGAGAAGACGTTGCCCGCGAAGGGATGGACGCCGGCGGGTAGGTATCGCGAGACGAAGGCCGCCAGCGGTGGCGCGGTGAGCGCGCCCAGGACGGCGCCGCTCAGGATCGCTGGGACGGTGGGGCCGTAGGTGAGGACCGCTGCCGGGGCGACGGACACAACGGGCACGAACGTCGGGTACCAGCCATGGCGTGCCCACTGGTGCCGGTAGAGCAGCACGCCGAGGGTGGCGGTGAGGACCTGCGCGGTGAGCAGCGCCGGTAGCAGGGTACTGCCGTAGACCGGCGTCAGCGGGTTGAGCAGGTAGGTCAGCACCGTGCCGACGAGCAGGCCGAGCGACGCGATCTCGTTGCCGTGGAAGGGTGCTTCGGTGAAGTCGGCGAGCACCCGGCGCGCTACCCATGCCGGGCCCTGCCGTGGGGCGGCAGCCGGTGCGGAAGGCGCCGCGACGGGCGGTGGCAGCCACGGCAGGCGGCGGCAGAGCGGGAAGGCCAGCAGGGCGCTGACCCACATCGCGGTGACGTTGCCGAGGACCGCGGGAAGTCCCAGCGGATAGCACACGAAGTTGACCAGCACCAGCGCTGTGGGGGTGGTCAGGGCCGCACCGAGGACGGCGCCGGTGGTGGCCACCCGCCAGCCCGCGCCGTAGGTCAGCACGACCGCGGGTGGGACCGACACGAACACGACGAACGTCGGTTGCCACATCCCTGTCGTGGTGAGCGTCCATCCCCATGCGAGGTTCGACAGCAGTAGTCCGAGCAGGGCCGAGGTGGTCACCCACGGCCAGAGTCCGGTGCCGGCGCTGATCGGGAACCCCGCCCAGCGCCGGTGCCGTTTCCCTGCCGCGTGGGCGATCCAGCCGCCGACCAGCAGGCCGACCCCGCCCAGGCCGGTCTTGAAGAACTGCGCTTCGGTCGTGTCGCCGAGACACCACCACAGGAACTCGGGGATCCGACGATAGGCCTGCTCCTGCCAGGCCGCATAGCCGGGAAGGATGTGCGGCAGCGATCCGGTGAGGCGGGCGAGCAGGATGGCCAGGCCGGCGGTGCCGGCGACGAGCGCGCTGCCGACGAGCCAGCGCCCGGGTGCGCTCGGAGCATGGGTGTGTGATCGGGTGGTGGCGAGCTTCGTCGACATGGCGCCGCCGATCAGCGCGGGTGGGCTTGGCCGCCGCGGTAGCCGAGCAGCGGATCGTAGAGGTCGGCGCGGCGGTCGCGCGGCAGGTCGTTGAGTTCGTTCCAGATCGCGGCCGAGCGACTGGCCATGAGGTCGAGTTCGGCGTAGACGATCGTTTCGCCCTCGGGCGTGGCGACCTCGCTTGCGGGCCAGCCGTTGGTTCCGGTGATCAGCGAGCACCCGAGGAACTTCGCACCGCGTTCCTCCCCAACACGGTCGGCCGCGATGATGGGCAGGTGGTTGACGTGTGAGGCGGTCATGGTCAGGTAGGCGGCCATGCACCGGCCGGCGTCGTCGAACAGCGGAGGCGGCGTCCAGACCCAGTTGTTCACACTGCAGATGACGTCGGCGCCCTGCACGGCCAGCAGGCGTGCCACCTCCGGGAACCAGATGTCCCAGCAGATCAGCAGCCCGATCCGGCCGATGCGCGTGTCGAACACCGGGAAGCCAAGGTCCCCGGGGGTGAAGACGAGCTTTTCCCGGTGCCACAGGTGAGTTTTGCGGTAGTGACCGATGAGACCGTCAGGTCCGATGAGGACGGCCGTGTCGAACAGGCGCACTCCGTCGACCTCCGTGAAGCCACCAACGAGGTGGATGCCACGGGTGCGGGCGAGGTCGGTCCAGGCCCGCACGGTGGGCCCGGTGAGTTCCTCGGCGTGGGCGTAGGCCTCTTCGCGGGTGGCGAAGGAGTATCCGGTGTTGACGAGTTCGGGCAGCACGACGAGGTTCGCGCCGCGGTCGGCGGCTTCGGTGACCAGTTCGAGGGTCCGGGTAAGGTTCTTGTCCTTGTTCTCCAGTCCGACCTGGGGGTCGCACTGGATGGCGGCGGCGACGATGGCGCTGGTGGACATGTCGGTCTTTCCTTTCAGGGGTTGGTGATCTGCAGGTGCTCTGCCACGGCCAGGAGGCGGTGTTCGGCGCCGGGCGGGCCGACGAGCTGGAGGCCGACGGGTAGCCCGTCGACGAGTCCGGCGGGGACGGAGATGGCGGGCAGGCCCAGGACGCTCCACGGGCTGGTGAGGGCGAGCAGCGCCACGCGAACGTCGACGGACTCCCCGCCGATTCGTTCCTGGCGACTGTCCAGCGGCGGCGGGGGCAGTGGGATCGTCGGCAGGGCAAGGAGATCGTGGTGTTGTAGGAGGTCCGCGACGGCCCCGCTGACACGGTCGCGGAGGTTCCGTGCCCGGACGTACTCCCAGCCGCGGACCTCACCGCCCGCGCGGAGGCGGTCGCGGACCTCTTCGCCGTAGAGTTCGGATGCGGTGGCGAGGCGCTCGGCGTGCACAGCGTAGGCTTCGCTGCCCTGGATAATTCGGTACGCGGCTCGGAACTCCTTCGCTTCCGGGACGGTGACCTCACCGATGACAAGGTCCCCGGCGATGTCTCGTGCCAGGTGCGTGATCGCGGGTGCCGTGGGGTGGATCGAGTCCGGAGGTATCCAGCCGATCCGCGGCGCGGTGGCCGGTGGCTGGTGGCCGGCGGTCATGGCCGTCCACAGGAGGCGACAGTCGGCGGCGGTGCGGGCCAGCGGGCCCACGGTGTCGAGGGAGGGGGACAGCGGGAAGACGCCGTCGGCGACGACCGCGTTGTGGGTCGGTTTCAGGCCGACGACACCGCAGCAGGCGGCGGGGATACGCACCGAGCCGCCGGTGTCGGTACCGAGGGCGAGCGGGACAATCCCGGCGGCGACCGCGGCGGCGGATCCGCTGCTCGAGCCGCCCGCCATGTGGTCGGTCGCGTGCGGGTTGCGTGTCGGGCCGCTCGCGGAGCGGTCGCCGGTCGGACCGTAGGCGAACTCGTGCGTGGTGGTCTTGCCCAGAACGATGGCCCCGGCCGCCCGGAGCCGCCGGACGCAGTCCGCATCCTGTTGGGCGATGTGCCTGGCGAAGTGGCGGGAACCGGCGGTCGTCGGCAGGCCACGGACGTCGATGAGGTCCTTGACCGCGACGGGGATGCCATGCAGTGGACCGCGGTCCACCCCATCGGACAGTTCCCGGGCCGCCTGGTCCGCCGCAGCCCGGGCACCCGTTTCGTCGAGTGTGACGAATGCGTTGAGCACCGGTTGCCATCGCGCGGCCTCGCTGAGCGCGGTCTCGACCAGATCGCGGGGTGACACCCGGCCCGCCCGCAGGTCCGTCGCCAGCTGGGCGACGCCGACGTGGGCGAAGTAGCCAGCTCCGGGTGGCGGGCTGGACCTGGTCTCCAAGAAGGACGACACTCCACTCCTCTCGGTACCCAAACGTTTGGGTTTCACCTCAGCGCTACTGCCCAATCGTTTGGGACAATCGTTTGGGTAGTATGAGCCCGGTAGAGGCCGACTTGTCAAGGGCGGCTAGCGAGAGGCTGGGACGATGGCTCGACAGGACAGGAAGCGGCCGGCCACATTGCGGACGATCGCGGAGTCCGCCGGGGTGGACGTGTCAACCGTGTCGCGGGTGCTCAACGGGGCACCCGAGGACGTGGCGCGTGCGGCGTCGCGGGAGACCGTCGACGCGATCCGCGAATGGGCCGTGCGGCTGGACTACCGGCCGAACCCGCACGCGAAGAGCCTGCGTACCGCGCGTAGCAACCTGATCGGTGTGCTGGTTCCCCGGCTGTCGGACGTCGTGCTCGCGACGATCTACGAGGGGGTCGAGGACGCGGCGGCGCGGCACGGGCTGGCGACGTTCGTGATGAACAGCTACGACCGGCCTGCCGAGCAGCGTGCGCGGACCGAGCTGGCGCTGTCCCGTCGCGTTGACGGGCTCGTGTTCGGTGACGCGCACAGCGACGGGACGTTCCTAGACGAGATAGCCGCGCGCAGGGTCCCGTTCGTGTTGGTCAGCAGACACGCGGGCGACCACCCGTCGGTGACGTGCGACGACTACCGGGGCGGCGGGCTCGTGGCCGAGCACTTCCTGCAGCTGGGGCACGAACGGGTGGGCGTGATCGCGGGTGAACCATTCGCCAGCACAGGACTGGACCGGATGGCAGGGTTCGTGGACCACTACCGGGAGGCTGGCATTGACGTGCCCGCGGTGCACTCGGCGTTCGACACCACAGGAGGGCACAAGGCCGCGGAGAACCTGCTGCGGCAGCGCCCTCGCCCGACGGCCATTTTCGCCGTGAACGACTTCGCCGCTATCGGCGCCCTCGGCGCGGTGCGCGACGCCGGCCTGCGCCCGGGCGAGGATGTCGCGGTCGCGGGTTTCAACGACACCCCGCTCGCCGCGGAGTTACCACTGCCGCTGACCAGCGTCCGTTCCCCCATGCATGAGATGGGCACCCGTGCGCTCGAACTGCTCGTGTCCGTCCTGGGCGGACAGAAACCGGCGTCCGAGCGTTTCGATCCGGAACTGGTCGTACGCGCCTCCACCCTGCCAGGAGCCTAGTACTCCAGCTGTAGATCGTGATGGTCATGGTTCTCGGGTGGATCGCCGCTGGTCGGGCTTGCCGGGATCGGTGTTGATGCCCTCTGCGCCAGGTCGAGAAGCTGAGCCGGTGCGGGATGTCGTCGCAGGTCAAGGGAATCCGGTCGGTCGATTCGGCCTCTCGGGTGCGTTCGGTCGCGGCGACGATGGTGAGGAACGCGTGTGCGAGCATCGCCATGACCGTCCAGCGATGCCAGGAGACCCAGCGGCGGGCTTGGTACTTCGACGCGCCAGCGGGTTCCCGCGACCCGCACCAAGACTCCGAGCACGCCTTCTTCGAGGTGTACTACTCCGCCGAACCGATGAGCCCGCAACCGATCAACTTCCTGTTCGGTGACCGCCTGCACTACGACGGCATCTATGTCACGGACAGCGTCAACAACAGCTTCACCAACGGGGTCGTAGCCTTCCGGCCTTTCGTCCTCGTTCTCCGAGTGCCGTCCGGGATGGTGGCATGGCGGAGAAGTGAGTGAGTTGACCGGAGCCGAGCCACGACTCACCCTCGCCGCCGGACCCCCGCGGACCTCGCCGATGCCCGGGCAGGGTCGTCGGCGATCTCGGTCGCGACCTCGACGGCGATCTCGATGGCCCGCGCCGCGAGTGGAGACTGGGTGCGTCCGGCCCGCCAGTGCAGGTAGATCTCCCGTGCTGGCAGGGATGGTCGCAGCTCGTGAACGCGGAGCAGGTGGTCGGATCGGACGTTGGCCCCCCGGATCGCGAGCCAGGGCAGCACGGCCGATCCCATGCCGGCTCGCACCATGGACAGGAGGGTGTCGTTGATCGCGCTACGAAACACGATTCGCGGACGGGCGCCGCTGCGCTCGAGCGCCTGCTCCATCCAGGGTTGGTCGCAGGTCAGTGGCCAGGCCACCATCGGAGCGTCGTCGAGTTGGCTCAGCCGGACCGGACCGTCGGGGAAGGCGCCGTGCCTGGCGACCAGGAGGTACGGATCGTCGAGCAGCTTGAGGTGCTCGACGTCGCCTTCGATCCGGCCGTCGTAGAACAGCAGGTCGAGATCGCCGATCCGCGGTTGCTCCGGCTCCTCCTCGGACAGCCTGATGTCGCAGGCGGGGTGCTCGTCTCGCAGTCGGCGTACGACGGTCGGCAGGATCACGTTGGACACGCTCTGGAAGGTGCCGATGTCGATCCGGCCGTCGCCCGCGTTGAACCGGTCGACCGCGTCGGCCAATCGCTCCGCCTTCGCCAGCAGATCGCGACCCTGCTCCAGGACCACGGTGCCGAGCGGGGTGATCCGTACTGGTTTGGGCCCACCCGGCCGATCGAACACCGGGCCGCCGACGGCTCTCTCCAACGCGGCGATCTGCTGGCTCACTGTCGACTGGGTGTAGCCGAGCCGGGCGGCCGCCCGGCCGAAGGAGCCCTCGTCGGCGACCGCGGCCATCGCGACGAGGTGGCGCAGCTCGACGTCGGCCATGAGGCCAGCTTAGCAAGGTCCATTTCGATTCACGATTGAATCGATCGGAAACTAGCGCTTTTCGCGATGGAGACTCCGGCTTAGCGTGACAGGACCAGCCAGCTCACCGAAGACGTCCGAAAGAGGGCCGACATGACCGCGCTGACCACTCACGCCGAGCAGCTGCTCGAGATCAACGGCGTCGAGCTGTGTGTCGAGACCTTCGGGGACCGGGCGGACCCGCCGATCCTGCTCGTCGCCGGGGCATCCGCCTCGATGCTGTGGTGGGACGCCGACCTGTGCGAACGGATCGCGGCGGGCGGCCGGTACGTCGTTCGCTACGACCATCGCGACACCGGACGGTCGATCAGCTGTCCACCAGGCGAGCCGGAGTACTCGTACACCGACCTGGCTCTCGACATGCTCGGCATCCAGGACGCCCTCGGCATCGCGCGGGCACACCTGGTCTGTCAGTCGATGTTCGGTGGGATCGGTCTGATCGCCGGTGTGGACCATCCCGATCGGGTCGCGTCGCTGACGTTTGTTTCCAGCTCGACGGGCGAGCCCGGCCTTCCACCGCCGACGGACAGGCTCGCCGAGGGGCTGCCGACCGATCCTGACCCAGCCGATTCGGCCTCGGTCGTGGCGTACGTGGTCGGCTCGGCACGGGCGTACGCGGGCGGCTCGCCGTACTTCGACCAGGCCGCGACACGGGCGCTGGTCGACCGGGACGTCGCGCGGGCACGTGACTACGCGTCGACCCTGGCCAACCACTACGCCATCGAGGTCGACCGGCCGACCCGAGGCGGCTTCGGCGACATCGCCGCGCCGACCCTCGTGGTCCACGGTGACCACGACCCACTCCTGCCACTCCCGCACGGCGAAGCCCTGCGGGACGCGATCCCCGGCGCGGAGCTGCTGGTCCTGGAGGGGGCGGGACACGACCTGCCGAGGCCGGTGTGGGACGCCTTCGTGCCGGCCCTGATCCGACACACGGGACGACGCCGCTCATGAGCCGGCTGCGATCGGCACTCTGGCTGCCGCTCTTCGACGAACTCGCGGACCCGAGGGTCGTGGCGCGGCTGGCCGCCGACGCGGAGGCCGCGGGGTGGGACGGCTGCTTCGTGTGGGACCAGTTGCACTGGCGGGCGCCGGTCCGCCAGGTCGCCGACCCGTGGATCTCGTTGGCGGCGATGGCCACCGCGACCGAACGGCTGCGGCTGGGCCCGATGGTGTCGCCGCTTCCCCGTCGCCGGCCGGTCAAGGTCGCTCGGGAGACCGCGACACTGGACCGGCTCAGCGGCGGCAGACTGATCCTCGGCGTCGGCCTCGGCAGCGACCGGTTCGCCGCCGAGCTGTCCAAGACCGGTGAGCAACTCGACGATCGGCGCCGCGGCCAGATGCTCGACGAGTCCCTGGCGATCCTCGCCGCCGCATGGTCCGGCGAGCCGGTGCACCACCACGGCGAGCACTACACCGTCGACGACATCGCGTTCCTGCCGCGACCGGTTCATCGGCCCGGTGTACCGGTGTGGGCCGCCGGATTCCCCGGCAACGTCAGGCCGATCCGCCGGGCCGCCCGGCTCGACGGCTTCTTCCCGGCCAATCTCGAACACCCGGACCAGCTCGCCGAGATCGTCGCCACCATCACCGACCTTCGACCGGGCGTGGCCGGACCGTACGACATCGCCATCGGCCTGCCCTTCGACGCCGACCCCCTGCCGTACGCCGCCGCCGGTGCGACCTGGTCGCTGCTGGAGTTCGAACCCGGGGTGCCGCTCGACACCGTGCGCGGCGTACTCCGCGATGGCCCAGCAGGTTCGGGTGGTGATTGAGATGTTCGACTACGACGCCGAGCTGAGCCGCTACAACGTGCGGCTGCGAACGGCCGCAGGTGTCCGGACCGCTGATCGCGTGCTCGACATCGGCTGCGGTGCCGGACAGACCACACGGGACGCCGCCAGATCCGCGACATCGGGAAGTGCGCTCGGCGTGGACCTGTCCCGCCCGATGGTGGACCGCGCCCGCCAACTGAGCGAGCGGGAAGGAATCCGAAACGTCGACTTCGAACGGGCCGATGCCCAGGTCCGCCCCTTCGCGCCGGCGGATTTCACCTTGGCGATCAGCCGGTTCGGCACGATGTTCTTCACCAACCCGGTCGCGGCGTTCACCAACATCGGACGGGCGTTGCGGCCGGGAGCGCGACTGGTGCAGCTGGTGTGGCAGGCCTACGACCGCCAGGAGTGGTCCACCGCGGTCCGGCAGGCACTGGCCGGTGACCGCAGGGCGCCAGCCGGACTCGGCCGCGCCGCCTTCTCACTGGCGGATCCGACCGTCACGGCCGGCGTGCTGACCGCCGCCGGCTTCACCACGGTGGAGATCACCGACGTGCGCGAGCCGGTCTACTACGGCCCGGACGCGGCCAGCGCCCGCGACGCCGTCCTCGATCTGCGGATGGTCCAGGACCTGGTCGCCGACCTGGACGCCACGGCAACGACTCGTGCTCTCGACCGGCTGCTGGCCATGCTCGACGCCCATGACACCGGCGAGGGCGTGTGGTTCGACTCCGGTGCCTGGCTGGTCACCGCGCATCGACGTTGACCGCGGCTCGTCGCGGGGATGTCGGGAGTGGCCCCCGGATCGAGGCCGACGGCAGCCAGCGCCGCGATGACCTGCGGCGAGGGTGGCGTCGGCGACCGGTGACAGGCGGGCGGCTGACGGGCGATGCGTCGAAATCAGCTTCCCGGATGATGGGGTCACGGTGCGGGTGCCGCAGGAACCGCCAGACCTGACCACGCGCCGCACGTGCGCTTCTTGCCAAACCTGGTCGAGCTGCTCGTGGCCATCGGACTGGCGGCCGCGCCACCGACCGCGCTACTCGGGCTCGCTGACTACAGCGGCCTCGACGAACGGCAGCGGCGCGTGGGCTTCGTGCACGCCGTGGTCGACTCCACGGCACTGTCGTGCTACGCCGCGTCCTACGTGCTGCGCCGTCGGGACGCGCACACCGCGGGGAAGCTGCTCGGGCTGGTGACGTTGAGTGCCGGCGGTCGGCTGGGCGGACACCTGTCCTACACAGGGCGGGGGAGTGCACCGGTGGCAGCCCGCACGAGCTGGACGGCCCCGCCGGCGGCGATCCGGCGCGCACCCCGCGACAGCCGACCGGCCTGAGCCCGCGGGCGGGTCAGCGCCGGCGGCGCCGTAGCACCGCCCTGACGGCCGAGACCGCGAAGCCGCCCGCCAGCACCCACGGGCCGGCGACGATGACCGGGTCCATCATGTGGTGCTTGACGTCCGCGCGTTTCTTCCCGACCCGGGAGGAGATGCCGTGCCGGGAGAACTCGCTCGACACACCGGTCTGCGTGATCGGGTTGTCCGGGCGCAGGGTCACGAACGAGCGCAGGTGGTTCTCCCAGGCGTCGACCCGGTCGGCGGCGAGCAGGAGCAGCCAGTGCGCGGCGCGTCCCTCGCTGTACGTCCGGTAGGAGAACCTGCGCAGCAAACCGGAGACGCCGCTGGGTGGGCACGAGGTGCCGAAGACGGGGGTGAGGAACTTGTGCTCGATCGACCGCTCACGGGGCCATTTCTCCGGTTGTCGCTCCGGGAACTCCCAGTGGGCGCCGGTCCGGTCCTCCTGCGGCTGGAGTTTCGGCACCGACGGCCGGTCCTTCGGGTCCAGGTCCACACCCCAGCCCGGGATCCGGGCACGCAGCTGGTCGCTGGACTCGGTGAGCCGGGGCGTCTCCGCTGTGTAGGCCATGGGTGTTCTCCTTCCTCAGCCACCGTTCGGGACGATGAGCGGTTTGATGCAGCCGTCCAGCTTCGCGGAGAAGATGTGGTAACCCTCGGCGATGTGCTCGAGCGGGATGCGGTGGGTGACGATGTCGTTGGGCTTGAGGTAGCCGTTGCGGATGTGTTCGAACAAGCGCGGCCACTGCCGCTTCACCGGGCACTGGTTCATCCGCAGCGTGAGGCCCTTGTTGAGGGCGTCGCCGAACTTGACGGCGCTGAACATCGGGCCGTACGCGCCCATCACGGAGATGGTGCCGCCCTTGCGGACCGAGTCGATCGCCCAGTTGAGCGCCACCGGTGAGCCGCCCTGGAGCTTCAGCTTGGCCGCGGTCACGTGTTGGGTGAGGTTGCCGTCCGCCTCGGCGCCGACCGCGTCGATCGCGACGTCGGCACCGAGGTGGTCGGTGATCTTCTTCAGGTGCACGACGATGTCGT
>DATABL010000291.1:0-3825 GCA_036259595.1 Actinophytocola sp.
GCTCCTGGCCGAGGGCGCCGCGATGATGGGTGCCGGCGGCGCGGGCGGCGCCGGCGCGGGTGCCGAGCGCGAACGTGTGGTGCGCGGGGGAGCGGCCGGGACCGGCGGCGCGGCCGGGAAGGCGGCCCGCGGCGTCCCGATCGGTGCCGCACCCGACGACGAGGTGCGGGCCGCGCGCAACGCCGAGCGGTTCGGCGCGCGGACCGGCCGCCCCGGCTCCACGATCATGCAGCCGGCCGCGGCCGGCGGGCGGACCGCCGACGGCGAGGAGGACCAGGAGCACGTGCGCCGCTACGGCATCGACTCCGGTGACGTGTTCGACGACGACCGGACGGTCGCGCCGGAGTCCATCGGCGACGAGCCGGATGACGACTAGCAACACCGTCCGGCTCTCCGCGCTCGAGTTCGACGTCCTCTGGGAACGCGAACGCCTGCCGCGCCGGCACGAGGCCCTCGGCCTGCCGAGCCCCGGTCGCACGCACACCGAGCGCGCCCAGCTCGTCGCCGAGGCCCTCGCCGGGCTCACCGCGCGCGGCCTGGTCGACGGCGAGCGCGCCGACGCCGAGCTCGTCGACCAGCTCAACCTGCTCGCGCGCCCGCAGGTCTGCCTGGACACCTGGGTGTGGACCGACCGGGAGATCCGCGCGCTCGCCGCCGTCACCGGCAACCAGGCCCTGCTCGCGGTCGTGGACGGCGGCGAGGTCTGGCTGATCCCCGCCCGCGACACCGCGATCGTCGAGGCCGCCGTCTCCGTCTGCGGCGAGGCCCCGGCCGGGCCGGGGCGGTCGGTGAGCGTGCCGTCCGACCTGCTCGCCGCCGCCGACGCGCAGGCGCGGGGCGACAGCCGCGAGCTCGCCGCCGCGCTGATCCGCGACGGTGTCGGCAACTCCGACGCCAAGGCGCTCGCCGCCATGGTCGACGGCATCGGCATCCGCGGCCAGTTCGGCGCGAACCGGGTGCAGCGCGACGGGCGCTCGGTCCGCGCCGACCGGGTCGTCGCCTTCCACGACACCCACCAGGGCAGGTACGCCCACGTGGCCAGGCCCAACAACGACGGCCGCGGCTGGAGCACCGTCACCCCGGCCGACAACCGCCGGCTCGCGATGCTGGTCGGCGAGCTGCTGGACGAGGTGTGAGATGTCCCGTCTGCTGAAGGTCGCCGAGCGCGCGTCGGTGCCGCCGTTCCACGTCATGGACGTCCTGTCCGCTGCCAACGACCGGCAGCGGGCCAAGGGCGACGTGGTGTCCCTCGCCGCCGGGCAGCCCTCGGCCGCCGCGCCACGCCCGGTCCTCGCCCGCGCCGCCGACGCGCTCGCCGGCCCGCTCGGCTACACCGAGCAGCTCGGCATCCCGCCGCTGCGCGCGGCCGTCGCCGACCACTACGAGCGCCGGCACGCCCTCGACGTCGAGCCGCACGACGTGGTGGTCACCACCGGCTCCTCCGGCGGGTTCCTGCTGGCCTTCCTCGCCGCGTTCGACGCCGGCGACCGGGTGGCGCTCGCCCGTCCCGGCTACCCGGCCTACCGCAACATCCTCACCGCGCTGGGCTGCGAGGTCGTCGAGCTGCCCTGCGGGCCCGACACCCGCTTCCAGCCGACCGTCGAGATGCTCGAGGCCGCCGGACCGCTCGACGGGCTGGTGGTGGCGAGCCCCGCCAACCCCACCGGCACCATGCTCGCCCCCGGCGAGCTGGCCGCCGTCGCCGGCTGGTGCGCCGAGCACGGCGTGCAGCTGGTCAGCGACGAGATCTACCACGGCATCCAGTACGGGACCGACACCCCGGCGTCGGCGTGGCAGTTCTCCCGCGAGGCCGTGGTGGTCAACTCGTTCTCCAAGTACTTCGCCATGACCGGCTGGCGCCTGGGCTGGCTGCTGGTCCCGCAGCGCCTGCACCGCGCGGTCGACTGCCTGACCGGCAACTTCACCATCTGCGCGCCCGCCCTCGCCCAGCACGCCGCGACCGCCGCGTTCGACGCCTACGCCGAGCTCGACGCGCACGTCGCCCGCTACCGGGCGAACCGCGACGAGCTGGTCGCCGGCCTGCACGCGCTCGGCATCACGAAGCTCGCCCCAGCCGACGGGGCGTTCTACGTCTACGCCGACGTCGCGCACCTGACCGGCGACTCGATGGCGTTCTGCCAGCGCCTGCTCGCCGACACCGGCCTCGCGATCGTGCCCGGCATCGACTTCGACCCGGTCGAGGGGCACCACTTCGTGCGGCTGTCGTTCGCCGGGCCGGCCGCCGACATCACCGAGGCACTGCACCGGCTGGGGAACTGGCTCAGCTGAGGGTTTACCCCGATGTGCCGGCGGCCGCGGCCTGGCAGACTCGGAAGCATGGTATTGAAGATCATCGGCGCGATCATCGTCATCTGGGTGGCATTCACCGTGATCGGCCTCGTGTTCAAGATTCTCACCGGACTGCTCATCGCGGGCGCGGTGATCACCCTCGGCGCGGTCGGCTACGCGGCCGTGAAGGGCGGATCCAAGCGCAAGCAGATCCGCTGACCACGGGTCGGGCTAGCGCGAGCTCAGGCCGCCGACCCGGTTCAGCACCTCGGTCACGTCGGCGGCGCTGACGTCCCGGTGTGTGATGAACCGGACCCGGTTCAGCATCGGCACCGCCAGGACCCCGACCCGGCGCAGGCGCTCCAGCGTGGCCCCGGCGTCCGGGGTCGACGCGAGCACGATGTTCGTCTCCGGCGTGTCGACCTCCCAGCCCAGGCCGGCCAGGCCCGACGCCAGGGCCGTCGCGTTCACGTGGTCCGTGCCCAGCGACGTGATCCGGTCCAGCGCGACCAGGCCGGCGGCCGCGAGCACGCCGCCCTGCCGCACGCCGCCACCCAGCATCTTCCGCACCCGCCGGGCCTCCTCGACGAACGACTTCGAGCCCGCGACCAGCGACCCCACCGGTGCACCGAGACCCTTGCTGAGACACACCTGGACGGTGTCCACACCCACGGTCAGGGCCGCCGGCGGCACCTCCAGCGCCACCGACGCGTGCCACAGCCGCGCGCCGTCCAGGTGTACGCGTAAGCCCACGTCGCGGGCGGTCGCCACCAGCTTGGCGTGCTCGTCGGGCGGCGTGACCACCCCGCCCGCGGCGTTGTGCGTGTTCTCCAGGCACAGCAGGGTCGTGCGCAACGCGTAGTAGGGCGCGCTCCCGCCGGCCGTCCGTACCGCCTCCGCCGGGAGCTGCCCCGGCCGGTCACCCCACTCGACCGGCTCCGGCATGCCGCCGGACAGCCACACGCCCGCGCCGAGCTCACTGTCCAACACGTGCGCGCCCCGGGAGGCGAGGAACCGCTCACCCCGGTTCAGGTGGATCATGAGCGCGATCACATTTCCCATCGACCCGCTCGGCACCCACAGCGCCGCGTCGACGCCGAGCAGGTCGGCCACCCGCTCCTCGAGCCGGCGCATCGTCGGGTCGCGGTCCAGCACGTCGTCGCCGACCTCGGCTCTGGCCATGGCGACCCGCATCGCCTCGTCTGGTTTGGTGACGGTGTCCGAGCGGAGATCGATGAGCCTCGTGTTTGTCACGATCCGATCACACCACATCCGGGTGAGGGCATCCTTGGGGGCACCTCGGACGTCCAACAGGGTGGCGTACGTCTCAGCCGGGAGTCGTGCAACCGTTGACCCGTCCCGGTCCGTCCCCCATACGCAGAACGACGAGCGGAGAGAGTCCGCGTGGAACAGCGCGACGAGGAGGCCTTCGCGGAGTACTTCGCGGCACGGCGCGACGCCGTGCGGCGGTCCGCGTACCTGCTGTGCGGTGACTGGCACCGCGCGGACGACCTCGCGCAGACCGCGTTCGTCGCG
>DATABL010000292.1:0-10426 GCA_036259595.1 Actinophytocola sp.
ACGAGGTGGTGTGCGCTGCGCGCGGGGAGTCCGGCGCGGTGCCGGACGGTGCTTCGCTGGTGCGGGTCGACCGGGACGCGGAGGACGGGCTCGCGCCGCTGACCGGCGACTTCGACGCGGTGGTGGACGTGTCACCACTGTCGTATCCGTGGGTGGCCAGGGCGCTGCGGGACCTCGGCGACCGGGCCGGGCACTGGTCGTTCGTCTCGACGATCAACGTCTACGCAGACAACGCGACCGTCGGCCAGACGCCGGCTACCGGGCCGTTGGTGCCGGCGCTCGCCGAGCATTCCGACCGGGAGGCGATGGCCGCGGCCGGCGAGGACGGGGTGCGGCTGTACGGCGGGATCAAGGTCGCCAGCGAGAACACCGTGCGCGAGGCCATGGGTGACCGTGCGTTCGTCACCCGTCCGGGGTTGATCACCGGATCGTGGGACAGGAGTGACCGGTTCGGGTACTGGCCGGGCCGGTTCGCGCGCGGCGGCCGTGTGCTGGTGCCGGACGTGCCGGACCAGCCGATCCAGTTCATCGACGTGCGGGACTACGCCTCCTGGATCGTCGACGCCGGGGAGAAGGGCGTCGCCGGCACCTACGACGCCATCGGCCCGGTCCGGCCGCTGCCGGCGGTGCTCGCCGACATCGCCGAGGCCGTCGGCGTCGACGTCGAGCTGGTCCCGGTGAGTGCGGAACGGCTGGTCGAGGCGGAGGTCCAGCCGTGGAGCGGGCCGAGGTCGCTGCCGCTGTGGCTGCCCGGCGACTACGACGGGATGAAGTCCCACGACCCGGCGCCGTCGCTCGCGGCCGGGATGCCGGTGCGCCCGCTGGCCGACGCGGTCGCCGACGCGCTCGCCCGCGAGCGGGAGCTCGGCCTGGACCGGGAGCGCAGGGCGGGCCTGTCGCGGGAAGAGGAACTGGAGATCCTCGCGAAGGTGTAGCAGGCTCGGTGGATGGCGTTCGACTACATCGTGGTGGGCGCGGGCAGCGCCGGGTGCGTGCTGGCGAACCGGCTGACCGAGGACCCGAACCGGACCGTGCTGCTGCTCGAGGCCGGCGGCGAGGACGACGCCGACGAGCTGCACATTCCGGCGGCGTTCTCGACGCTGTTCAAGACCAGGTACGACTGGAACTTCGAGACCGTCGAGCAGAAGCAGCTGGGCGGGCGGCGCGCGTACTGGCCGCGGGCGAAGGTGCTCGGCGGCTGTTCGTCGATGAACGCGATGATCTACATCCGCGGCAACCGCGCCGACTACGACGGCTGGGGTGACAGGTACGGCGCGGACGGCTGGCGGTTCGACGACGTGCTGCCGTACTTCGTGAAGGCCGAGCGCAACGCGCGGCTCGGCGGCCCGCTGCACGGCACCGACGGTCCGCTGCACGTGGAGGACCGGCGGTACACCCACGAGCTGTCCGAGGCGTGGGTGGACGCGGCGGTGTCGTGGGGCCTCAAGCCGACCGGCGACTTCAACGGCGCGAGCCAGGAGGGCGCCGGGCAGTACCAGGTGACCTGCCGGAACGGCCGTCGGTGGTCGGCCGCGGACGCGTACCTGCGGCCGGCGCTGGAGCGGCCGAACCTGACCGTGCGCACGCACGCGCTGGTCGAGCGGGTCGTCTTCGACGGCACGCGGGCGATCGGCGTGGCCTACCAGCGCCGGGGGGCCTCGGAGGTGGAGCACGCCGACGCCGAGGTGATCCTGGCGGGCGGCGCGGTGAACTCGCCGCAACTGCTGATGCTGTCCGGGATCGGGCCGGCCGAGCACCTGCGCGCGCAGGGCGTCGACGTGGTGGCGCACCTGCCGGAGGTCGGGGAGAACCTGCACGACCACCCCGCGGCGCCGGTGCTGTGGCGCACGAGGGGGACGACCGATCTGGTGAATCTCGCGACCACGACCGGGTTACTGCGCTGGAAGCTGACCGGGCGCGGCCCGCTCGCGTCGAACGTCGGTGAGGCCGGCGCGTTCTACGCGGTCGGGGACGGGCTGCCGGACATGCAGTTCCACGTGGCGCCGACGCTGTTCTACGACAACGGCCTGCGCGAGCCGTCGGTCACCGGCTTCACCATCGGGGCGACGCTGGTGGCGCCGAGGAGCCGGGGCCGGCTGCGGCTGCGCTCGGCGGACCCGAGGTGGCGCCCGGAGATCGACCCCGGCTACTACGACGACCCCGCCGACCTGGACGTGATGACCAGGGCCCTGCGGGACGCGATGGAGATCGGCACGCGGGCGCCGCTGGCGCGCTACCTGGCCGCCCCGCACGCGCCGGCGTCGCACACCCTGTCCGACGAGGAGCTGGCCGAACACGTCCGGTCGATGACCCAGACCCTGTACCACCCGGTCGGCACGTGCGCGATCGGTACGGTCGTGGACCCGTCACTGCGCGTGCAGGGCGTGGACGGACTGCGGGTGGTGGACGCGTCGGTGATGCCCGTGGTGCCGAGGGGCAACACCAACGCACCGACGATCATGGTCGCGGAGAAGGCGGCGGATCTGGTCACGGCAGGTTAGGGACAGGAGCCGCGCACGGCCGAGCGAGCTGGTTACGTTCGGTCGATGCGTGCTGTGCTGGTCGTGCTGTCGGTGTTGCTGGTCGCGGGGTGCGGGTCGTCGGAGCCGGCGGTCTCGACGAACGACCTGTTCCAGGAGTACATCGACTCGACCGACGTGCGGAACGACCGGTTCCCCGCCGTCGGGTCCACCGACGACAGGTTGTCGAACATCGCCGCCTACTACGACGTGGAGCAGTTCCAGGCCGTCCTGCTGCGGGCGTACCAGTGTGACGGGAGCGAGGAGCTGCCGATGGGCGAGGTGCCCGAGTGCGACGTGGACATCGACGCCGACGGCGAGCTGTACGCCAGGTCGGTGGTGGTCCGGCACGCGGACGCGTCGTTGGAGCTGGTGACGCTGTACGTGGCGCACGACTCGGGCCGGCCCAGGCTGTTCGACCGGACCGGGCAGCGCTACGACGACCTGGAGGACTTCCGCGCGAACAACGAGCTGTTCGACTCCGACGACACCATCCTGACGCTGCGCGACATCACGTCGGTGCCCGGCGAGGGCGAGATCGTCACCGTCACCGGCCGCACGCCGCAACCGACCTGGCAGTGGTGGCTGCTGGGCGGGGTCACCCTCGCGGCGGCGCTCGCCGGCGTGCTCGCCCGGCGCCGTGCGACCCGACGCGACGACGCCGGGACGGAGTGAGCTCAGCGGCGCTTGCCGTGCAGGAGGGTGATCAGCTTGGCGACCGTCGCGTCGGTCTTGGCGGTGCGGGTGAAGGTGGTCAGGTTCAGCGGCGGGCTGAAGCGCTGGCGGGCGATGGCCTTCGGGCGGGCGAACTCCTTGAGGCCCTCCGGGCCGTGGATGCGGCCGAAGCCGGACTCGCCGATGCCGCCGAACGGCAGGGACGGGATGCCGGCGAAGCTGATCACGCTGTTCACCGCGGTCATGCCGGAGCGCAACCGCCTGGCCAGTTCCATGCCGCGTGCCTTGGCGAACACCGTCGCGCCGAGGCCGTAGTCGGTCGCGTTCGCCTTCTCGACGGCCTCGTCCATGTCGCGGACCCTGGCGATCGTCAGGGTCGGGCCGAAGGTCTCCTCGCGGACGGCCGCCGAGTCCTCGGGGACGTCGACCAGGACCGTCGGCTGGACGTACCGGTCGCCGACCGCGTCCGCGCCGCCGACCAGGGCGCGACCGCCGCGGGCCAGGGCGTCGGCGATGTGCCGGCGGATGATGTCCAGCTGCTTGGGCATGGTGATCGGGCCGATGTCGGCCTCCGCGTCGCCGCCGGCGCGGACCTTGCCGGCGAGGTCGACGACCTTGGCCACGAAGTCGTCGTAGACGCGCTCGTGCACGTACACCCGCTCGACGCCGGTGCAGGTCTGGCCGGCGTTGGACATGCCGCCCCACACCGCCGCGTCGGCCGCGGCCGCGAGGTCGGCGTCGGCGTCGACCAGCAGGGCGTCCTTGCCGCCGGCCTCGATGAGCACCGGGGTGAGGGTCTCGGCGCAGGTGGCCATGATCTTCTTGCCGGTCGCGGGCGAGCCGGTGAAGGCGATCTTCGCCACGCCGGCGCGGCAGAGCGCGGCGCCGGTGTCGCCGTAGCCGGTGACGACCTGGAGCACCGGGTGCTCGGGAACGACCTCGGCGAACGTGTCGGCGAGCCACTTCCCCACGCCCGGCGTGTACTCCGACGGCTTGAACACGACCGCGTTGCCGGCCGCGAGCGCATAGGCGATGGAACCCATCGGGGTGAACACCGGGTAGTTCCACGGGCCGATCACGCCGACGACGCCGAGCGGCTGGAACTCCACGGTCGCCGCCTGGTTGGCCATCAGCAGGCCGGACGGGCGGCGTTTGCGGCCGAGCACCTTGGCCGCGTTCTTCGCCGCCCAGGCGGTGTGGTCGATGCCCAGGACGATCTCCAGCATCGCGTCGCCGTGCGGCTTGCCGGTCTCGGCGTGCACCAGCTCGGCGAGTTGGGCGCTGCGGCGGGTGACCACGCCCTTCCAGCGTCGCAGCCGCTCGGTGCGGCCGGCGAAGCCGAGGCCGGCCCACCAGTCGGCGGCCGCGCGGGCCCGCTCGACCGCGGCGTCGACGTCGGCGGCGGTGTGCACCGGGTGCGTCCCGACGACCTCGCCGGTGGCCGGGTCGAGCGAGTCGAAGGTGTCGGGCTTGGCCTGGACGGCGGTCATGCTGGGCCTCCCTGCGTCGGCGTCCCCGGCACTCAAACTACCCGCCGGTAGGACTCGTGACGAGTAGCGTGTCGGCGTGCAGATCGTTCACTATGGCCACGCATGCGTCCTGGTCGACACGGGCTCGGCCCGGCTGCTGTTCGACCCGGGGACGTTCTCGCACGGGTTCGAGGAGCTGCGGGACCTCGACGCGATCCTGATCACCCACCAGCACGCCGACCACCTCGACCCGGACCGGCTGCCGGCGCTGGTCGCGGCCAACCCGACGGCGGCGCTGGTGGTGGACCCGGGGTCGGTCGAGGAGACGAGCAAGCTCGGGCTGGACGCGGAGCAGGTGGGTCCGGGCGACGCGCTGACCCTCGCCGGAGCGGCGGTGAACGTGACCGGTGGGAAGCACGCGATCATCTACGGGGACCTGCCGACGGCGCCGAACGTGGCGTACGTCGTGGACCACGGGGCGTTCTTCCACCCGGGGGACTCGCTGTTCGTGCCGGAGCAGAAGGTCGACGTGCTGGGGCTGCCGACGCAGGCGCCGTGGCTGAAGACCGCCGAGGCGATCGACTACCTGCGCGCGGTGGCGCCGCGGGTGGCGGTGCCGATCCACCAGGCGCTGCTGACCGAGCGCGCGATGGGGATGACGTACGGCTGGTTCGAGCGGATGGCGCCGGAGGGCTGCGTGGTCCGCCCGCTCACGCCGGGCGAGCCGGCGGAGATCTGAGGGGTCAGGCGGCTTTGGTGGTGGGGCGGGTGAGCAGGTCCGGGTAGGTCCGCGGCTGAGCCTCGTGGTGCAGGGCGATGTCGACGGCGTCGAGGAGGGCCTGGCGGGGGCCGGGGCGGGTGAGGTCGGCGGTGTCGACGGCCAGGCGGATGAGGGCGCCACGGCGGGCCTGGCGGGCGGTGGACATCACCAGGGCGAAGCACCACCAGGGCTCGGTGCGTTCGCCGAAGCCGAAGCCCTGGACGCGGGCGCGGTGGACGGTCCCGGCGCGCAGGTCGCGGATGCCGACGACGTCGGCGCAGAGCGGGACGGCGCGGCGGCGCAGCGCGGTGAGCGTGCCGGGGGACGCCAGCCAGCGCGGGGGGACGAAACCCTGTGGGGTCAGGTTCAGGCGTTCCAGGGTGGTGGCGGCGGCGATCAGGCGGAGGTTGGCCTCGTGCGCGGGGAGGGCGGCGAACTCGGCCCGGCGGCGGCGCGCGTCGGCGGACGGGTCGAAGCCGTGTTGCAGGAGGGCGTCGCCGGCGGTCTGGCGGGTGTGGATCCAGGTGCGGACGGGATCCGGGTGGTGGGCACCGGCGAAGCGGGGGGCGAGCAGCATCGACAGCGGGACGCCGCGGGCGGTGAGCTCGGCGCTCAGGTCGTCGGCGCGGTCCAGTGTCGCGGCGGTGATTCCGGACAGTGACACCAGCAGGCGAGCGGTCACCGCACCATGAGGCCATACGCGGATGACATTTCGCTGACGGCGAGGTGACGGACGGCTCAGGGCCGGGCGAACAACAGCAGGACCTGATCACCGAGGGTAGCGCCGTAGTCGGCCGCCGCCGAGCCGCCGTTGACGGCGATCGCGACACGGCCGGCGGAGTCGAGGTAGACGATCACGTCGGCGTGGTCGGCGTCGCCGAAGGTGCGGGCCACCAGGGCCTTGACCGAGCGGCCGGCGAGGTTGACGTGCGCGGTGGTGCCCGGCCGGCCGCCGGCCGCGTCGAGGTCGAGGCCGGTGGCGACGAGCTGGATGTTGCCGAAGCTGTCGATCGACAGCACCTCGGTGGCGAGCTTGCCCTGCTCGGCGACGGTCTCCGGGTCGGGCAGGCGGACGAGCGTGCGGACGTCGATGGGCGCGCCGAAGTTCTCCGGCGCGATGCCGGCGGCGAGGTGCGCGGCGGCGGGAGCGAAGATGTCGCGGCCGTGGAAGGTCGCGGAGACGCGGGAGAGCTGGTACGCGGGCTCGGTCAGCTCGTAGGCCTCACGCACCCCGCCGAGCGCCTCGGCGGCGGGCACGAGCAGGCCGTTGTCCGGGCCGACCAGGACGCCCTCGGCGGCGACCAGGACCGCCCAGCGACGCTCGGTGCCGACGCCGGGATCGACGACGGCGAGGTGCACGGCCGGCGGCAGGTAGGGCGCGGTCTGGGCGAGCAGCGCGGCCCCCCGGCGCACGTCCTGCGCGGGCACGGTGTGGCTGACGTGCAGCACCCGCACCGGCGGCGCGACGCGCGCGATAACCCCTTCGCACGCGGCGACGAAGCCGTCGTCGGTGCCGTAGTCGGTGGTGAATGAGACCCAGTCGTAGTTCATCGCGCTCCGTCCCTGACGCAGGGCCTGCCAACCCTATCGGGCGTCAGCTCCAGGACAGCTCGTCCCCCACGGCGAGTCGGCCCGGGGACTCCACCCGGAGCTTGATGCCGAAGCTCACCCCGCCCTCGGGCTCGCGGCGGAACGTCGCCAGCGTGCGCAGCGGCTCCGGGCCGGCGCGCTCCCCGGTCTCCTGGTCGACCATCGTGACCTTGCAGCGCACGTCCGGCTTCACCCAGCACATCCGCAGGCCCCCGGCCTCGATGACCCGCACGTCGTCCTCCGCGTACGGCGCCAGGCCGGCCACCACGACGTTCGGGCGGAACCGCGCCATCGGCACCGGCTCGGCGCCACGGTCCAGGATCCGCGCGTTCAGGTCGTCCAGCGACGCCAGTGAGGTCAGGTGCAGGGCGGTGGAGTCGGTGAACGTGACCGGGCCGTGCCGCTCGTCGACCATCCGCGCGTGGTCCGGCGGCACCCGCACCAGGCGCAGCGGCTCGCCGACCAGGTCGCCCAGCCACGCGGCCGCGTCGTCACCCTGGTCGACGGCGTCGCCCTGCCAGACGCCGTGCACGTCGACCGTGCGGCGCGGGCCGTCGGGCAGCACGTCGACGGCCAGGTCCTCGCGGCCGGGTGCGGCCAGGGTCAGCTTGGTGCCGTCGTGCACCAGCGTGGGGCGGACCACGGCGAGTGACGGGGTGGTGCGCTGGCTGCGGAACAGGCCGTCCTCGGCGCGCACGACCATGAACGCACGGTCGTGCGCGGGGCCGGCCGGCATGATGTCCATGGCCGGCACGGACACCCCGGCACAGCCCTTGACCGGGTAGTACGTCAGTGCGGATACGGTCGGCACCCGCCCGAGCCTAGCCGCTACAGGATCGCGGCCGGCGCGTATTTCGCCGCGTCGGCGTACCGGTCCGCGACCTCGGCCACCCGCGCGACCACGGCCGCGACCTGCGCGCCGGCGACCCCGGTGAACGACAGGCGGTCGGCGAGCAGCGCGTCGAGGCCGGGGCGGTCGAGCGGGATCCGGTCGTCGGCGGCGAGGCGGTCGAGCAGGTCGTTGCGCTCGACGCCCTGCTCGCGCATCGCCAGCGCGACCGCGACCGCGTGCTCCTTGATCGCCGCGTGCGCGGTCTCCCGGCCCACGCCCGCCCGCACGGACGCGATCAGGACCTTCGTGGTGGCCAGGAACGGCAGGTACCGGTCCAGCTCGCGGTCGATCACCGCGGGGTAGGCGCCGAACGAGTCGAGCACGGTGAGGAACGTCTCGAACAGCCCGTCGAGCGCGAAGAACGCGTCCGGCAGCGCGACCCGGCGGACCACCGAGCAGGACACGTCGCCCTCGTTCCACTGGTCGCCGGCCAGCTCGCCGACCATCGAGGCGTAGCCGCGCAGGATCACCGCGAAGCCGTTGACCCGCTCGCTGGAACGGGTGTTCATCTTGTGCGGCATCGCCGAGCTGCCGACCTGCCCGGCGCGGAAGCCCTCGGTGGCCAGCTCGTGGCCGACCATCAGCCGGATCGTCTTCGCCAGCGACGACGGGGCCGCGGCGAGCTGGACCAGCGTGGACACCACGTCGTGGTCGAGCGAGCGCGGGTAGACCTGGCCGACCGAGTCGAACACCCGGGTGAAGCCGAGGTACTCGGCGATCCGCCGCTGGAAGCCCGCCAGCGTCGAGGCGTCGCCGCCGAACAGCGCGAGCATGTCCTGCCCGGTGCCGACCGGGCCCTGCACGCCGCGCAGCGGGTAGCGCTCGACCAGCCCGTCCAGCCGCTCGAACGCCACCAGCAGCTCCTCGGCGGCCGAGGCGAACCGCTTGCCGAGCGTGGTGGCCTGGGCGGCGACGTTGTGCGACCGGCCGGCCAGCACCAGGTCGGCGTGCTCGGCGGCGAGCGCGGCGAGCCGGGCCAGCACCGCGACCGCGCGGTCGCGCATCAGCACCAGCGAGTCGCGGACCTGGAGCTGCTCGACGTTCTCGGTGAGGTCGCGGGAGGTCATGCCCTTGTGCACGTGCTCGTGCCCGGCCAGCGCGTTGAACTCCTCGATCCGCGCCTTCACGTCGTGCAGCGTGACCCGCTCGCGGGCCGCGATCGACTCCAGGTCGACCCGGTCGACGACGCGCTCGTAGTCGGCCAGCACGTCGTCGGACACCTCGACGCCGAGCGCGGACTGGGCCCGCAGGACCGCGAGCCACAGCCGGCGCTCCAGGACGATCTTGTGCTCCGGCGACCACAGGGTGGCGAGCTCCGCGGAGGCGTAGCGCCCGGCGAGGACGTTGGGGATGCGCGGCTTGGCTGTCACGTCGGGCCAGCCTAGCCGCCGGCTCGGAAGCGCAGGTCCGGGTCGGACACCAGGGCCCGCAGCTGGGCGACGCTCGCCGAGTCCGCGGGGATGACGGTCACCTCGACGACCAGCCCGTCGGGGTCCAGCCGGGTCGCGCCGTGGATCCTCGGCGGGTTCGGGATCATCGCCGGCTCCCTGCTCTGGTCCTCGTCGTAGGTCCGCGTGCCGTAGACCCGGACCCGCGACCCGTCGACCCACCGCTCGGCCGCGACGAAGCCGATGGAGTGCGGCGAGTCGAGGTTGCGCTGGTAGCGGTCGTCGGCCGGGGTGAGGACGTCGTGCCGGCGGGACAGGCGGACGGAGACGGTCCTCGTAGGCCTCCCGCATCCGTGCTCCCTTCCACGCTGCAGAGCACTGTTCGAAAGTCCGGCCGACCTCCGTTGGCAACGCGACTCACCTGAGCCAAGACCGGTCCGTCGGCCTGTTTCAACCAGCGCTCTGCCACTGCTTACGCGGTGAAAGCGAAAAGGGTTGCCAGCGTGACCACCAGGGCGAACACGGCGACGGTGACCGCGCGGCGGCGACGTGCGGTCGCGCGATGGAGCAGCGCGTCGAGGTCGAGCACCAGCGCCGGCTCGTCGAGCCGGACCTCCCGGAGCCGGTCCTCGATCACGGCGGGCTACAGGCCGAGTGCCGGGTCCACGGCGAGCCGGACGAGCTGCTCGGCGGTCACCGGCATGGGCGGCGGGTCGCTGGGCAGGGCGGCGGCGGGGTCGTAGTCGTAGCCGACGACCGAGACCACCGAGCCGTCCCGGCGGAAGTGGTAGGCGGCCAGGATCGAGATGGGCGGGTCGCCCTGGCCGGTGCGCACGTCGACCGCCAGCACCTGCCCGCCGCGCTCGGTGCCGAACAGCTGGCAGCCGTCCGGGTCGGGGGCGCACACGAACTCGGGACCCTCGGGGTGCGCGCCGGGCGCGTAGACGTTGACGCCGAGCGCGAACCGGTGGCCGGCGAGGGTGTAGCCGGCGAACGAGGTGAGGTAGCCCTGGCCGTCGTCGACGTCGCCGGCCGCCTCGCCGGCGAACGGCTGGACCTCGACGTCGGTGGCGTCGGCGAGCACGGTGGGGACGGTCCGGGCGAGGTGTGCGCGCATCTGGCCGCCGCGGCGG
>DATABL010000293.1:0-2620 GCA_036259595.1 Actinophytocola sp.
CACGCGCGCACCGGCGACGTGGTCGTCGTCGCCGGCAAGGGCCACGAGACCGGCCAGGAGATCGACGGCGTCGTGCACCCGTTCGCCGACCACGACGAGCTCCGCGCCGCGATCTGGGCCCGCCTGGAGAGGGGCACCCCATGATCCCCCTCACCCTCGCCGAGATCGCGCGGGCCACCGGCGGCCGCCTGCACCAGGCCGACGGCACCGAGACCGTCAGCGGGTCCGTCGAGTTCGACTCCCGCCGGGTCGGTCCGGGCGGCCTGTTCGTCGCGCTGCCCGGCGAGCGGGTCGACGGGCACGACTACGCCGCCGCCGCGCTGGCCGCCGGCGCGGTCGGCGTGCTCGCCGCCCGCGAGCTCGACGCGCCCGCGGTGGTCGTGCCGCCCGCCGGCCACGCGCACGAGCGGTCGGTCGCGCTCACCGGCGACACCGACGGCTCCGGTGCCGCGGTCCTGGCCGGCCTCGCGAACCTGGCCCGCGCGGTCGTCGACCGGCTCACCGCGCCGACCGGCGGGCTCACCGTCGTCGGCGTCACCGGGTCGTCCGGCAAGACCTCCACCAAGGACCTCATCGCCCAGGTGCTGGAGCCGCTCGGCCCCACGGTCGCCCCGCCCGGCTCGTTCAACAACGAGCTCGGCCACCCGTGGACCGTGCTGCGCGCCGACCACGACACCCGCCACCTGGTCCTCGAGCTGTCCGCCCGCGGCCCCGGCCACATCCGCGCGCTGTGCGAGACCGCGCCGCCGCGGATCGGGGTCGTGCTCAACGTCGGCAGCGCGCACCTCGGCGAGTTCGGCTCCCGTGAGGGCATCGCGGCCACGAAGGGCGAGCTGCCCGAGGCACTCCCCACCGACGGCGTGGCCGTCCTCAACGCCGACGACCCCCTGGTCGCCGCCATGGCCGAGCGCACCACCGCACGTGTCGTGCTCGTCGGCGAGAGCGAGCACGCCCAGGTCCGGGCCGTCGACGTCGAGCTCGACGACCACGTCCGCGCCACGTTCACGCTGGTCACCCCGCACGGTGAGCGCCGGGTCGCGCTCGGCCTGTACGGCGCCCACCACGTCGGCAACGCGCTGTCGGCCGCCGCCGTCGCCCTCGAGCTCGGGGCGAGCCTCGACGACGTCGCCGAGCGGCTCCAGTGCGCGCGGCGGCTCTCCGCGCGCCGCATGGAGGTCAGCACCCGCGCCGACGGCGTCACGGTCGTCAACGACAGCTACAACGCCAACCCCGAGTCGGTCGGCGCCGCGCTGCGCACGCTGGCGCGCATGGGCGGCGACGGGGAGCGCCGCACGTGGGCGGTGCTCGGGGTGATGGGGGAGCTCGGTGACTCCGGCGCGGAGGCGCACGAGCGGATCGGCCGGCTGGCGGCGCGCCTGGGCATCGGCCGGCTGGTGGCGGTGGACGAGCAGGCCGGGGGCATCCAGCACGGCGCCCGGCTCGAGGGGTTCAACGGAGAGGAGCCGGTGCTGGTGCCGGATGTCGAAGCCGCGATCGCGTTGCTGAACGCGGAGCTGCGGCCGGGTGACGTGGTCCTGGTCAAGGCCTCCAAGGCCGCCGCACTGTGGCGGGTCGCGGACGCGCTGCTGGAGGCCGGCACGTGATCGGCATCCTGATCGCCGCCGCGATCGCGCTCATGGTCTCCATCCTGTTCACCCCGTACCTGATCCGGGTGTTCTCCCGGCAGGGCTTCGGGCAGGAGATCCGCGAGGAGGGGCCGGAGGGACACAAGTCCAAGCGCGGCACCCCGACCATGGGCGGCGTCGCGATCATCGTCGCGATGTGGGCCGGGTACCTGGTCGCGCACCTGGTCAGCGCGATGACCGGCCCGAGCGAGGGGCCGACCGTGTCCGGTCTGCTGGTCATGTTCCTCACCACGGGCCTCGGCCTGGTCGGCTTCCTGGACGACTTCATCAAGATCCGCAAGCAGCGCAACCTCGGGCTGAACAAGACCGCGAAGATGGTCGGGCAGCTGGTGGTGGCGCTCGCGTTCGGCATCCTCGCGGTGAACTTCGCCGACCGGTACGGGTTCACCCCGGCCTCGGTGCACCTGTCGTTCGTGCGCGACCTGACGATCATCTCGTTCGGCACCATCGGGTTCGTCGTCTTCTGCTACATCGCGGTGTCCGGCTGGTCCAACGCGGTGAACTTCACCGACGGCCTCGACGGCCTCGCCGGCGGCGCCTCCGCGATGGTGTTCGGCACCTACGTGGTCATCACGTTCTGGCAGTTCCGCTACAACTGCGGCGACAGCGACCCGACCCCAGGCTGCTACGACGTGCGCGATCCGCTCGACCTCGCCGTGATCGCGGCCGCCGCGATGGGCGCCTGCATCGGTTTCCTCTGGTGGAACGCCGCTCCGGCGAAGATCTTCATGGGGGACACCGGCTCGCTGGCGCTCGGTGGGCTGGTGGCGGGGCTGTCGATCACCACCCAGACCGAGCTGCTCATGGTGATCGTGGGCGGACTCTTCGTCGTCGAGATGCTGTCGGTGGTGCTGCAGATCGCGGTGTTCCGCACGACCAGGCGAAGACTGTTCCGGATGGCCCCCTTCCACCACCACTTCGAGCTCGCCGGGTGGGCGGAGACCACGGTGATCATCAGGTTCTGGCTGCTGGCC
>DATABL010000294.1:0-25635 GCA_036259595.1 Actinophytocola sp.
GAACCCCGCCTGCAGCACCGCCCGCCGCGACTCCCAGTCCTGCTGGCGGCCGAGAATGTTCTGCGTGATCACGCGCATGCCGTACGCATAGCCCGATCGTGAGCCGGGCAAACCGGTTACTCCGTCGAGGACGGTCGCCGGCCGATCCTCGGGAGCACCGCGCGGGCCTCCTCGTGCCGCAGTCCGGTCGCCTGCAGCAGGTCGACCGCGACCGACCTCAGCTGCGCGGCCACCACCTGCGCGGAGAACCCGGCGCCGGCCAGCCGTACCGCGTCGACCGACGAGCCGGCCTGGCCCAACGCCTCCCGCACCTCGCCCAGGTCCTGCCCGAGGCGGTCGCCGAACGAGGCGGCGGCGTCGGCGAGCTGCCGCAGGCCGGCGGGGATCGCGGCGGGCACGGGCTCGGCGTCGGCGAGCGCCGACCGGGTGCGCCGCAACAGCACGCGACAGTTGCGCAGGGCGTGGTCCAGTGGCTCATAGGCGTCCACGTAGGACCGGAGAAGCCGCCGTTGCCGCCGGTGCAGCGGCGAGATGGCGAGGATGTCCCTGGCGGTCCGCAGGGCGTCCCGGTAGTCGTCGATGGGCTGCTGGGTCCTGATCCCGCGCAGCGCCCGGTAGGCGAGGTCCGGGTCCCGCCGGTCGATGGCGTCGGCCGCACTGGTCAGCGCGGTGGTCAACGCCGAGACCATCGACCGGGCATGCCGCCGCGCGATCTCCGGCGGGTTCCCCGGCAGCAGCGAGACGGCCGCGAGCCCGAGCAACCCACCGATGAGCGCGTCGACCATCCGGTCGATCCCGCCGGTCCCCCCGGGCGGCAGCAGCGTCGCGACGAGCACCGCCGAGGACCCGGCCTGCACGGTGATGAGCGGGCCCCCGTCGAGCAGGACCGCGGCCGTCATCGCGAGCGTCACCACGAGCACGATCTGCCACGCCCCCGTGCCGATGGTGTAGACGAGCAGGTCCCCGACGCCGATCCCGACGCTGACCCCCACCACCAGTTCGACGACCCGACGCAGCCGCTGCTGTCCGAGCCCGACCCCGATGCAGATCAACACCGCGATCGGCGCGAAGAACGGCCGAGGATGCCCGAAGACCCTGGTGGCGACCAGCCACGCCAACCCGGCGGCGATCCCGCACTGCAGGATCGGCAACGCCATCAGCCGCAGCCGACGCAACCGACGCCGTGCCGCGACCTGGAGCCTCGCCCTGCTCACCCGCACGCCAACCGAGGCTATCCGAGCGCCACCCATTCCTCAGCGCGGGCGCGGTGGTCGCGCCGCGTTGACCGGCAGCCGCCTCGGCGGCGATCAGCGCGGAAACCGCTCGAACGGGTTTATCTGTCGCCCCCGTTCGGGTACTCCTGCGTCGAGCCGGCTGCCGTTCCGTGTGGAGCCGGCGACTCGCCGAACCGACAGGCGCGAGGCCGGACCCGGTCCGCGTGGCTGGTCTGTGAGGAACCAATGCGCAACGATCCCGACAGAACCCGGCTCGACCCGTACCCCGCCGCCGATCCGCCCACCGTGCAGCGGCCCGCCGTGCAGCATCCCGCCGAGCCGCACCCCGCCGCGTCGCGGACGCCGGAACCGGCACCGGTCTCGGCACCGCGCACGACCGGGCCGTACGAGGACGAACTCGTCGAGGAAGGCGTCTCGAACCCGGACTACCGCCGCATCCGTGCGGTGAACATCGTCTGCACGATCATCAACGTGATCACCGCGCTGTTCGCCATCGTGCTCGCGGTGCACATCGTGCTGGTGCTGGGTTCGGCCAACATGGCCAACGGGTTCGCGTCCTTCGTGGAGAGTTGGGCGGCCAACATCCGCCTGGGGCTCAACGGGTTGTTCACCCCGGAGAGCGCCAAGCTCGCCACGTTCCTGAACGAGGGCCTGGCCGCGATCCTGTGGCTCGCGATCGGCGCCCTGCTCACCTACCTGATCCGCCGGTTCGCCCTGCCCGGCCCGCGGCGGCTGCAGCGCTACCGCCGCGTCGTCCGGTGACCAGTTCGTAGTCAGGCTTCGTAGTCAGGCGAGGTAGTCAGGCGAGCACCTTCGCCGCGACCGCGAGGTCGGCCACCAGTTCCTGGTAGGCCGCCTCGCGGTCGTTGGCGCGCAGCACCGACGACGGGTGCACGGTCGCCACGACGCGGACCGTCTCGCGCTCCGGCAGCTCGACGATCGTGCCGCGTTCCTTCGTCACCCGGAAACCCTGGCCCAGCAACGACTTCGCCGCGGTGGCACCGAGGCAGAGCACCAGCTCCGGGCCGATCGTGTCCAGCTCGGCGTCCAGCCACGGCCGGCACGCCACCACCTCGGTACGCGACGGCGTCTTGTGGATGCGCCGCTTCCCGCGCTCGGGCAGCGTGAACTTGAAGTGCTTCACCGCGTTCGTGACGTACACGAGGTCACGGTCGATGCCGGCCTCCTCCATCGCGCGGTCGAGCAACCGGCCCGCCGGGCCGACGAACGGCTCGCCCTTGCGGTCCTCCTGGTCCCCCGGCTGCTCGCCGACAACCAGCACCCGCGCGTCCGCCGGTCCCGCGCCGAACACGGTCTGCGTCGCGTCCCGGTACAGGTCGCACCCGCGGCAGCCCGCGGCCGCGGTGCGCAGTTCATCGAGGTCGGCGTTCGGCGGCACGAAGTCCTGCGCGGTCATATTCGCGGACTACCCGACTGCCACCTGGCCAAACGAGTTTCGATCATCGGGGCCACGGGTAGCCGCTGGCCGGAGCCGATTGGAGGGAACGCGATGCACAGGGAAAGCGACACCCACGGCCCCCGGCAGGACGATGAACTCAAGCACGAGTTGGAAGGAATGCTCCGCGGCAACGGTCCGAGCCATGCCGAGGAGTGGCGGGAGCCGGAGCCGCCGGCCGACGACGACCCGGCCTTGGGCACGGATCGCCGACAAGAGTGACGGGAATGGTTCCGATCGATCACATCGGGTAGCCCGGTCGCACGATCGGGCCTCTCCCGGGAGTGGCTGCGATCCAGATCCCGTGAGTTGAACACCCAGCTCACGGGGTCGCCCGTACTCCTCGTCGGCCGGTCCCCCGGCCTGGCCGACGAGGAGTCACTTCTCTGAGTAGGGAAGCTAAGCCTGATCCGCGCCGGTCTCCTCCTTCTCTTCCGACACCCGCAGCGGCCGCAGCACCGTCCACAGGACAAAGGCGGCGGCGACCGCGAGCATGCCGAGCCCGGCCCACAGGTTGATGTTCACCCCCGCCGAACGCTCGATGTCCTCGTCGCTGGTGACGGCGACCCCCATCACCGTGATCACCGCGCCGTAGATGCCGATCAACAGGGCGATGACCAACCGGATGTCGAACACGGCGAAACGGTTCCTGGCCTTCGTCATCGTTCCTCCCTCTAGAAGATGATGTTGAGTGCGATCGTCACGACCAGCACGATGCCGGCGAGCAGGGTCGGGTTGCGGTACCAGCCGGCGTCCTCGCCGGTGGTCGAGTGCTGGCGGCTCTCCTTGGGTGTGAGCGACCAGACGAGCCCGGTGAGCTGCGCGGCCGGTTTCGGTGCGCTCCCGTAGGTGACCGCGACGCTCACGACGATGTCGACCACGAACGCCGCACCAGCCCCGACGAACGCGGCGCCCTGACCGGGCAGCATCCATACGTCCAACTCCGCCAGGGCGAACACGACGACCGCCGCGAGGGTGCCGCTCGCCAGACCGGCCCAACCGGCGGCGGGCGTCATGCGGCGCCAGAACATACCGAGGATGAACGTCGCGAACAGCGGAGCGTTGAAGAACGAGAACAGCTGCTGCAGGTAGGTCATCAGGTTGCTGTACGTGGACGCGATGAACGCGGTGCCGATCGCCAGCACGGTCGCGATCACGGTGATCACGCGGCCGACCCGCAGGTAGTACTCGTCCGGCCGGCCCTTGCGCAGGTAGGTCTGCCAGATGTCGTAGGTGAAGACGGTGTTGAAGGAGCTCAGGTTCGCGGCCATGCCGGCCATGAACGACGCGAGCAGGCCGGCGATCGCGATGCCGAGCATGCCATTGGGCAACAGGTCACGCATGAGCAGCAGCAACGCGTCGTTGAACGTGGCGCCGCTCGGGGCCGGGTCGCCCGACATCAGCGCCGCCTTGTTCTCGCCCTGCAGTTCGGTGACCGCGACACCGGCGACCATGCCCGGGATGATCACGATGAACGGGATCAGCATCTTCGGGAACGCGCCGATGATCGGGGTCCGCCGGGCGGCCGACATGCTCTTGGCCGCCATCGCCCGCTGGACCTCGACGAAGTTCGTGGTCCAGTAGCCGAACGAGAGCACGAAGCCGAGACCGAACACCAGCCCGAGCACCGACAGGAAGTTGTCCTCGAACCCGGTGAGCTGGTTGCCCGGCCAGGTGTTCACCTGTTCCGGCCCGCCCGGGCCGGCGCTGACCTTGTCGACCAGGCCCTGCCAGCCGCCGACCTTGTAGAGCCCGACGATGGTGAGCGGCAGCAGCGCGGCGACGATCACCACGAACTGCAGGACCTCGTTGTAGATCGCCGCGGACAGCCCACCGAGTGCGGTGTAGCTGAGCACGATCACCGCCGCGACGATCACCGAGACCCACAGCGGCCAGCCGAGCAGCAGGTTGACCACGCTGGCGAGCAGGAACAGGTTCGCGCCCGCGATCAGCACCTGCGCGACGGCGAAGCTGATGCCGTTGAGCAGGTGCGCTCCCTTGCCGAAGCGGCGCAGCATGAACTCCGGCACACTGCGGACCTTGGAGCCGTAGTAGAACGGCATCATCACGATGCCGAGGAACAGCATCGCCGGAACCGCGCCGATCCAGAAGTAGTGCGCGGTCGGCATGCCGTACTGGGCCCCGTTGGCCGACATGCCCATGACCTCGATGGCGCCGAGGTTCGCGGAGATGAACGCGAGCCCGGTGACCCACGCGGGCAGCGACCGTCCCGACAGAAAGAAGTCGAGGCTGGTCGACACCCGTCGTCGTGCCAGGTAGCCGATACCCAGGACGAGCAGGAAGTACAGCGCCAGCAGTATGTAGTCGACAGCGTTGGCGTCCAGCCGCAGGTCTGCTTGGGCCAGAACGGTCATCCGGGCACCTCCTCCAGTCAGGCCCCCCGGCTCAAGCCAACACCACTACGGCGCGGAACGCGCGGCGAGCGATCATCCACAACGGACGAACCGGTCAGACCACGCGGTGTGCGGGACCGTCGACATCGGTATGGCGCGGTATTCAGGTGTGGCAATGACCTCCTCATCAGGTAGTACGGGCTTTCAGTCCGACAGGACGGGCACCGAGACGCCCGGGTGGCGGCCCAGCATCGCCGCCCTCGTGACCGCAGCGTTGCCGAACCGGTCGCGGACGTGGTCCAGCGCGGCGTCCAGCGAGCCGGCCGGCTCGTTGTCGAACGGCAACACCAGCTGGACCGCGTTATGTCTGTCCAAATTGGACAGAGCGACACCGACCAGTGTGATCCCCCTCTCGTCGATCATCGGCATGGCGTCATGCAGCAGTTGCCGGGCGGTGGCCAGGATCAGCTCCGTGTCGTCGGTGGCCTGGACCAAGGTCTGCGACCGCGTGACCCGGGCGAAGTCGGCGAACCGCAGCCGCAGCACGACGGTCCGGCAGACCCGTCGCGCGGCACGCAGCCGCCGAGTCGTCCGGTCGACCAGTGCGGCGAGGAACGCCACCAGGTCGGCACGGGTGCGGGGCGACCGACCGAGGGCGCGCTGTGCTCCGATCGACCGGCGGCGCTGGCCGACGCGCACGCGGCGTGGGTCGTGGTTGTGCGCCAGGGCGTGCAGGTGCCGGCCCGAGGCGCGGCCGAGCATGCCGACCAGCGTGGGTTCCGCCATCGCCGCGACCTGCCCGACCGTGGTGATGCCGCGCGCGTGCAGCTTCTCCGCGGTCACCTTCCCGACGCCCCACAGCCGTTCCACGGGCAGGGGGTGCAGGAAGTCCAGTTCGCCGTCCGGAGGTACGACGAGCAGGCCGTCCGGCTTGGCCACCCCGCTGGCGACCTTCGCCAGGAACTTGGTCCTGGCGACGCCGACGGTGATGGGTAGGCCGACCCGCTCGAGCACCTCCCCGCGTAATCGCTCGGCGATCTCGCGGGGGGTACCGGCGATCCGGCGCAGCCCGCCGACCTCGAGGAACGCCTCGTCGATCGAGATGCCCTCCACGAGTGGCGTGGTGTCGCGGAACACCTCGAACACGGCCTTGCTCGCCGTGCTGTAGGCGGACATGCGCGGTGGTACGACGATGGCGTGCGGACACAGGCGTAACGCACGACCACCACCCATGGCGGTGCGCACTCCGTGGTGCTTGGCCTCGTAGCTCGCCGCGAGCACGACGCCGCCGCCCACGATCACCGGCCGCCCGCGCAGGCGGGGGTCGTCTCGTTGCTCGACGGAGGCGTAGAACGCGTCGAGATCGGCATGGAGGATGGTCGCTTCGTTCACGAACATATGTTCGCATCGGTGGGCGGTGGAGCGCAGCCCCCGCGGCGAAGATCCACCTGAACGGGGCCCCGGTTAACCCGTTCTAGTGGATCTTCGTCCGGACTGGCCACGGCCGGTGGCGGGCCGCATGGGCCGGGCAAAGAAGTCGACCATCGTTATCTGCCAGCGACTTTCGCGAGCCAGATCGACTGGCGGCCCTCGCCACCGTCCGCCACGTGCGGCGCTCGACACATGGAGCTATCCACTGTGGACAGCTCGGACACCGGTGCCGGCCGCGGAGCTGAGCGGGGTCACCTCGGTGAAGCCGTTGGCCACCATGGCCTTCGCTATCACCGGGGTGACCCGGTCGGTCGCGGTCGGGCCGGTTCCGTACAGGACGAACAGCTCGCCGCCGAGGCGCAGGGCGTGGCGGAGGGCCGTGAGTTCGGGGACGGCGTCGGTGGTCCAGAAGACGTTGACGTTGACCGAGAAGGCCTTGTCCAGGTTGGACGCGCGCACGCCCGCCAGGGTGGACTCGCGGACTTCCAGGCGGTGAGCGGCGACGTGTGCGGCGTTGCGAGCCGTCGTGCGGGCGACGGCTGTCGGGGAGCGGTCGATCGCCAGGAGGTGCCCGGTGGTCAAGCGGTCGCAGACCAGGGCGGCCGCGACGCCCGGGCCGCAGCCGATCTCGAGGAGCCGCTCCTCGGGCCGCGGGGCGACCACGTCGACCGCCCAGCGGATCCGAGGCGGGACGGCGGCGTTCATGTCGGGAAGGCCAGGAACACGCCGGCCAGCGCCGGGGTGACCTTCGCGAGACCGCCGAGGGCCTCGGCGTGGGTAGCCGTGACCTGAATGTGATTGTCGGCGGGCGCCATCGGCAGTCGCCACCGGGCCAGGACGCGGCCCGCGTTGAAGCGAAGGGCGGTCGGCACGCCCCACGACTCGCCGTCGATGAAGGCACCGGCACGGGGTTCGGGACGGCGGCGAGCACGGTGGAGTGCTGCATGGCCGTGCACCGCGTAGCCGTCCCGCGGTTCGTCGCGGGTCGCACGCCACGGCGGCTCCTCGTCGGGTACGACCCGTCGGCTCACGGGTGGGTTCATACCCGCAGGTCGCACGCACGTCAATCAGCTGCCGAACCAACCCGGGACGTCGAGCCGCAGGGAGCCCGACGGCACGACCGCGCGCAGGCCCGTCTCGAGGTCACGCAACCGCCCGTCGCCGAGGACGCGGGCCCACTCGGCGCGCAGCTCGTCGAAGATCGCGGCGGAGCGGGCGAGCACGTCGACGCCTCGCGGCGTCAGGCGAACGAGCTTGCGCCGTGCGTCGGTCTCGTCCGCCGCGCGCTCGACGTAGCCGAGCCGTTCGAGGCGGTCGACGGTCTTGCCCGCGGCCTGCTTGCTGACCCCGAGCCGGCGGGCCACCTCGCTGGCCGTGGCGCCGGAACCGATCGCCTGGAGGGCGAACCCGTGTGCCGGACGGACGTCGGGGTGCCCCTGCCGGCCGAGTTCGGCGTGCAGCCGGTCGACCAGCGACCGGAACCCGGCGAACAGCAGCAGCGGCAGCTCGAACCCTGGCGGATTACCGTCAACCTGGTTTACTATTCCGTCAACCACGTTGACCAAGCTACCGAACGGAGCTCCGTTGTTCACCGACCACACCGTCGAGACCGCCCCGCCCGCCGCCCGCCGCAGCATGGCCGCGGTGGTCGAGCACCTCGGCTACCTGCCGGCGCCGGTGGCCCGGATGGCCGAGTCCCCCGCGCTGCTCGACGGCTTCCGCAAGCTCAGCGCCCTGTTCGAGACCACGACGCTGGACCCGCTGGCCCGCGAGACCCTGATCATGACCGTCGCCACCCGCAACGGCTGCCACGTCTGCGTGGCCATGCACACCGCCAAGCTCACCGCCCTCGGCGCGGCACCCGAGCTGGTCACGGCACTGCGCGCCGGCGGGCCGATTCCCGACCCGCGCCTGGCCGCGGTGCGGGAGTTCACCGTGGACGTCCTGGAGACGGCGGGCGCGGTGCCCGAGGAGCGGCTGTCGGCCTTCCTGGCGCACGGTTTCACCCGACGGCAGGCACTCGAGGTCGTCCTGGGCATCGGTGCGTACACACTGTCCACAGTGGCCAATCGGCTGACCGACGCACCGCTGGACGAGCAACTGGCGCCCTACGCCTGACCGGTCCACCGACTGAGGTATCCGTCGACGTCGAACCCGTGCTGTTCCAGCCGGTAACGAGCGATGCGGCGCTCGTCGGGGGTGAAGAGCGGCTCGTAGACCGGTTTCAGCTCAGGTCGCCTCGACGCTGTGGTCGAGCTTCTTCTCCGTCCACAGGCGCGTGAAACCTGAACATGCGGACGAGTTCGGCCGATCTGGTGTCGGCGGGACCATCGGCTGCTCCTTGCTCGTGCCGCGGATGCCCCGGTGGTCGCGTGTCGAGCAGGTCGCGTTACGCCTGCCAGGTGAACAGGACCATCGGGTACTCCTCGACGGTGAACTCCGCCTCCTCGTGCCAGCCGGCGCGGCGGTACAGGTCGGCGGCGGGGGCGTCGGGGTGGGTGCACAGCCACGCCGACGGCCAGCCCGTGGTGAGGCGGGTCAGCAGGGCGCGGCCGATGCCCTTCCGCTGGTGCTCGGGGTCGACCATCAGCTCGGCCACGACCAGGGACGGGGAGACGAGACGTTGTGCCACGGCGGGGGTGACCGCGGCGGCCAGGGCGTCGTCGAAGGTGGTGCCGGTGGCGAGGCGGGGGCCGGCGGGCCAGCCGTAGACCGCCCCGACGAGGTGGCCGTGCTCGACGGCGACGAGGCCGGCGAAGCCGTCGCGGCCGAGGTGGGCGGTGAGGCGTCCCGGGAAGCCGGCCAGTCGCTCGGCCGACTCCCGCCAGGGCGGCGCGGAGAAGCAGCGCCGGTACAGGGTCTCCAGCTGGTGGGCGTGCCGCCCGAGCTGGATCGCGTCGGTGCGGCGGAGCGTGATGCCTCGGTGCACAACCAGCCAGGCTATCCCTCGGGGGCGATCAACGGTCGCCGTCCTCGTCACGATCCCGGTCGTCGTCGTCGCGGTCGTCGCGATCCCGGTCGTCGTCGCGGTCGTCGTCGGTGTCGACGCGGGTGATGTCGCCGGTCTCGGCGTCGACCCGGACGTCGTGGGTGACGCCGTCCTTGGTGATCTCGACCTTCCACTCCAGGCGGCCGTGCTCGGTCTCGCGTTCGATCTCGCGCACCTGGCCGCCGCCGAGCCGGTGCCGCACGAGCTGGGCGGCGGCGTCGGGGGTCAACCGGGGGTCGCCCTGGGCGGTGGGCGTGTCGGAGCTGGTGGAGGTGGACGTGTCGGAGGTGGACGTGTCGGGAGTGGACGAGGTGGGAGTGGACGAGGTGGGAGTGGACGTCGAGGTCGAGCTTGCGGTCGGCAGCGGTTGGACGGCCGACGGTGTGCTGTCGTTGGTCGCGAGTGCGACGGCGGTGCCGGCGGAGACGACGAGCACGCCGGCAGCGGCGGCGACGACGATGGTCCTGCGGTCCATGGTGGGTCCTTCCTCCAAGGGAATCGGTCCCCACCACGGTCGCGCCGGTCGTCCTAGCGGCGCGCTGCCCGGCGGTTAACGCGTCCCTAAGAACGTCACGACCACCGTCAGCCCGCCCGAGATCCCCGGGGAGAACCGCACCGACCCGCCGGTCCGTTCCGCCGCCCGACGCACGATGTCGAGCCCCAGCCCGCTCGACCCCGACCCGCTCACCCCGCGCGCCGGCACCGCACCGGCCGGCAAGCCCGGCCCCGAGTCGGCCACCACCAGTTCCGCGCCGCCGGGCACCGCCGCTAGTCGTACCGCGAACGGCGTCCCGTGTGGGGTGTGGGCGAACACGTTGCCCAGCAGCGCGTCCACGCACGCCTCCAGGTCCGCCCGGCCCAGCGCCACCGGCAGCGACCCCGGCCGCACGTCGACGGTCAGCTCACGCTCGGTGTCCTCGGCGAGCACCGCCCAGAACGCGACCCGATCCCGCACCACCTCGGCGGCGTCGGTCCCCGCCGGCTCCGTCCCGCGGCGGCGCGCCTGCTGGATCACGTCGGTCACCGCGCGGTTCACCGCCTCCACCCCGGCGACGATCCGCTCGGCGTCCGCCGGGGGCAGGGCGTCCGCCTCCATCCGCAGCGTGGTCAACGGGGTCCGCACCCGGTGCGACAGGTCCGCGATCGTCTCCCGCTCCTCGCGCAGCGCCTCGGCGATCCGCCCGGCCAGCCCGTTCAGCGCGCCGGCCACCACGCCCAGTTCCCCCGGCGCGGACTCGTCGGCCCGGGCTTCCAACGAACCGCGCCCCAGCCGGTGCGACACCGCGGCGAGGTCCACCGTGGACCGGACGAACGTGCGCGCGAGCCGGTCGGCGACCACCAGCGACACCAGCAGCAACGTCACCCCGAGCCCGCCGAGCAGCAGCCATGCCCTGGGCACGCCGCTGGACAGCTCCGCGTCCGGCACGAACGCGCGGATCACCGCGATGCCCGCGTCGCGCCGCACGGCGAACACGATCTCCTGCCCGCCCGGCACCTCGGCGGACTCGCTGGTGCCGGTCTCGGCCAGCTCGACCAGCGGCGACCGCTCGGCCGGGGCGCCGAGCCGGGCGCCGTCGAGGAACACCGTCACGTCGACCGCGGAGTCGGCGTTGACCTGGTCCACGGCCAGCGCGAGCTCGTCGCGGCCGGTGGTGGCGACCAGCGACGTGAGCGCCTGCGCCTCCAGGGTCGCGCCCTGCACCGCACGGTCCTCGGCGACGTCGGCGAGCAGCATCGCGAGCGGCACGAGGAACGCGACGAGCACGAGCGTGGTGGTGGCCGCTACCAGCAGCAGCACGCGGCGGCGCACGCGGTCACTCCCCCGGCGCGGCGAGCCGGACGCCGACGCCGCGGACCGCGTGCAGGTAGCGGGCCTGCTGCGCGGTCTCACCGAGCTTGCGGCGCAGCCACGACAGGTGCACGTCGACGGTCTTGTCGGCGCCGCCGTAGGGCAGCTGCCACACCTCGGTGAGCAGTTCGCGCTTGCTCACCACCTCCC
This sequence comes from Actinophytocola sp., assembly GCA_036259595.1. Classification (GTDB taxonomy): domain Bacteria; phylum Actinomycetota; class Actinomycetes; order Mycobacteriales; family Pseudonocardiaceae; genus Actinophytocola. The sequence continues at coordinate 11,465 of DATABL010000294.1, forward strand.
CGGCCCGCGCCGCCAGGTAGTGCAGCAGGTCGAACTCGCGCGGGGTCAGCTCCAGCGGCGTGCCGTCGAGGGACGCCCGGCGGGAGCGGGGATCCACGCGCAGGCCGGCGACGGTGACGGCCGGGTCGGCCGGCTCGTCGGCGCCGCGGCGCAGCACCGCGCGGATCCGGGCGTCGAGCTGCGCGACGCCGAACGGCTTGACCACGTAGTCGTCGGCGCCCGCGTCGAGCACGGCGACGATCTCGCTCTCGTCGTCGCGGGCGGTGGCGACCACGACGGGCACGTCGGACACGCCCCGGAGCATGCGCAACATGGCTGTGCCGTCGAGGTCGGGCAGCCCGAGGTCGAGCACGACGACGTCCGGCCGGTCGCTGACGGCCAGCTCGAGGCCGGCCATCGCGGTCGGCGCGGACACCACGGCGTGGCCGCGGTCGGTGAGGCCGCGGATGATCGACGAGCGGATGGTCGCGTCGTCCTCGACCACGAGTACCTGGGCCATGCGGTCGAACCTAAGGCACGCGGGGCCTCGACCGGGGCCCGACAAGGCACCGATAGGGCCGCGTTAGGAGCGTCTTAACCCGTGCGGGGGGATACTCACGGCGTGCGGAGGGGACGGATCACCACCGGTGTGCTGCTGTGGCTGGTGGCCGCGGCGGCGGCCACCGGGGTCGGCATGACGGCGGTGTCGGCGATCGGGACCGACATCTTCGGCGCCGGCCGGTCCCCGCTCAGCCAGTCCGAAGTGGACGAGCGGCTGCGGGCCAGGAGCACCGCGTCGACGACCACGACCACCACCACGACCACCACCACGACCACCACGCCCTCGGCACCGACTGCCGGCCGGCCGCGGACGGTGTCGACCGCCGGGGGCACGGTGATCGCGCGGTGCGTGCCGGGCGGGGTGCGGGTGGTGTCGGCGGTGCCGGCCCAGGGCTTCCGCGTCGACGCGGAGGACGACGTGGTCGACGACCACCCGTCGGTCACGTTCGAGTCGGAGTCGGGCGACCGCGAGGTCGAGGTCCGGTTCCGCTGTGTCGACGGCCTCCCGCGGCCCGAGATCGACGCGGACTAACTCAGGCCCACCTGCTCCTCCAGCCGGTCGAGCCGCCGCGTGATCGGTTCCAGCGCCTTGCCGAGCGCGGTGGCCACCGGGTCCGCGCCGCCCTGGTTGGCCCGCAGGTGAACGTAGCCGGCGAGCGCGGCGGTCACCGCCTGGCGGGCGGAGCGCGACTCGACGCCCCGGCCGCGCAGCACCTCGCCACCGGTGCCGTCCGGCTCGGCGACCAGGCCGAGCAGCAGGTGCTCGCAGCCGACGTAGTTGTGGCCGAGCAGGAGCGCCTCGACGACGGTCAGCTCCAGCGCGTTCGCGGCGGTGGAGCTCATCCGGACGGCCCGGCCGGTGTCGCCGCCGGTGGTCCGCTCGACCTCGCGCAGCACGTTCGCCGGTTCGACGTCCATCGAGCGCAGCACGTGCAGCGCGAGGTTGGTGCCCTCGGCGAGCAGGGCGTGCAGCAGGTCGCGGGTGCCGATCTCGGCGGCCCCGCGCTCCTGGGCGCGGGCGATGGCGAGCTTGACGACGTCCTTGGCGCGCTGGGTGAAGTGGTTGAGCCCGGCTGTCGGGTCCAGCCCCTCCAGGTCGCCGACGGCGACCGCGCGGATGGCGGTGACCCGCTTCACCGACTGTTCGAGGGCGCGCTGGCAGATCGCGGAGACCGGGAGCCCGGCGTCCTTGACGTTCTCGGCCAGGTCGTCGGGCAGGTACACGTTGACTTTTGGCATGACCCCATTAGTACCCCCAAGAGGGGTTACAGGCAACCACAGCTGCGGCGGCGGGTCTGGGTGACCGGGAGCAGCACCGAACGCGGCTCGCGGTCGGGCTCACCCAGGCGCTCCACCAACAGGTCCACCGCCGTCTCACCCAGCTTGCGCATCGGCTGGGTCACCGTGGTCAGGCTCGGCCGCACCACCCGGCCCAGCGGGATCCCGTCGAACCCCACCACCGCGACGTCCTCGGGCACCCGGATCCCCCGCCGCTCCAACGCCTGCAGCGCACCCAACGCCATCTGGTCGTTCGCGCACACCAACCCCTGCGGCGGCCGGCCGACCCGGGCCAGCAGCCGCTCCACCGCCACCCGCCCGTCGGCCTGGGTGAAGTCGCCCCGGGTGTGCGGCTCGTCCGGCACCGGCAGCCCGGCCGCCGCGCACGCCCGCCGGAAGCCCCGGAACCGGGCCTCCGCGTCCGGCGAGTCCGCCGCGCCGCCGAGGAACGCCAGCCGGCGCAGCCCGTGGTCGGCGATCAGGTGCGTGGTCATCGCGAACTCGCCGTCGGCGTTGGCGACCTCCAGGTGGTCGAGGTGGTCGATCTCGCGCGGCCCGGCGACCATCACCACCGGCAGCCGCCGCGAGATGATCTCCAGGTCCTCCGTGGGCACCGTCCGTGCGAGCACGGCGAACCCGTCGACCCGGCCCGCCACCTTCGCCACCAGGCTCTCCGGCCCACCGGCCAGCGACGCGGCGATCAGCAGCGCGTACCCGTGCCGGCGCGCGGCCCGCTCCATGCCGCGGGTGATCTCGTCGGCGTAGAGCATGTGCTCGGGGTCGGCGATGTCGTCGGAGCCGTCCTCGTCCGCCTCGACCTCGGGGTCGGCGTAGTCCGGGAAGCACAGGCCCAGCACGCCGGTGCTGCGGCTGGCCAGCCCGCGGGCGTTGCCGCTCGGCACGTAGCCCAGCTCGCGCGCCACCGCGAGCACGCGCTCCCTGGTCTGGGCACGCACCGTGTCGGGGTTGCGGTACACCCGCGACACGGTGGCGATGGACACCCGCGCTCGCTCGGCGACGTCGTAGACCGTGGGGGCGCCCATGACCCTCCTGTAAGCGCATTCAACCGCGCCACGCTACCGCTTTGCCAATGCAAGGGCAAGCTGTCAGCGGCCGGCGCCGGTCCAGCTCCGCCACAGCTCGGCGTAGCGGCCCCCGGCCTCGACCAGGTCCGCGTGCGTCCCGGTCTCCACCACCCGCCCGTGCTCGAGCACCAGCACCCGGTCCGCGAGTTCCGCCTGGGTCAGCCGGTGCGCGACGATCAACGTCGTCCGCCCCTTCGTCGCCGCCGCGGCGGCCCGCTCCAGCTCGCGGGCACCCGCGCTGCCCGCCTCCGCGGTCGCCTCGTCCAGGATCGCCACCGTCGGGTCGGCGAGCACCAGCCGCGCCAGCGCGAGCTGCTGGGCCTGCGCCGCGGTGAGCCGGTGCGCGCTCTCCCCGACCACGGTGTCCAGCCCGTCGGGCAGCGCCCGCACCCACGCCGTCGCGCCGACCAGCGCCAACGCCTGATCGACCTCGCACTCCGTCGCGTCCCGTTTCGCCAGCCGCAGGTCGGCGACGAGCGGCCCGGAGAACACGTGCACCTCCTGGCTCAGCATCGCGACGTGCCGGCCCCGGTCCAGCTCCCCGACCGGCACGCCACCGAGGCACACAGCGCCCGCCGCCGGGTCGAGCAGACCCGCCGCGATGCCCGCCAGCGTCGACTTGCCCGCGCCGGTCGCGCCCACCACCGCCAGCCGCTCGCCCGGCGCGATCCGCACCGAGACGTCGTCGAGCACCAGTGGCCCGTCGTCGTAGCGGTGCGCGACGCCGGTCAGCTCGAGCCCGCTGTCGGCCGGCTCCCGCACCACTGCGGGCGGCCGGGGGCGCTCCAACTCGGCGACACCGACCAGCCGGGCCAGGCTCGCGCCCGCCGACTGGATCTCGTCGAACTCCAGCACCACCGCCCCGACCGGGTTGAACAGCCGGTGGAAGTACAGCGCGGCCGCGGTGGTCGCGCCGACCGTCACCAGGTCCGCGCGCACCAGCAGGAACCCGCACACCAGGATCGCCGCGAGCCCCACCAGCTCGGCCCGGTTCAGCCGGCCCACAAGCCGCGTGAACAGCCGGAACACGCCGATCGACAGGTCCATCGCGACCCGGGAGCGCTCGTTGACCTCGGCCGTGTGCGCGGCCTCCAGCCGGTAGGCCCGCACGGTCGCGCCGCTCTGCAGGGAGCTGACCATGGCCTGCGCGCGCTCGCCGATCGCCACCCGCTCGCGCGCGTAGAACGGCCCGGAGCGCGGCAGGTACCACCGCACGGCCAGCACGTACATCGGCCCGGCGACCAGGCCCGCGAGCCCGAGCCGCCAGTCCAGCGCGAACAGGCCACCCGCGGTCAGCACGATCGTCAGCAGCGCGGAGACCAGCTGCGGCCCGGTGGTGACCAGCGCGGTGGTGACCGCCGAGACGTCGTCGCCGACCCGGGACAGCAGGTCGCCCGCGCCGACCCGGTCGAGCGTGGTGGCCGGCAGGTGCAGGGTCCGGTCGAGCACGCGCTCGCGCAGGCGGGCCAGCACGGTCTCGCCGAGCCGGCTGAGCAGCGCCGCCGAGACGCCGGTGAGCAGCCCGGTGCTGAGCGCGGCGACCGCGATGACCACGGCGGCGAGCACCACGTCACCGTGGTCCGCGCCGCCGGCGATGTCGTCGATCATCGCGCCGAGCACCCACGGCGCGACCAGCCCGCCCGCGCTGGCCGCGACCGCCGTGGCGAGGGTGGCGACGCCGAGCCAGGGCAGCCGGCGCACCTCGGCCCAGAGCACGGCCCAGGTCCGTCGGGCCGACGCGATCGGCAGCAGCTCCCGGCGCGACGTCGATGGTTCGCTCGCAGGCTCGCTCACCGCAACACCGCCGCGCGGTACCGGTCGTCGGAGTCGGACAGCTCGGCGTGCGTGCCGGTCGCGGTGATCCGGCCGCCGTCGAGCACAAGCACCCGGTCGGCGACCGCGAGCAGCGCCGGGCTCGCGGTGACCAGCAGCGTGCTCGCCCCGGCGCGCAGCCGGGCGATGCCGTGCGCGACGCGCTCCTCGGTGACCGCGTCGACCGCGGTGGTCGGCTCGTGCAGCACGAGCACCCGCGGACCGGCCGCGAGCGCCCTGGCCAGCCCGACCCGCTGGCGCTGCCCGCCGGAGAGCGTCGTGCCGCGGTCGGTGACGGCGTGGTCGAACGGGATGTCGTCGGCCGCGGCCGCGGCGACCGCCGCCTCGACCGTTTCCCGTGGACGGTCCGCGCCGGCGTGCAGGTTGCTGCGCACGGTGCCCTCGAACAGGGCCACGTCGTGCTGCTCGACGAGCACCGCCGCCCGGCTCGCGTCCAGGTCCAGCTCGGCCAGCGGAACCCCGCCGACCTCGACGCGGCCGGTGTACTCGCCCGCAGGGACGGTGCCGGACAGCAGGTCCAGCAGGGCGTCACAGTCCCGCTGGTCGTAGCCGAGCACGCCGACCGTCTCATCGGGTGCCAGGTCCAGCGACAGCCCGGCGAGCGAGCGGTAGGTGACCTCACGCAGCCGCACGCCGCCGGCCGGCACGTCGCCGCGGGTCCCCGGGGTGAGCACGGCCGGCGCGGTGAGGACACGCACCAGCCGGTCGGCCGACGCCCGGGCGTTGGCCACCATCTGCCCGGCGCTGCCCAGCAGCCGCACCGGCTCGGCGATGAACTGGGCCAGCCCGACGACGGTGATCAGCTCCCCGACGCTGATCCGCCCGTCGAGCGCGAGCCAGCCGGCGAACCCGGCGACCGCGGCGAGGAACAGCCCGCTGACCGCGGCCGTGATGCCGAGGTAGACGCCGTTGGTGGTGGCCGCGCGCAGGGTCGCGCGCAGCGTGGTGCGGCTGGACGCGCGGTAGGTGTCGGCGGCGCTGCCCAGCGCGCCGATGCCGCGCAGCGCCCGCACCCCGCGCACCAGGTCGGTGGCCAGCGCCGTGGTCTCGCCCGCGGTCTCCTGCGCGGCGGCGGCGCGGCGGGTCAGCAGGGGGCTCAGCAGCTGCAGGCCGGCCACCAGCACCGGCACCCCGACCAGCACGGCGAGCCCGAGCGGCACGTCGATGGCCAGCAGCGACACCGCCGACACCGCGAGCGCCACCACGGCGGCGGCGCCCATCGAGCCGGCGTGCATCACCGTGGCCGCCCGCTCCGCGTCCGACGTGCCGACCTGCAGGACCTCGCCGGCGCGCATGCCGGTGCGGTGACCGCGCGGGTCGAGCACGCGGGTGACGACCTCGATCCGCAGCTGGTGGGTCTCGCGCTGCATGGCGACGACCACGTTGCGCGCGCCGAACCGCCAGAACGTGGTCAGCGAGGCGAACAGCACGCAGAGCACGAACACCCACCACAGCAGGGCCAGCACCTCGCCGGTGCCGACGGCCTGGTCGATGATCACCCCGATCATGACCGGCACCAGCGCCTCGGCGGACTGGTGCCCGCACAGCAGCAACACGCCCCCGAGCAGCCGACCGCGGTGACGGCCGATCGACCTGCGCAGAAGGCGACCGCCAGTCAGCTCGCGCACGAAGACACCTCCCAGTATTGGGCGAGACTAAACAGCCGATCGGGGCGCGGCCCAGCAGGTGTCACCGATTTCTCACCGCTCGCGGCCGGTGCGCGGCACCACCTGCTGTATGCGCTTACAGGCAGCGCTTACACCACAGGAGGCGCCTCGTGACCCAACCCGTCCCAGCGCGGATGGGACATGACGACGTCGGAACTCTGGAGCGGTCCACACTGGACGACGCGCCTGACGAGACGAACGGGAACATCACTCCGGCGCGGCGTGGGCTGGGCGGCGGGGACCGGCCGACCGAGGACCAGCGGGTCGCGCTGCGTGCCCCCGACGCACTGCCGGTCGAGTACCTTGCGGATGTGGTGTCGGCGGGAACCGGGTCGGTGACCGTCGAGCCGCCGATGCCGGTATCCGGTCCCCGCGCCTGACCCGGCGCCGAACCCGCGAGGAGTGCGCATGCCCGCCTGGCTGTCCGACGCCGTCCTGTACCAGATCTACCCGCAGAGTTTCGCGGACAGCAACGGCGACGGCATCGGCGACCTGAACGGCGTGGAGTCCAAACTGGACTACCTGGCGTGGCTCGGCGTGAACACCGTGTGGCTCAACCCGTGCTTCGTCTCGCCGATGCGCGACGCGGGCTACGACGTGGCCGACTACTACACGGTCGACCCGCGCTACGGCGGCAACGACGACCTGGGCAAGCTGGTCGAGGCGGCCGGGCGGCGCGGCATCCGGGTGCTGCTCGACCTGGTCGCCGGGCACACCTCCGACCAGCATCCGTGGTTCCGGCACTCGGCGAGCGACCCGACCGACCACCGCTACGTCTGGTCGGACCGGCAGGCCGACGGGTTCCAGCCCTCGCCGGGCACCCGCGAGGGCTTCTACCTGCCGAACTTCTTCCCCGTGCAGCCGGCGCTGAACTTCGGCTACGCACGGATGGACGACGCGGAGCCGTGGCGCCAGCCGGTGGACGCCGAGGGCCCGCGGGCGAACCGGCAGGCGCTGCGCGACATCATGGACCACTGGCTCTCGTTCGGGGTCTCGGGTTTCCGCGTCGACATGGCGTCCTCGCTGGTCAAGGACGACGCGGGCAAGGCGGAAACGGCGAAGCTGTGGCGCGAGCTGCGCGGGTGGATCGACACCGCGCATCCGGACGCGGTGCTGCTGAGCGAGTGGGCGCAGCCGCAGGTGTCGGTGCCGGCGGGGTTCCACGGGGACTTCTTCCTGCACTTCGGGTCCAGCCAGGCCTTCCGCTCGCTGTTCCACAACGGTGCGGTCTACGACGACACGTGGCGGCCGCGGCCGTGCTTCTTCGACGCCTCCGGCGCGGGCTCGATCGCCGACTTCCTGGCCGAGTGGGCCACCGCGACGAGCGTGATCGGCGACGGCGGGCACATCATCCTGCCGACGTCCAACCACGACTTCCCGCGCCTGGTCGCCGGCAGCCGCACGCCGGACCAGGCCCGCGCGGCACTGGTGTTCCTGCTGACCTGGCAGACGCTGCCGGCGATCTACTACGGCGACGAGATCGGCATGCAGTACCAGCCGGGCCTGCCCGACTTCGAGGGCAGCGTGCTCGGCCCGCCGCGTGCCGGCTACAACCGGGCGGGCTCGCGCACCCCGATGCAGTGGGACGCGGCCGACCCGGAGGTCACCTACCTGCCCGCGCACCCCTCGCCGGAGCGCCCGAACGTGGCCGACCAGCGGGCCGACCCCGACTCGCTGCTGAACCTGGTGCGCGAGCTGATCGCGCTGCGGCGGGCGAACCCGGCGCTCGGCCCGTCGGGCGGGGTGGAGATCGTGCATCCGGGCTACCCGTTCGTCTACCGTCGCGGCCGGTTCACCGTCGCGGTCAACCCGAGCTTCACCCCGGCCACGACGGACATCCCGGTGCCCGGCGAGCAGGTGCTGGGCCGGGGTGCCTCGCACGAGCACGGCCGGCTGCACCTGGACCGATTCGGTTACGCGATCTTCCGCCGGGGGTAGGCTGACCGCCATGGTGAGCTGGGCGGCGGCGACGGGGATCGCACTGGTGGAGTTGGGGCTCGTGCTCACGCCGGGGCCGAACATGATCTACCTGGTGTCGCGATCGATCACCCAGGGCCGGCGCGCCGGCCTGGTGTCGCTGCTCGGCGTGGCGGTCGGGTTCCTCGCCTACCTCGCGGCCGCGACCGCCGGGCTGACCGCGGTCTTCCTCGCGGTGCCGGCGGCGTACACGGCGCTCAAGGTCGCCGGCGCGGCCTACCTGCTGTACCTGGCGTGGCAGGCGGTCCGCCCCGGTGGGCGGTCCGCGTTCGAGCCTCGGGAGCTGGCCGCCGACCGGCCGCGCCGGCTGTTCGCGATGGGGCTGGTGACCAACCTGCTGAACCCGAAGATCGCGGTGCTCTACGTCGCGCTGCTGCCGCAGTTCATCGACCACGAGCGGGGTTCGGTGGCGTTGCAGAGCCTCACGCTCGGCTTGATCCAGATCGCGGTGGCGCTGCTGGTGAACGGGCTGATCGTGCTCGGCGCGGGCTCGCTGGCCCGGTTCCTCGTCGCCCGCCCGCTGTGGCTGCGGGTGCAGCGCTACCTGATGGGCGGGGTGCTGGGCGCGCTCGCGGTCCGGCTGGCCACCGACCGCGGACCCGCCCCGGCCTGAGCGAACGGTCACGGTGCGTGACAAGGTGGCGCCGACCGCCGTCGCACCGGTCGAGGACGCTCCGTTAGCGTGACCGCATGCTCCAGACCGACACGGCCGAGTTCGTCCGCCGGTTCGCCGACGCCTGGTCGGCGCCGACCGTCGAGGGGCTGGTCGCGCTCACGCACCCGGACGCCACGTTCACCCAGCCGCTGTTCACCACCGCGCGCGGGCACGCCGGCCTGTCGAACGTCCTGGACGAGCTGCTCCAGACCATTCCCGACCTGCGCGGTGAGCTGCTGACCTGGGCCGCGGCCGGGGACGACACCGTCTTCGTCGAGCTGCGCCTGTTCGGCACGTTCGGACGTCGCCCGATCGAGTGGATCACGGTGGACAAGATCGTGCTCCGCGACGGTCTGATCACCCAGCGCACGGCCAACTTCGACGGCCTGCGCCTGCTCGGCTCGCTGGCGCGCCGGCCCCGCGGGTGGCCGGTCTGGCTCAAGGCGAAGCTGGACCGCTGAGACCGCCGGTTTCCGGCAGGGGCGTATCTGGCTGGACCCGGGGTACTCCTGTTAGTAACAATCGGTTGGAAAGTTCGATGAAACCCCCAGGGGTCAGTGAGCATCCAACAATTCGTCAGCGACGAGTGCTATAACAGACTCGCAGGAGAACCGAGCAGGACCGAGGAACACCATGCGCGCCCGAGCCGCACTGCCAGAAGGCCTGAACCACCGAGCCCTGTCGATGCTCCGCGCCGTTGTGAACGGCCGGGCGACGATCAGCTGCAGCAGCGAGCCGGACCTGTTCATCGACGACGTTCCCTGCTGTGACCAGTACACCGCGCACACGCTCGCACACGCCGGGCTGGTCGAACCGGCCGCCCGCGGCGCCCTCGGCGAGCTGGTGCCCGCCCGGCTGACCTCGGCCGGCAAGGCCGCCCTGGAGCCCACGTCCGCCGCCGCCTGAGGAATTTCTTCTGACGAGAAAGGGACGGCCTCCCGAGGTCGTCCCTTTCGTGTGTCACCGTTCGGTGGTGCTTTGAGCACGTTCCGTTAGAGCGGTCTACGAGCGCTGGTCGACTCGCAGTGGATGATTCCCCGGAATCTCGACGAGCACGATACGCAACCCGTCCGGGTCGGCGATCCACATCTCGAGCAGCCCCCACGGCTCCTCCCGCGGCTCGCGCACGATCGGCACGCCGCGCTCGGCGAGCTCCCGCGCGGTGGCGTCGAGGTCGCGGACCTGCAGCCACAGGACGGTGTCCGCCCCCGGCCCGGCCGAGCCCCGCCCGGACACCTCGAGCAGCCCGTTGCCGAGGAAGAACACGGTGCCGCCGGGGAACTCCCGGTAGATCGCGAGCCCGAGCGTGTCCCGGTAGAAGGCCAGCGACCGCTCGGGATCCAGGGGCCGCACGATGACCCGACTGCGAAGGAACTCCATGCCTCCAGCATGCCGGCTCGGGCGCGGCCTCGCGGGGGAACGCCCCGACCACCGGTCGAGCAGGTCGCGACCTGCCGGCTACGCCACCGCCGCGCTCCCGGGTCTTCGCCTCAGTCGAAGAGGTGCTCGATCTTGGCCGGGGTGCCGGTGGTGCCGGTGTGGTCGCCCTGGACGACGTCCGCGCCCGCCTCGTGCCACCAGTTGAACTGGGCGCGGGTGTGCACGTCGCCGACGATCAGCTGGGTGCCGGCCTCGCGGACCAGCGGGACCAGCTGCCGGATCGATCGGGTGAACAGCGACTCCTCGCCCTGCCGCTCGACCCGCGACACCACAGTGGGTGACATCTTCACCGCCAGCACCGGTAGGTCCTCCAGGCAGGCCAGATCGCCGCGGGTGTTGCCGAACTCGTAGAGCACCACGCGGATGCCCAGGTCACGCAGCACCTCCAGGTTGTCCTCGGCCATCCCGTCGTGCTGGCACAGCGCCTGCACCGGCATCCCCAGCCGCAGCCGGTCGGGCGCCAGGTCCGCGTCGGTCAGCACCGCCTGCACGGTGGCGATCAGGTCCTGGTCACCGGCCAGGTCCTTGCTCAGCTCCACGTACAGCTTCGGCAGCTCGCCGTCGAACCGGTCGGTCCACGAACGCAGCTGCTCGCACGCGCGAGCCAGCATCCACCGCCCGATCGGCAACGCCAGGCCGGTCTCGGACAGCGCGTCCAGGCACTGCTCGTGGTCGAGCGGGCCACGCTCGACGTGGTCCCAGCGCAGCAGCGCCTGGACCGCGACGACCTCGCGGGTCGCGGTCGACACCAGCGGCTGGTACTCGAGGTCGATCTCGCCGTTCTCCCACGCCCCGGGCATCGAGCTGGCCAGGGAGAACCGCGCCCGGTCGCGCTCGTTGGCCTCCAGGTCGACCGGGCCCCACTGCCGGCGGCCGGTCGCCTTGAGCCGCTGCAGCGTGATGTCGGTGGCGCGCAGGACGTTCACCGGCAGCGCGTCCGGCGGCGGGCGGTGCAGGACCGCGATGCTGGCGGTGGCCGCGATGCCCTGGTCCCCCAGGTAGACCGGCTCGGCCAGGTCCTCGTTGATCCGCGCGGCCAGTGCCTCGACGCTCGGGGTGGTGGCGGTGTTCTGCACCAGGACACCGAACTCGTCGCCGTCGAAGCGGGCGATCGTGGCGTTCTCGCCGTCGAACACGTCGTGCAGGCGGGCGGCGACGGCGTTCAGCAGGCGGTCGCCGGCGTCGCGGCCGAGGCCGTTGTTGATGGCGCGGAAACCGTCGAGATCGAGGTGGAAGACCGTCACGTCCTCGTGCGAGCGCTTGCCGCGCAACGCCTCTTCGAGCCGGCCGATGAACCGCGGCCGGTTCGCCAGGCCGGTCAGGGCGTCGTGGGTCGCCTGGAACTGGAGCTGGCCCTCCAGGAAGTGCTTGTCCGACACGTCCTCGGCGGTGGTGACGTAGTAGCGCGGGGTGTCGTCCGGGTCGCGCAGCACGGACGCGGACAGGAAGACCAGCGCCTCGTCGCCGTCCTCGCGGAGGAGCCGTCTTCGCTCGCGGAACGGCAGCGCGTCGGCCTCCAGCAGCACCTGGTAGCGCATCCGGAGGTAGTCGGCGTCGTCCGGGTGGAAGAGCTCCTCGATCCGGTTGGCGGGGAGCTTTCCCCTGCGGTGCCCCAGGATGTCGGTGAGCGCGCGGTTGGTGCGGATCAGCGTGCCGTCCAGGTCGCTGATCGCCATGCCGACCGTCGAGCTGGTGAAGATCTCCTCGAACCGCGCCTCGCTGTCCGACAGGGCGCGCTCGGCGTTCTCCCTGGCCTGGATCAGCGCGCGGGTGAGGCCCTCCTGCTCGTCGTAGAGCTTGCGCCGCATGCCGTCGCTGAAGCCGCGGGCCATCGCGCTGAAGACGTGCACGAGCTTGTCGGCGGCGTCGTCGATGCCCGCGAGCTCAGGCAGGTGAGGCATACCCGTCCCCAGTACCGTTATCGACCTCTCGACACATTCGGAACTGGCCAAACCCAGTTCCACCAACCGTTTCGCGACCGCCGACGCCGGTTCCGCGTCGAACGGGTCCGTCGCCGCCACGCGCACGACGTCGTCGAGCGCGGCCGTCAGCTCGCGCTCGATGTCGTCGGAGGACCGCGCGATGTAGATGACCTGAGCCAGCTCTCCCGCCCACTCACTGACCAGCTCAGATCGATCCACCGGAGCCATCCATTGGCCAAGTCATCGGGTTTCTCGTCGTCCTTCTCCGGTGAGCCGCTGGTTGACGTTAGCAGTGGAGTTGTCACGCACTCTGCACCCAAATGGGCACCATGTGTCCGCACCGGCACACACCCTAAGTGAAACCGACTAGGCCGATCGGGTGGAATACGTCCGGTAAGGGGTACTGGATCGTGACAGAAACCCGAGAAACCCTGGTTACCCGACGATGTGCTCCGGGCGGACCGGGGTGCGGGTCAGCGCCCGGCCCGTCGCGGCCCGGATCGCGGCCACGATCGCCGGGGTCGAGGACAGGGTCGGCGGCTCGCCGACCCCCCGCAGGCCGTACGGGGCGTGCGGGTCGGCGTACTCCAGGACGTCGATCGGCATCGACGGCATGTCGAGCACGGTCGGGATCAGGTAGTCGGTGAACGACGGGTTGCGCACCACGCCGTCGACGACCTGGATCTCCTCCATCACCGCCAGCCCGAGACCCTGCGCGGACCCGCCCTGGATCTGGCCGAGCACGGCGTCCGGGTTCATCGCCCGCCCCACGTCCTGGGCACAGGCCAGCTCCACCACCCGCACCAGACCGAGCTCGACGTCCACGTCGACCACCGCCCGGTGCGCGGCGAACGCGTACTGCACGTGCGCGAAACCCTTGCCGGTCACCGGGTCCAGCGGCTCGGTCGGCCGGTGCCGCCACTCGACGGTCCGCTCGACCGGCTCGTCGCCGAGCACCTCGACGAGGTCGGCGAGCACGTCGCCGGCGCCCGAGACGACCTTGCCGCCGGCGAGTCCCGCCCCCGATCCGGCGCGGGCGAGCACGGCCGCGCGGACCTCCTCGCAGGCGGCCTTCACCGCGCCGCCGGTCACGTAGCTCTGCCGGGACGCCGAGCTTGAGCCCGCGCTGCCGACGCTCGTGTCCGACGGCAGGATGACCACCCGCTCGACGCCCAGCTCGGTGCGCGCGATCTGCGCCTTCAGCGTCACCAGCCCCTGGCCGACCTCGGCCGCCGCGGTGTGCACCGACGCCACCGGCTCGCCGCCGACCACCTCGAGCCGCACCCGCGCGGTGGAGTAGTCGTCGAAGCCCTCGGAGAAGCCGACGTTCTTGACGCCGACGCCGTAGCCGACCCCGCGCACCACGCCCTCGCCGTGGGTCGTGTTCGACACCCCGCCGGGCAGCTCGCGCAGGTCGTGGGGCCCCGAGCGCGCGGGCGGCAGGGGCCGGTCGCGCACCAGGGCCAGCAGCTCCGCGACCGGCGCGGCGGAGTCCACGACCTGCCCGGTGGGCATCACCGAGCCCTGCTCGACCGCGTTCCGGATCCGGATGTCTACTTCGGACACACCGACCGCGGCGGCCAGCTTGTCCAGCTGGGACTCGTAGGCGAAGCACGCCTGCACGGCGCCGAACCCGCGCATCGCCCCGCACGGCGGGTTGTTCGTGTAGACGCCGTAGCAGTCGACGTGCACGTTCGGCACCCGGTAGGGCCCGGCACCGAGCGTGGCCGCGTTGCCGGTGACCGCCGCGGTGGTCGACGCGTACGCCCCGCCG
>DATABL010000295.1:0-5166 GCA_036259595.1 Actinophytocola sp.
GTCGCCGCGCACGCGTCGATGTCCAGGTGGTCGAGCTCGGCCAGCAGACCGTCCGCGGTGACGCCCGCGGGGGTGTTCGGCAGCGGACCGAGGAGCCGGTGCGCGTCGAAGACCCGCACGACCTCAGCGCCCGACATCGGACCGAGCCGCGGCCACCGCGACCGCGCGGCTCTCCCGCGCGGTGAACACGCCGTCGGCCCGCCACGCCGAGGCGAGCCCGCGCACGGTCCGGACGAAGTCCCCGTGCCCGGCGAACGGCGCCTCGAGCCACACCTCGTCGAGGAACGTGCACCCGTTGTCGCGAGCGTCGTTGGCCACGCGGGAGTCCACGTCGCCGAACACCACGGTGTCGTGCTCGGTCTGCTCGGGTGGCGCGGCCACCGTGAAGTCGGCGGTCAGCGCCCGGCCGGTGAGCACCCGCCTGATCTCCACGCGGTTCTCTCCGGCCGGGGTGTCCCCCGGCACGATGAACCGGTGGCTCAGCGTGCCGTCCGCGTCGGCGTGCACCGACCCGAGGTAGGTGGCGGAGGGCCGCAGCCACACCTCGACGAGCTCCCCCGGCCCGAACCCGGTCAGCTCGACGGTCCGCTCCCCGCACGGCGGCGTCGGATCACCCGGCGCCGACACGCTCGCGGCCGGGCGGTCGCTGGGGGTGTACTCCCACACGCGCGGGTCGCGGGCCAGGTAGATGTTGCCGTTGTTGTGCAGGAACCCGTACGAGACGGGCCGGAACCACCGGGCCCGGTCGAGGCTGGTGGGGTCGATCTTGTACATGGACCGCTGCGTGACGACGTGCGGCAACCCGTCGTACGGGTCGACCCACAGCCGGGAGCCGACCCAGGCGTGGTCGACCGAGTCCCACGGGTAGTCCCCGTAGTTGCGGACCGCCTCCACCCGCCGGGTACCGGTGTCGAGCCGGAACACGGTCACCGGCGTGTGGCTCCACAGCTTGCCGTCGTTGTCGAAGGCCAGCTCGCCGAGCGCGCCCTCGCCCGGCACCGGCGCGACCTGCCACAGCTTCTCCCGGCGCTCGACGTCGTAGGCGAACACCACGGCGTCGGTGTCGGTCGGGCGCGGGCCGCCGGCACCGCCGTAGACCGAGGTGCCCCCGTACAGCACCCCGTCCCGGAAGGCCAGCGAGACGACGCTGTGCCCGGGCACCACGTCGGTGAACCAGTGCTCCCCGGTGTCCGGGTCGAGCAGCGTGAGGCCGCCGCCGGCGCCACCGTTGCGGGCCACCGTGCCGATCGCGAGGTAGCGCCCCGCCGAGGTGAGCGCGAACGGGCGGGACTGCCCGTGCAGGTCGTACAGGCTCAGCATGTGCCGCGGGTTCACGCCGGGCTCCGCCGGCTGGTCGGGCCGGTAGCGGTAGATGTCGCCGCCGGGGTAGGTGCCGACCCACAGCGCGCCGTCGTGGGTGGTCATCCCCTCCGCCTGCCCCACCTCGGGCGCGAACCCGCGCTTCTCGCCGGTCTCCGGGTCGTGGCTGGCCAGCCCGCCGGCGAGGAAGGACCCCGCGTACAGCAGCCCGTCGGGCCCCTCGGTGATCGACCGGATCGGCGCGGGCGCGGCGACCGCGTCGGCGACCCGGTGCTCGACGGCGCCCGTCCCCGGCGAGTACACGAAGTAGCGCCCCTGGTGGTCCAGCCCGACCAGGCTCGCCCCCGGCCAGCCGTCCTGCCCGAGCTCGAGGAACCCGAACCCGCGAACGTCGCCGACCCCGCCGACCCCGGTCGACGACCAGGTGCGGGTGGACAGGTCGTAGCGGTGCAGCGCCGCGTCCTTGGTGAAGTAGACCGACCGCCCGTCCGGCGCCACCGGGGACACGCCCAGCCCGTGCGCACCGGGAACCGTGCCGATCCACTCCCCCGCGACGACGTCGTAGACGTGCATCGGTCGCGGGCTCCCGTCCGGACTCGCCCGGACGAACAGCAGGTCTCCGCGCAGGTCGAGGTCGTAGACGTAGTCGAACTCGCGGGCCGGCTCGGGCAGCGGGATCTCGCGCCGGTCCCCGGTGTCGGCGTCGATCTCGACCAGCCGCGGGTCCGCGCCCGTGCCCACGTAGACCGTGCCGCCGCCGACCGCGATCGAACGCGCCAGGAGGTTCTCCGGCCCCGCCCCCAGGGCGCCGAGGTCGGTGGTCTCGCCGGTCGCCGGGTCGAACCGGAACGCGTGTGCGTCGAACTGCCCGGTCCCGCCGTACACCCGGCCGTCCTCGTCGATGTCGAGCGACCAGATGAACGTCTCGCCGGGGATCTGCTGCCCCAGGTCCTCGACGGCGTCGGCACCGGGCGTCCACCGGTAGAGCCGGCCCTCGGAGTACGAGCCCACGTAGACGTCCCCGTTCGGCGCGGTCTCCACCGCCCAGGACCCCGCCGCGCCCGGCAGCGGGAACTCGTGCTCCCGTTCCCCGGTCCGCGCGTCCACCACACTGAGCACCGCGGGCGAGCCCGAGGAGACCAGGTAGAGCCACGGTTGTCCCTCGGGCCCGTGTCCGAGCGCCGACCCGGGCGCGGTGACCGCGGCGAGCGGCAACGGCCCGATCTCGTGGAACACCGGGTAGTCGACGGCGGCCGCGCGCGGCACCACCGGAGCGGTCAGGGCGACACACGCCGCCGCGACGAACAGGCACAGGCCACGTCGCATGGCGCCTCCTTGAGCCGGTTTCGGTCCTAGCCGTTATGGACGGTAGCACCACGCTCCGGATCTCACGAGTCCTCGAATTACGGTCTTTACCGATATTGGTTCTCGGAGCTAGAGTCCCCGCCACCCGGCTCCGCACCGTCCAGGAGGACCGATGAAACGCACGATCGCCGCCGTTTCCAGCCTCGCCCTGGCCGTCCCGCTGGTGCTGACCGCACCGGCCGAGGCCGGCCCCGCCCCCACCTCGGATCGTGTCGTCGAGATCGGCACGCCCCTTCAGGACGTGCTCCTCATCGGCGGCGTCGTGGCTCCGGGCCCGGACGGCCGCACCGTCCTGTGGAGCGCCTCGTCCGGCGAGCCCGCCCACCTCAGCGCCGTGGACCCCGCCACCGGCGACGTCCTAGCCCGCTACCCGCTGTCCGGCACCGGCGGCTCCTGGGCGGTCACCGCCGCCCCGGACGGCAGCGTCTACGTCGGCACCTACGGCTCGGCCAAGCTGTTCCGCTGGACCGAGGACACCGGCCTCACCGACCTGGGCACGCCGGTCGACGCCGGCTTCGTCTGGGACGTCGCCACCGACGACGACTCGGTCGTCTACGGCGGCACGTCCCCCGGCGGCAAGCTCTTCTCCTACGACCCGGCCACCGGCGAGTACCGCGACTACGGCCAGCTGGACCCCGAGCGCCGCTACATCCGCAGCGTCGACACCCACGGCGACACGATCTACGCCGGCACCGAGAACCCCGCCCGCGTCTACGCCGTCGACAAGAACACCGGCGAGAGCCAGGCCCTACCGGTCCCGCCCGACCTCGCGAACCACGAGGAGGCGTGGGCCTACGACGTGGACGTGGTCGGCGACCACCTCTACGTCCGGTTCGGCGAGGCCTTCCCGTCGCCCCTGTACGTCTGGGACATCGCCGCGGGCCGGTGGGTCGACCGGATCGACGACGCCCACGGCCTGGAGCCCTCCCCCGCGGACGAGAACGGCCACGTCTACCTGATCCGCGCCAACGAGCTGGTCCGCTACGACCCGACGGCGGGTGAGGTGACCGGCACCGGCGTGCCGTTCACCGGCCGGGTGGCCAACACCCGCGGCATCGGCTGGGCCGAGCTGGACGACCCCGACTACCCCGGCCAGACCCTGGTGGGCCTCCTCTGGCGCGGCACGATGTTCCGCTACAACCCGACCACGGGAGCGTCCTCGTTCGTCCCGACCGACATCCAGGGCGAGCCCATCGACATCACCGCGATCTCCGAGGGTCCGGACGGCCGCGTGTACACCGGCGGCTTCCTCAACGGCGGCTTCGCCGCGGTCGACCCCGAGTCCGCCGAGATCGAGGAGTTCCACACGTTCTCCCAGTCCGAGGGCATGCTCAACCACGACGGCCGCCTCTACGTCGGCGCCTACCCGGACGCGCGGCTGTACTCCTACGACCCGACGCTCCCCTGGCACAGCCCCGAGTACTCCCCCAACCCCGAACCGGGCCACGCGGACAACCCCGAGCGCCTCTTCGACCTCAAGGCCGACCGCCAGATCCGCCCCCGAGCCCTGACCAGCGCCGGCGACCTGGTGGCCGTGGGCACCCTGGCCATCCTGGGCGAGTTGGCCGGCGTCCTCGCCGTCTACGACCCCGCCTCCGGCGAGCTGGTGACGCGCGAACGCGGCGTGGTCACCGACCAGGGCATCACGTCCCTGGCCTACCGCGACGGCATCCTCTACGGCGGCACGACCATCTACAGTGGACACAGCGCCACTCCGACGACCCAGACCGAGGCGAAGGTCTTCGCCTGGTCGGTGGCGGAGAACCGCAAGCTGTGGGAGTTCGTCCCGGCCCCCGGCAAGCCCACGATCCCGGCTCTGACCTTCGACGCCGAAGGCCGCCTCTGGGGCGCCGCCGGCCAGGACGTCTTCGCCATCGACGTGGAGACGGCCGAGGTGACCGACCGCCACAGCTACGGCTCCAGCGACAGCTCGTCCGGTTCCCTGGAGTTCAACCCCGCCGACGGCCTCCTCTACGGCAGCCTCGCCGGAGGATCCCTGTTCACCCTCGCCCCCGAGAACGGAACACGTACCGTGCTGCACGACGGCTCGGTCAGCCACCTGGCCGTCCACAGCTCCGGGGATGTCCTCTTCAGCACCGGCAGCACCCTGTACCGCTACGACGCGCCGTTCTGCGCCACCAGCGGCACCGCCCCCGACACCCGCCCGACCGTGGTCGTGGGTGAGATCGACTCCGGCGTCCCCAACCACCAGACGACCCAGGACTGCACCATCAACGACCTGATCCTCGACGACCGCTCCTGGCCCAACCACGGCCGCTTCGTCCAGCACGTCAAGTCCGTCACCAGACACCTGGCGGCCGAGGACACCATCTCGTGGCGCGAGGCCCAGCACATCACCCGAGCGGCCGCCCGCAGCGACATCGGCCACTGACCCCAAGCTCACGAGCTCGGCCTGGCGCCATCAGCCGCTTACCCCCAACCACGCCCACGCACCGTCACGAACCGAGAACGCCACCGGCC
>DATABL010000296.1:0-14626 GCA_036259595.1 Actinophytocola sp.
CCAGCAGGTTCGGGAACGCCGCCGGCAGCACGGCCGGCTCCTCCAACGACCCGTCGTAGTTCGGCCGGAAGTCGACCGTGTCCTCACCGAGCTCCCCCACGAGCAACATGGCTTCCGGCGACAACCGCGACTCGGTGTAGCGCGACGCTGCCGGTCCATCGTCTGGACTACCAAAATTTCCGTGCCCGTCGACCAAAGGCGCGTTCATCGAGAAGTCCTGGGCCAGGCGGACCATGGCGTCGTAGATGGCCATGTCGCCGTGCGGGTGGTAGCGGCCCATGACGTCGCCGACCACGCGGGAGGACTTCACGTAGGCGTGGGTGGGCCGGTAGCCGTTCTCGTTCATGGAGAAGAGGATGCGGCGGTGCACCGGTTTGAGGCCGTCGCGCGCGTCGGGGAGGGCGCGGGAGTGGATGACCGAGTAGGCGTACTCCAGGTAGGAGTCCTCGATCTCGGTCTTCAGCGGGTTGTCGAAGACGGTCGCGCCCGGCTGGTCGAACGCGGTGGGGTCGACCCGGGTCGTGCGGGCCTTGCGGCGTGCCATGTCGTTCCTGTCCCTCAGATGTCGATCGCGGCCTGGTCCACGCGGACGGATGACTCGACCAGCCACGCCCGCCTCGGTTCGACCTTCTCCCCCATCAGCAGCTCCAGCGCCGCCTCGGCGGCGTCGGCGTCGTCGAGCGTGATGCGGCGCACCGAGCGGGTGGCCGGGTTCATCGTGGTGTCCCACAGCTCGTCGGAGTCCATCTCGCCGAGACCCTTGAACCGCGGCACCGGGGTGGCGATCTGCTTGCCCTTCCGCTCCAGCTCGGCGACCTTGGTCTCCATCTCGCGCTGCGTGAAGGTGAAGATGGTCTCGGGGTTGCGACCCTTGGTGGTGATCTTGTGCAGCGGCGGCATGGCCGCGTACAGCCGCCCGTCCTCGATCACCGGCCGCATGTACCGGGCGAACAGCGTGATCAGCAGGGTGCGGATGTGCGAACCGTCCACATCGGCGTCGGCCATCAGGATCACCCGGCCGTACCGCATGGTCGACAGGTCGAACGTGCGCCCGCTCCCGGCCCCGAGCACCTGCACGATCGAGGCGATCTCGGCGTTGCGCAGCGTGTCGGCGAGACTGGCCTTCTGCACGTTCAATATCTTGCCACGCAAGGGAAGCAGCGCCTGATACTCCGACACTCGGGCGTGCCGCGCCGAGCCGAGGGCGCTGTCGCCTTCCACGAGGAACAGCTCGCTTCGCGAAATGCCCGTGGCCCGGCAGTCGACGAGTTTCGGGGGCATCGCGGCGCCCTCGAGTGCGGTCTTGCGTCTGGCGGCGTCCTTCTGTTGTTTCTGGGCCAGCCGGACGCGGGAGGCGTCGACCACCTTCTGCAGGACGGTTTTGGCCTCGGTCTTGGTCTTGCGAGCCTCGGTCCAGGCCTTGACCTGTTGCTCGACGATGTTCTGCAGCACCTTCGTGATGCCGGCGGTGGACAGTTCGTCCTTGGTCTGGGACGTGAACTGCGGCTCGGGGATGCGCACGTGCACGACCGCGGTCATGCCCTCCTGCACGTCCTCCAGCGTCGGCGGGGTCTCCTTGGGCTTGAGCAGGCCCCTGGTCCGCCCGATCGCGTCCTGCACCGACCGCAGCACCGCGCGGTCGAAGCCACGGCGGTGCGTGCCGCCGTGCATGTTGTGGATCGTGTTGGTGAAGCACTCCACCGTGCGCTCGTAGCCGGTGCCCCAGCGCAGCGCCACCTCGACCTCGGCCCGGCGTTCCACTTTGGACTGCATGACGCCGTTCTCGTCGGCGGCGTTCTCGCGGTAGACGCCCTCGCCGGTGATCATCAGGGTGCCGGAGACGGCCTTCTCGGCCGAGGGCGCCAAGAAGTCGACCATGTCGGCCAGGCCGTTGGGGTAGGAGAACACCTCCTCCTCGATCGCGCCCTCGGTGGCGTTGCGCAGCACGTACGACACGCCGGACACCAGGAACGCGGTGTTGCGCATCTTCGCCCGGACCGCCTCGACGTCCAGGGCGGCGCCGTTCTCGAAGTACCGGGCGTCGTACCAGTACCGGATCGACGTGCCGGTCGACTCGCCGCGCTTCATCTTCCGCTCGACCTGGAGGCCGGACTGCTTGCGGAACTTGGCCTTCGGGCCGGGCGCGTCGAACACGCCGGGCACGCCCCTGGCGAACGACATCACGTGCACCTTGCCGTCGTTCTTGACCGTGACGTCGAAGCGGTGCGACAGGGCGTTGACCGCCGACGCGCCAACGCCGTGCAGGCCGCCGGAGGTCTTGTAGCCGGAGCCGCCGAACTTGCCGCCCGCGTGCAGCCGGGTGAGCACCAGCTCGACCCCGGAGAGCTTGGACTTGGCGTGCACCCCCGTCGGGATGCCCCGCCCGTCGTCGTCGACCTGGACGCTGCCGTCGGCGTGCAGGGTGACCACGATGCGGCTGGCGTGACCGCCGACGCCCTCGTCGGTGGCGTTGTCGACGATCTCGTTGAACAGGTGGTTGATGCCGCGGCTGTCGGTGGACCCGATGTACATGCCGGGTCGCTTCCGGACCGCGTCGAGCCCCTCGAGATGCGTCAGATCGTCGGCCCCGTACAAGGTCTCCGCAGTCACCTTTACTCCTGTGTCATCGCCGCGCCGCCGCCCAGAGGGTATCCGCACCCTCCGACAACCCAATGCATTTGCCCTGGCCGGCATACTGATCACCGTGTTGCTGACCGTCTCCACCACCCACCGACCCGCCGGTGACCTGGGCTTTCTCCTGCACAAGCACCCCGGCCGGGTGCAGCGGTTCGAGGTGGCCGCCGGGGTGGCGCACGTCATGTACCCGGAGGTCGGCGACGAGCGCTGCACGGCCGCGCTGCTGCTGGAGGTGGACCCGGTCGAGCTGGTGCGTTCCGCCCGGGCCCCGGCCGGCGAGGGGTTCTCGCTCGGCCAGTTCGTCAACGACCGACCCTACGCCGCCTCGTCGATGCTCGCCGTCACCCTCGGCAGGGTGTTCGGCACGGCGATGAAGGGGCGCTGCGACGCCCGGCCGGAGCTCGCCGCGACCGCGATCCCGCTCGAGGTGCACGTCCCGGTGCTGCCGTGCCGGGGCGGGCCGGAGTTCGCGGCGCGGCTGTTCGAGCCGCTCGGCTGGGCCGTCCAGGCGACCCCGATCCCGCTGGACCCGGCGTTCCCGGCCTGGGGCGACAGCCGGTACGTCGACCTGCGGCTCGCCGGCACGCTGCGGCTGGCCGACGCGCTCGCGCAGCTGTACGTGCTGCTGCCGGTGCTCGACGACGCCAAGCACTACTGGGTCTCCGGCGACGAGATCGACAAGCTGGTCCGCGCGGGCGGCGACTGGCTCGCCGGGCACCCGGAGCGGCAGCTGATCACCACCCGCTACCTCGCCCACCAGCGCGGATACGCCGCGGAGGCGATGGCCCGGCTGGCCGAGCTGGACGACCAGCCGGAGCCGGAGGAGCCGGCCGGCGAGCGCGTGGGGCACGACGCGGGCGACGAGCGGGTGCCGTCGCTGGCCGAGCGGCGCCGCGCCGCGATCCTGGCCGAGCTGCGGGCGGCCGGCGCGGCGCGGGTGGTGGACCTGGGCTGCGGCGAGGGGAATCTGTTGCGCGCGCTGCTGGCGGAGCCGGCGTTCACCGAGGTCGTCGGCGTGGACGTGTCGGCCGGCGCGTTGCGGCGGGCGGCCACGAGGCTGCCGGAGTCCGAGCGGGTGCGGCTGCTGCACGGCTCGGTGACCTACGCCGACGACCGGATCGCCGGCTTCGACGCGGTGGTGCTGTCCGAAGTGGTCGAACACGTCGACCCGCCCCGGCTGCCCGCGCTCGCGGCGGCGGTGTTCGGGGCGGCGCGACCGGCGACGGTGCTGGTGACGACGCCGAACGCGGAGTACAACGTGCGCTGGGAAACGCTGCCCGCCGGGCAGACGCGCCATCCCGACCACCGTTTCGAGTGGACGCGGGCCGAGTTCGCGGCCTGGGCGGAGGAGGTCGCGGCCGCGCACGGGTACGCGGTGCGGCGGGTGCCGGTCGGGCCGGTCGACGCCGAGGTGGGCTCGCCGACCCAGCTCGCGGTGTTCACGAGGGGGTCCTGATGGCGACGCTGGCCGTTCCGGAGGTGAGCCTGGTCGCGCTGGTCGGCGTGTCCGGGGCGGGCAAGTCGACGTTCGCCGCCCGGCACTTCGCGCCGACGCAGGTGCTCTCCTCGGACACCTTCCGCGCGCTGGTGTCCGACGACGAGAACGACCAGGGCGCGACGCGGGACGCGTTCGACGCCCTGTACTACGTGGCCGCCAAGCGTTTGCGCGCCGGGCGGCTGACCGTCGTGGACGCGACGCACCTGCAGCGGGAGGACCGGGCGCAGGTGGTGGCGGCGGCGCGGGACCAGGACGTGTTGCCGGTGGCGATCGTGTTCGACCTGCCGCCGGAGGTGCCCCGGGCGCGCAACCACCGGAACCTGCCCGACCACGTGCTGCGCCGCCAGCAGGAGGCGTTGCGGCGGTCGGTGCGCGGGCTGCGCCGCGAGGGGTTCCGCAAGGTACACGTGCTGTCCGGTGTGGACGAGGTGGCGGCGGCGCGGATCGAGTGGGAGAAGGCGTACAACGACAAGCGGGAGCTGACCGGGCCGTTCGACGTGATCGGCGACGTGCACGGGTGCCTGGAGGAGCTGCGGGCGCTGCTGACCCGGCTCGGCTACGTGGTCGGCCCGGACGGCGCGCACCACCCGGAGGGCCGCACCGCGGTGTTCGTCGGCGACCTGGTCGACCGCGGGCCGGACACGCCGGGCGTGCTGCGGCTGGTGATGGGCATGGTGGCGGCCGGGACGGCGCTGTGCGTGGCCGGCAACCACGAGGAGAAGCTGGTCCGGGCGCTGGACGGGCGGAACGTCCGGATCTCGCACGGGCGCGCGGAGTCGCTGGCGCAGCTCGCGGCCGAGCCGGCGGAGTTCCGGGCGGCGGCGCGGGACTTCATGTACGGGCTGGTCAGCCACTACCGGCTGGACGGCGGCAAGCTCGTGGTGGCGCACGCGGGGCTCAAGGAGGAGTACCAGGGGCGCTCGTCGGGGCGGGTGCGGGCGTACTGCCTGTACGGCGAGACCACCGGGGAGACCGACGAGTACGGGCTGCCGGTGCGCCTGCCGTGGGCCAACGACTACCGCGGTTCGGCGGCCGTCGTCTACGGGCACACCCCGACGACGACGCCCGAGTGGGTGAACAACACGATCTGCCTGGACACCGGCTGTGTGTTCGGCGGCTCGCTGACCGCGCTGCGGTGGCCGTCGCGGGAGATCGTGTCCGTGCCGGCGGAGCGGGAGTACTACGAGCCGGTGCGGCCGCTCGCGCCGCCGTCCCGGCCGCCGGACCTGCTGCGGCTCGACGACGTGACGGGCACCCGGCACGTGGCGACCAGGCTGCTCGGGCGGGTGAAGGTGCTGGCGGAGAACGCCGCCGGCGCGCTGGAGGTGATGAGCCGGTTCGCGATCGACCCACGGTGGCTGCTGTACCTGCCGCCGACGATGGCGCCCGCGCCGACGTCCACTGTGGACGGTCTGCTGGAGCACCCGTCGACGGCGTTCGAGGCGTACCGGTCGGACGGTGTCGAGCGGGTGGTGTGCGAGGAGAAGCACATGGGCTCGCGCGCGGTGGCCGTGGTGTGCCGGTCGGCGGACGTGGCGGCCGAGCGGTTCGGGGTGACCGACGGGTCGACCGGCGCGGTCTACACGCGCACCGGGCGCGCGTTCTTCCCGCCCGAGGCGACCGAGGAGCTGCTGGCCAGGGTGCGGGCGGCGGCGTCGGGGCTGTGGGCGGCGCTGGAGACCGACTGGGTGGTGCTGGACCTGGAGCTGCTGCCGTGGTCGGCGAAGGCCGGCGAGCTGCTGCGGCGGCAGTACGCGCCGGTGGGGGCGGCGGCGCGGACGGTGCTGCCGGAGGTGCTGTCGGTGCTGTCCCGGACCGGCGCGCGGCTCGGGGCCGAGGCGGTCGCCGAGCTGGCGGCCCGGCAGGAGACGCGGCTGGACAACGCGGCGGCGTTCACGGCGGCGTACGGCCGGTACTGCTGGGACACCGACGGGCTGCGCGGGGTCGCGCTGGCGCCGTTCGCGGTGCTGGCCGGTGCGGGCGGGGTGTACGCCGACCGGGACCGGGACTGGCACTTCGCGGTGCTGGACGGCCTGGTCGAGGCGGATCCGGAGCTGTTCCGGGCGACGCGGCGGGTCACGCTCGACCTGGCGTCCTCGGTGACCGAAGGCGTCGAGTGGTGGTCGGAGCTGACCGCGGCCGGCGGGGAGGGCATGGTGGTCAAGCCGTTCGCGGGCCTGGCGCGCGGGCGGCGGGGGCTGGTGCAGCCGGGGGTGAAGTGCCGGGGGCGGGAGTACCTGCGGATCATCTACGGCCCGGACTACACCGAGCACCTGGACCGGTTGCGGCAGCGGTCGTTGGGGCGGAAGCGGTCGATGGCGCTGCGCGAGTACGCGCTCGGGCTGGAGGCGCTGGCCCGGTTCGTCGACGGGGAGCCGCTGTGGCGGGTGCACGAGGCGGTGTTCGCGGTGCTCGCGCTGGAGTCGGCGGGAGTCGATCCCCGCCTTTAGCATATGGGGCGTGGACGGCATCCAGGTGATCGCCTGTGACATCTTCGGGACCACTGTGGACTGGTACACCGGCGTCACCCGGCAGGTGCGGGAGATCCTCCGGGTCGAGGACCCCGGCGCGTTCGCGAGCGAGTGGCGGGCGATGTACCAGCCGTCGATGGCGCGGGTCCGGGACGGTGAGCGGGAGTGGACCCACCTCGACACGCTGCACCGGGAGTCGCTGGACGAGCTGGTGGCGCGGCACGGTGTGGACGTCGGGGTGGCGGACCGGGAGCGGCTGGTGCGGGCGTGGCACCGCCTGCCGGCCTGGCCCGACTCGGTCAGCGGCCTGGCGCGGCTGAGCCTGCACTACACGCTGGCCGCGCTGTCCAACGGCGGGTTCGCGCTGCTCACGAACCTGGTCAAGGCCGCGGGCCTGCCGTTCGACTGCGTCCTGTCCGCCGAGCTGGCCCGCGCGTACAAGCCGGACGCCGCCGTCTACCGGAAGGCGGCCGAGTTGCTCGACGTGCACCCGCGCGAGGTGCTGATGGTCGCCGCGCACACCTGGGACATCGACGGCGCGCGGGAGGCCGGCATGCGCACCGCGTTCCTGGTGCGGCCCGGCGAGAAGGGGCCGCACCAGGAGGCCGACCGGAAAGCCGACGCCGACCTGACGGTGTCCAGCTTCACCGAACTGGCCGACGTGCTCAGCCCGGCGTGAGCCGGCGGGGCCCGATCAGCGCGGCCACGCCCGTGAGCAGGTAGCCCAGCGCGGGCCCGTACGCGCCGATGGTCAACGCGTCCGCGTCCGCGAAGTCCCGCACGGCGTAGACGTGCACGGCGGCCAGCCCGATGAGCACGACCCCGGCGATCCGCCGGAACACGACCATGGCCGTGCGCAGCATGAAGATCACCAGCACGAGCACACCGACCGCGACGACCAGCGCGGTCAGCTCCTGGCTGGACAGGTCGACCCCGTCGCCGCCGACCAGCTGGAGCAGGCCGTAGCGCAGCACGAGGTATCCGACGCCGACGAGCGCGAGGCCCGCCCAGACGAACTTCATGGCCACCGACTCGAGCACCGACACCAGCGCGAGCAGGATGCCCAGGGCGGCGAGCGGGTAGGTGAACAGCACGACGTACCAGCCGCCGAAGCCGCTGGCGCCGAGGTCGGTGAGCAGGTCCCACAGCCGGGGCAGGGACAGCGACTCGCCGCGCGCCGCCGCCGAGGACAGCCAGGGCAGCACGAGCAGGCTCAACACCTGCACGACGAGGCCGAGCAGGGTGAGGATCAGGCCGAGACCGGGGAGCCGGAACCCGCGCCCGCCGTCGTCGTAGGACGGTCGCTCCGGCGGCGGCGCCGGTCTGCGCGGCGGCGGCTGACGGTAGGGGTCCTGCTGGTACCGCTGTTGCGGTGGGTACGGCTGCTGGGGCGGCCGGCCGTAGGGCTGCCGCCCTGGATCGCCCTGGTAGGGGCCGGGTCGGGACATGCGGGCACGGTACCGGCCAGACCCGGAACGGAACAGCGGGCCGGGCCACCCGTGAGCAGACCGTCGGCTGCTTCACTCCCCGGCGCTACCCCTGCGGTACGGAGAAACGACGGAACCGGTGACCGACGTCCGCCCAGCTGGCGCAGTACGGCATCGACGACGTGGCCGCCAAGCTCCACCCGGATCAGGTCGGCGAACTCCTCGACGCGTTCGAGCCGAGGCACGGCCGGCGGCGGCACGCTCCAACCTGTTCGACCATCCGACCAACACCTGTGGTGTATGTTGTGGTGTATGAAGCGGACGAACATCTACCTGGACGAGACGCAGGCCGAACTGCTCGATCGTCTTGCCCGCGTCGAGGGGGTCTCCCGGGCCGAGATGATCCGCAGGCTGCTCGACCGCTCGCTGCGCGGCGAGGTGGACGATGTCGCCGTAGGGCTCGCCGCCATCGACGAATCCTTCGGGGTGCTCGCCGATACCGAGTGGTCGGAGCGACGCGCCGGCGATCGGGAGGCACACCTCGCCGACATGTGGGCGATCGGCTCATAGCCGTGTACCTGGTTGACTCCGACATCCTCGTCGCCCACCTGCGTGGCGTCGAAGCGGCCAGGGACTGGCTGCGAACGGCACGGGGTAGCGGCCCGCTCGCCGTCAGTGCCGTGTCCGTCACCGAGATCACCAGCGAAATGCGCTCGGCCGAACGGCGCGAGGTCTGGCAGTTGCTCGGTTCGTTCCGCGTCGAACCGGTCACCGGGCCGGCGGCCGGCAGAGCCGGCGAGTTCATGCGGAAGTACCGCCGCAGCCACACCGGAATCGGCATCGCCGACTACCTCATAGCCGGCACGACCGATGTCCGCGGTCTTCAACTCGCCACCCTCAACGTCCGCCACTTCCCGATGTTCGACGACCTCACAGCTCCGTTCACCCTCTGAAACGTCGAGACCTCGCCAGACTGTTCTTGATCCGCGCGATGCCCGCAAGCTTGTTGCCGGTATCCAGAGGATCCGCGGACAGGCTCGTGATCGCGGCGAAGATCGCGAGTACACCGATCGTCAGGGCGATCGCGCGCCGAACCCGGGAACGGTGTCGTACCTGTCCGGCATGTGCCTGCCCGGAAGCATACGAACAGACTCGGCGCAACGGAGCCGGCGAATGAAACTCCGTTCACACAACGACTCGCCCTCCCAAGCCGGATGCGCACCCGTCCCACCACACAGGTCAGTCGATGACGGATCGCGGTTCTCGTCGTACGGGGCCGACGGTGCTGTCCGGGCTGTTCGGCACGGACTGGGCCCAGAACTCTCGGATCAGGTCGGCGAACTCCTCGGCGCGTTCGATCTGGGGCATGTGGCCGGTGTTCTCGAACAGGTGCGTGCGCGCGTGCGGCAGCAGCGTCCGGGCCGCCTCCAGGTGGGCGGCCGGCAGGATCAGGTCGTGGGAACCCCAGACCACCAGGGTCGGGACGGCCGCGGCGGCGGTCGCGGTCAGTACGGCGTCGCGCCAGGGTTGGCGGACGCCGCGGACGGTGCCCAGGGAGCGGCACAGGTCCACCATCACGCGTGCGCCGTGGGGGCGACTGGCCAGTCGGAACGCGCGGTCCACCCGCTCCTCGGTGACGAACCGGGCGTCGCGGAAGATGGCGCGCTCGGTGCGGCGGGAGCCGGTGCGGGAGGGGCGCAGCAGCAGGCGCCCGAGCGGGCGCAGGGCGAGGATCCGCAACGCCACCGTCACCTCGCGGCCGAAGCCGGCGCTGTTCGCCAGGACCATGGTGCGCACGCGCGTGGGGTAACGCAGCGCGAGCAACATCGCGACCGCGCCGCCGAGGGAGTTGCCGACCACGTGCACCGGGCGGGTCTCCCCCACCGCGTCGAGGAACTCGCGGACGAACTCGGCCAGGGGTGGCAGGGCCGCTCGGCCGGGCAGCGGGTCGGACTCGCCGAAACCGGCCAGGTCCACGCTGTAGACCCGGAAGCCGTCGAGCAGGTCGTGCTGCTCGGCCCAGTCGTCGAGGCTGCGGCCGATGCCGTGCAGTAGCAGCACGGGCTCCCCGGAGCCGGTCACCCGGTAGCGGGCCCGCCGCCCGCCGACCCGCACGACGCTCATGCTCTGCTCGCGACGGCGGCGGGCACGCGGTCGAACGCCATGTCGTCGTCGACCGGGCCGTGGCGCATCAGCAGCACGTCGCGCGGGTAGTTCTGGTACAGCCGCCACGGCGCCGCCGCGCCCTGCTTGGGCAGCGCCTCGATGCTGCGCAGCACGTACCCGGACTTCAGGTCGACCAGCGGCACGGTCGCGGCCGTCCCCGACGGCGGCGCGGGGGTCGCGATGTGCAGGCCGCGGTCGCGCATGTGGTTGAGCAGGCGGCAGACGTAACGCGCGACCAGGTCGGCCTTGAGCGTCCACGAGGCGTTGGTGTAGCCGATGGTGAGCGCGAAGTTCGGCACTCCGGACAGCATCATTCCCTTGTACGCCAACGTCTCCCCGAGGTCGACCGGTTCGCCGTCGACGGTGAGGGACATGCCGCCGACGGGCAGCAGGTTCAGTCCGGTCGCGGTCACCACGATGTCGGCGGGCAGTTCGTCGCCGGACTCGAGGGTGATGCCGCCGGCGGTGAACCCGGCGATCCGGTCGGTGACGATCGACGCCCGGCCGGTGCGCAGCGCGGCGAACAGGTCGCCGTCCGGCACGAAACACATGCGCTGGTCCCACGGGTCGTAGCTCGGCGCGAAGTGGGTGTCGACGTCGTAGCCGGCGGGCAGGAGCTTCCGCGCGCCCTTGCGCAGCAACGACTTCATCACTCTCGGCGCGCGCCGGCTCAGCTGGAACGCGGCCTGGGCGGAGAGCACGTTCTTCCACCGCACGAGCGGGTAGAGCAGCCTGGTCGGCAGCTTGCCGCGCAGCAGGTTCGCGAGTGGGTCGACGGCGGGCAGCGCCAGCACGTAGCTCGGCGAGCGCTGCAACATCGTGACGTGCGCGGCGGTCTCGGCCATCGACGGCACCAGCGTCACCGCGGTCGCGCCGCTGCCGATCACCACGACCCGTTTGCCGGCGTAGTCGAGGTCCTCGGGCCAGTGCTGCGGGTGCACGACCGGGCCGGCGAAGTTCGCCACGCCGGGCAGGTCCGGCGTGTAGCCCTGGTCGTAGCGGTAGTAGCCGGAGCAGACGAACAGGAACGAGCAGGTGAGGGTCACGTCGGTGTCGTCGTGTCGCGCGTGGACGGTCCACCGGCGGTCCGCGGTGGACCACTCGGCGCCGACGACCTTGTGCCGGAAGCGGATCCGCTCGTCGACGCCGTACTCGCGGGCGGTCTCGCGCACGTACTCGCGGATCGACGGGCCGTCGGCCATCGACTTCGTCTTCGTCCACGGCCGGAACGAGTAGCCGAGGGTGAACATGTCCGAGTCCGACCGCACGCCCGGGTATCGGAACAGGTCCCAGGTGCCGCCGATCGCGTCCCTGGCCTCCAGGACCGCCACGCTCCGGTCGGGCGACTCGCGGCGCAGGTGGCAGGCGGCGCCGATGCCGGACAGGCCGGCGCCCACGATCAGCACATCGACGTGCTCCATCTCACTCCCCGTTCACGAGCCGGCCTTCCCGGCCACGGTATCGACACGGTGTCGACTCGGTCAACACAGTGTCGACCGGGGTGTACCGTGACCGCATGGCCTCCGCTCCCGCCCGGTCCACGCGCGGCCGCCGCCCGGCCCGCCCGTCCGGCGACGACCGGGAGGGCGCGATCCTGGCCACCGCCGAACGCCTGCTCGGCGAGCGCGCGCTGAGTGCGATCTCGATCGACGACCTGGCCCGCGGTGCCGGCATCTCCCGGCCGACGTTCTACTTCTACTTCCCGTCCAAGGACGCCGTGCTGCTCGCGCTGCTGGACCGCGTGGTGCGGGAGGCCGACGCGGCGCTGGCGGCCGTGCCGGACACGCTGGCCGCCGACCCGTCGCGGTACTGGCGGGAGTGCATCGCCACCTTCCACCGGACCTTCGGCGCGCACGCCGCGGTGACGCTGGCCTGCGCGGAGGTGCGGCTGACCAACGCCGAGGTGCTGGCACTGTGGTCACGGGTGATGGAGTCGTGGACCCAGGCGGTCACCGCCGCCATCGAGGGCGAACGGGAGCGGGGCACCGCGCCGGCCGGGCTGCCCGCGCGGGACCTGGCGATCGCACTGAACTCGATGAACGAGCGGGTGCTGTACTCGTCGTTCGCCCACGACGTGCCGACCGTCGACGAGCGCGACGTGGTGGACGTGCTGCACACGGTCTGGCTGAACGCGATCTACCAGACCACGACCCCCGGCCCTACCGGCTCGTCACGTCCTGCCCGGTGAGCCGGAAGCGGGCGTCGCCCTCCACGGTGTCGTCGACGTCGAGGGTCCGGTCCGCGAAGATCTCCGCGGCCAGCGAGTCCAGCACGACCCGGGCGCCGGTCGTCTCCTCGGTGACCACGAGGTCGGTCTCGTCCGGCGTCGCGGCCGGTGACGTCGTGATGCCGCCGCCGTCGATCGCCTCCAGACGCAGCCCGCCGCCGCCCTCGTGCTCGGCCAGGCGCGTGATGGCCAGCCCCGCCTCCGGGGTGATCCGCAGCACGGCCACACACCTCCCATGTCGTCGGATCAGGTGACTACCCGCGCCACCCGCGTCCAACCCTCGCGTCAGGCGAGCGCGCCGCGCAGGGAGCGGTACAGCAGGGCCGCGTCGCCGAGGCGGTGGCGGAGCCGGCGTTCCAGGCCGCCGATCGGGACGAGGTTCTGCGGCGCCCGCGGGTCCTTGTGCGGGGAGCTGGCCAGTGACGGCAGCACCCGCGCGGTCACGTCCGCCAACGCGCGCGCGTCCTCGGTCGGCAGGTCGGCCGAGCACTCCAGCCGCACGATCGCCGACCAGGGCGCCCGGGTCGCGCCGGGCAGGCGCAGGTACCAGGACGTGCGCTCCCACGAGGTGCCCATGCCGAACACCGGGCTACGCTGCCCCGGCTCCAGCGCCGCCACGACCGCGGCCTGCTCCGCCTGCAGGTAGGACTTCTGGTGGGTCTTGACGTAGCCGACGGTCCTGGCCAGGTGGGTGCGGCCGCGCAGGGGGCCGTCGACCACCAGCAGGTCGTCCTCGACGTTCGAGTCGTGGCGCCACGCGGCCGCCAGCTCCACCTCCAGCGCGGCCAGGCGGGACTGGACGCCGAGCGTCAGCTTGTCCAGGCCGCCCGGGGTGTGCCGGAAGGCGTAGGTCGCGTGCCGGGTCTTGATGTCCTCGCCGGTCTCGGCGTACAGGCCGCGGTCGACGGCCACGTCGAGGATCCGCGCGGTGCCGTCACAGCACACCAGCCCGGCGGCCAGGGAGGCGACCACGCCGGGCTGCGGTTCGGGCTCGTCGCCGTGCACCCACACCCGCGCGTCGATGCGGCGCACGCCGTCCAGGAACAGCACCGAGCCCGGCAGCGGGCCGCCCTCGGGGGTCACCGGACGCCACCGCGACGCCGGCAGCTCCAGGTCGAGCGCCAGCGTCGCCGACGACTCCCGCCCGTCGAGCTCGTCGCCCCGGGCCACCCCGTAGCCGGGGTCCCACGGGTCGACCGTGTACGTCGGCGGCGACAGCAGGCCAGTCATGGCTGTTCCGCCTCCCCGGATTTTTGGGTGTTGGTCGCGTTGGGCAAGGACAGGTCCTGTTTGGTCACGTACTTGTGGCTGGGTTGCGTCACGTTCCCCTGAGGTGCGGTTGGGAAGGGCGCAATCCGATCCGACGTCGGTGGCGACAGCAGGCCAGTCATTCCCTCACCATCACACCTCGACCCGGCGCAGCCGGGACGACGCGCCGTCGCGGGTGACCGCGAACTGGACGGGGACACGTTCGGCCAGGGCGGGGACGTGGGTGACGATGCCCACCATCCGGTCGGTCTCCTGGGCCAGGCGCTCCAGGGTGGCGGCCACGGTGTCCAGGGTGGCCTCGTCCAGGGTGCCGAAGCCCTCGTCCAGGAACATCGAGTTCAGGTCGCGCCGGCCGCCGGACAGGTCGACCACCTGGTGGGACAGGGCCAGCGCGAGCGCCAGCGAGGCCTGGAACGTCTCGCCGCCGGACAGGGTGTTCACCGGGCGTTGGGTGCCGGCGTCGTTGTGGTCGAGCACCACCAGCTCGTTGCGGGCGGCGCGCACCAGCTCGTACTGGCCACCGGAGAGCTGCATCAGGATCTCCGACGCCTCGGTGACCAGCGAGTCGAGGGCCTCCGCGCACAGCCACGCCTCGAACCCGTTGGACTTGAGCAGGTTGCCCAGGTACTTGGCGACCTGCTCCTCCTCGCGGCACCGGTCGACCTCCTCGGCCAGCGACGCCGACTGCGCGCGCCGGGCCTGCAGCTCGGCGAGGTCGCGCTCGGCACCGGCGTGGTGCGAGGCGAGCACGACGTCCGGCTTGGCGTCCCGGGCGAGCGCGACGCCGTGCCGGTCCAGCAGCTCGGTGAGCGCCGCGCGGGCCGCGCCGCCCTGGGTGCGCAGCTCGTTCTCGGCGCGCTCCAGCTCGGCGGCCCGGTCGGACAGCGCGGTGTGCTGGGTCCTGGCCCAGTCGAGGAACGACTGCCAGGCC
>DATABL010000297.1:0-11992 GCA_036259595.1 Actinophytocola sp.
AACGGAACGAACGCGACGCGGGGCGCGGCCACGCCCCGCTCCATCGCCAGCGTCACCGTCGGGATCCCCCTGCCCTCTATGGCCTCGCAGACCAGGCCCACGGCCCGGTGGCAGAGCGGTCAGGAGGGCGTCAGCAGGACGGCATCGACGCCGTCTCGCGCCAGCTTGCCCGCGACCTGGGGGGCCGTTCCCTCGGCCAGCGGGAGGGTGTCGTGGATGGCGCCCATAAAGGAGAAGTGGCGGTGGTTGAGGCCCCCGATCTCACCCGCCGATGCGAGGCCCTTAAGCGTCCACAGCGGGAAGACGGCGTCGAGGTCGGAGCCCTCGTCGGGACGGTGGTAGGCGTGGATCCAGGTCGCACACCGCCCGCAGGTCCAGGCCGGTCTCGCGCGGGCCGTGGTCGGTCGCGGCCACGATCGCCGACAGCGACGGCTGCGACGTGGTGCCGGCCATCGACGCGCTCGCGCCGTCGACGGCGTCCACGCCGGCCTGGATCGCGGCCAGGTACGTCGCCAGCTGGCCGCCCGCGGTGTCGTGCGTGTGCAGGTGGACCGGGAGCTCGAACTCCTTACGCAGCGCGGTGATCAGCCGGTGCGCGGCCGGCGGGCGGAGCAGTCCGGCCATGTCCTTGACGCACAGCACCTGCGCGCCCGCGCCGACGATCTGCTCGGCCAGCTTGAGGTAGTAGTCCAGGGTGTACAGGCTCTCCGACGGGTCGGACAGGTCGGCGGTGTAGCAGAGGGCGACCTCGGCGACCGCGGTCCCGGTCTCCAGCACCGCGTCGATCGCCGGCCGCATCTGCTCGACGTCGTTGAGCGCGTCGAAGATCCGGAAGACGTCGATCCCGGTGGCCGCGGCCTCCTGCACGAACGCGTTGGTCACCTCGGTCGGGTACGGCGTGTAGCCCACGGTGTTGCGCCCGCGCAGCAGCATCTGCAGGCAGATGTTCGGCAGCGTGGACCGCAGCGCCGCCAGCCGCTCCCACGGGTCCTCGGCCAGGAACCGCAGCGCCACGTCGTAGGTCGCGCCGCCCCAGCACTCCACCGACAGCAGTTCGGGGGTCATCGCGGCCACGTACGGCGCGACGTTCACCAGGTCCCGGGTGCGCACCCGGGTGGCGAGCAGCGACTGGTGGGCGTCGCGGAAGGTGGTGTCGGTGACGCCGACCGCCGGGGACTCCCGCAGCCAGCGCGCGAACCCCTCCGGGCCCAGCTCGTCGAGCCGCTGCTTCGACCCGGCCGGCGGGGTGCCGGGTCCGGCCGTGGGCAGCTTGGCGACCGGGTCGATCACGCTGGGGCGCTCGCCGTGCGGCTTGTTCACCGTGACGTCGGCGAGGTAGGTGAGCAGCCGGGTGCCGCGGTCGGCGGACTGCCGCGCGGTCAGCAGGTGCGGCCGGTCCTCGATGAACGAGGTGGTGACGTTGCCGGCGATGAAGTCGGCGTCGTCGAGCACCGCCTGCAGGAACGGGATGTTGGTGGAGACACCGCGGATGCGGAACTCGGCCACCGCGCGCCGGGCACGGGACACCGCCGCCGGGAAGTCGCGGGCCCGGCAGGACAGCTTCACCAGCATCGAGTCGAAGTGGGCGCTGATCTCGGTGCCGGAGGAGGACGTGCCGCCGTCGAGCCGGATCCCGGCGCCGCCCGGTGAGCGGTAGTGGCTGATGATGCCGGTGTCCGGGCGGAACCCGTTGGCCGGGTCCTCGGTGGTGATGCGGCACTGCAGCGCGGCGCCGCGCAGCCGGACGTCCTCCTGCCGCAGGCCCAGGTCGGCCAGCGTCTCGCCGGTGGCGATGCGCAGCTGCGACTGCACCAGGTCGACGTCGGTGACCTCCTCGGTGACCGTGTGCTCGACCTGGATGCGCGGGTTCATCTCGATGAAGACGTGCTGGCCGTTCGCGTCGAGCAGGAACTCGACGGTGCCGGCGTTGCGGTAGCCGATGTGCCGGGCGAACTTCACCGCGTCGTCGCAGATGCGCTGCCGCAGCTCCGGGTCGAGGTTCGGGGCGGGCGCGATCTCGATGACCTTCTGGTGCCGGCGCTGCACCGAGCAGTCCCGCTCGAACAGGTGGATCACGCCGCCCGGCTCGCCCGTGCCGTCGGAGAGGATCTGCACCTCGATGTGCCGCGGCGAGACCACGGCCTGCTCCAGGAACACCGTCGGGTCGCCGAACGCCGACTCGGCCTCGCGCATCGCCGCCTCCAGCGACTCGCGCAGCGCCCCGGCTTCCATGACCCGCCGCATGCCGCGCCCGCCGCCGCCGGCGACCGCCTTCACGAACAGCGGGAACCCGAGCTCGTCGCCCGCGGCGAGCAGCTCGTCGAGGTCGGCCGCGGGCGCCGACGAGCGCAGTACCGGCAGCCCGGCCTCCCGCGCGGCGGCCACAGCGCGGGCCTTGTTGCCGGTGAGCTCCAGGATCTCGGTGGAGGGGCCGACGAACGTGATGCCGGCCTGTTCGCAGGCCCGGGCCAGCTCCGGGTTCTCCGAGAGGAACCCGTAGCCCGGGTAGATCGCGTCCGCGCCGGCCCGGCGGGCGGCGTCGATGATCGCCTCGACCGAGAGGTAGGCGCGGACCGGGTGGCCCGGCTCGCCGATCTCGTAGGCCTCGTCGGCCTTCATCCGGTGCAGGGAGTTGCGATCCTCGTGGGGGAAGACCGCGACGGTGCCGGCACCGAGCTCGTAGCCGGCGCGGAACGCCCGGATGGCGATCTCACCCCGGTTGGCGACGAGGACCTTGCGGAACATGGGCGAACCTCCTGGGTAGGGGGACGTCCCCGGGGACGTTACCGCCCCGTCCCGCCCACCGGGAGCTTCGTCCCACGTGACGGGCGCCTCCCTCAGGCCACGCCGGCGTGGAGCAGGCGGTTCGCGGTGTCGTCCGGGACACCACAGAGGACACCCTCGGTGGCCGCCGCGACCACGGCGGCCGACGCGGTGGCGGCGTCGGCGGTGGGATGGGCGTGCAGGTACATGCCGACGACGCCGGCCACGTGCGGGGCGGACAGGGACGAACCGGACATCGTCTGGCTGCCGCCGCCGGGCCACGGGCCGGTGATCTCCTGCCCCGGCGCGTACAGGTCCAGCACCGGGCCGTGGTTGGACTGCGGGGCCACGCAGTCGTCGGAGCCCATGGCGCCGACCGTCAGCGCCTCGGCCACGCGGGCGGGCGAGAAGTTCGACGCGTCGGTGGCCGAGCTGCCGGCGGACACCGCATAGGGCACCCCCGAGGCGATCGAGGCCCGCACCGCGGCGTCCAGTGCCGCGTTGGGGCCGCCGCCGAGGCTCAGGTTCGCCACCGCGGGCCGGACCGCGTTCGCGGTCACCCAGTCGATGCCGGCGATCACGTCGGAGATCGAGCCGGCGCCGTTGTCGTCGAGCACCCGCACCGGCACGATCGTGATCTCCTTGGCCACGCCGTAGGACGTGCCGCCGAGGATGCCGGCGACGAACGTGCCGTGCCCGTTGCCGTCGTCCGGCGCGTCGCCGTCCACGAGGTCGACGCCGGGGGCGACCCGGCCGGCGAGGTCCGGGTGCGCGCTGACGCCGGTGTCGATCACGTAGGCGTGCACGTTCGCCGCGTCGTTCGGGTACCGGTAGACCCCGTCCAGCGGCGGCGTGCGCTGGTCGATCCGGTCCAGCCCCCACGACGGCGGGTCGACCTGCTCTCCCAGCGCCCGCACCGGCGTGTCCCGCACGACCGCGGCGACCCCCGGCTCGCGGGACAGCTCCTTGGCCTCGGCGGCGGACAGCGACACCGAGAACCCGCGCAGCGCTGCGGTGTAGGTGTGCTCGACCGTGCCGCCGAACCGCTCGGCGGTCTCGGCCGCCCTCGCCTGGACTCCACTGTGGTCGGACAGCACGACGATGTACCCCGCCGCGGGCACCGGCTGCGCGACCGCGGGGGCCACCGCCGGTCCGACCGCCACCGCGCCGAGCAGGAACGCGACCCCGACCCTCGCCATTCGCTTCATACCCAACCTCGTTAGTCGCTCCCGAAGAGGTGAGCAAGGTTCACCATTTGCCACCTGCGCGGTAGGGCTGGCCCCACCCCCTGTCCGGGGGAGCGCACCCGTGTGTTCGACCTCGACCGCCGGAAGCATGAACCCGTTGGCGGGCAAGGAAAGGACGCACAGTGAGCAGACAACCGACAACGGTGCGGGTCGCCAGGTGGAGCGCGACGCACCCGTGGCGGGCGATCGGTCTGTGGGTGGTGTTCGTCGCGGTCTGCTTCGCGGCGGGCTCGTGGGTGGGGACGAACGAGGCGACCGACCAGGACCTGGCCGTCGGGGAGTCCGGCCGGGCCGCGGCGATCATCGAGTCGGGGGACTTCGCCGACCCGGCCGTGGAGGACGTCCTCGTCACGACTCGGTCGGGACAGCTGGACGAGGGGGCGGCACGCGCGGCGGCGGCCGACGTGGCGGAGCGGATGTCGGCCCTGCCGGAGGTCGCCGAGGTCGGGGACCCGGTGCCGGCGCCGGACGGGCAGGCGCTGCTGGTGCCGGTGACGCTGACCGGCGACCGGGACGGCGCGGAGGAGCGGATCGGCCCGCTGCTCGAGCAGACCGCGGCCACGCAGCGGGACCACCCGGACCTGCGGGTGGAACAGGTCGGCGGCGCGTCGATCAGCAAGGGCGTCAACGACCAGATCGCCGCCGACCTGACCAAGGCCGAGTTCATCAGCCTGCCGGTCACGCTGGTCATCATGCTGGTGGCGTTCGGCGCGATCATCGCCGCCGGGGTGCCGGTGCTGCTGGCCATGTCCGCGGTCGGCTCGGCGTTCGGGCTCTCGGCGCTGGCGTCGCAGTTCGTGCCGTCGGTGGACACGATCTCCAGCGTCATCCTGCTGATGGGCATGGCCGTCGGCGTGGACTACTCGCTGTTCTACCTCAAACGCGAACGCGAGGAACGCCAGCACGGCAATCCGCACGTGCGCGCGGTGGAGATCGCCGCGGCCACCTCCGGGCACGCGGTCGTGGTCTCGGGGTTCGCGGTGATCGTGTCGATGGCCGGGCTCTACCTCGCCAACGACGCGGTGTTCGCCTCGCTCGCCACCGGGTCGATCATCGTGGTGGCGGTGGCCGTGCTCGGCTCGCTGACCGTGCTCCCCGCCCTGCTGGCCAAGCTCGGCCGGTTCGTCGACCGCCCCCGGGTGCCGCTGCTGTGGCGGCTGACCAACCGCACCGGCCCGCCGCGGGTGTGGACCGCCCTGCTGCGCCCGGCGCTGCGCTACCCGCTGGTGACGCTGGTGGTCACGGTGGCCGCGCTCGGCGCGCTGGCCTGGCCGGCGCTCGACCTGAACCTCAAGTCCTCCGGCGACGACGACCTGCCGCGCGGCATCCCGGTGATGCGCACCTACGACCGGCTGACCGAGGCCTACCCGAGCGAGGGCGTCAACCACCACGTCGCGGTGCGGGCCGAGCCGGAGCGGGCCGGCGAGGTGCGGACCGCGCTGGTCTCGCTGTACGACGCCACCCGCGACGACCCGCTGTACGCGAGCGTGGCCGACCCGGTCATCCGGGTGTCGGCCGACCAGCGGGTCACGGTGCTCGAGGTGCCGACCACCGAGGCACCCGGCACGGACGGGGCGTCGGCGTCGCTGGACCGGCTGCGCGACCGGCTGGTGCCGACGCACCTGGACCCGGTGTCCGGCGGCGAGCACGCCGTGGGCGGGCGGATCGCGAGCGACGTCGACTACACGGGCAACCTGGCCGACCGGATGCCCTGGGTGATCGGCTTCGTGCTGCTGCTGACGTTCCTGATCATGCTGGCGGCGTTCCGCTCGATCGCGATCGCGCTGACCGCGCTGCTGCTGAACTCGCTGTCCGCGGCGGCCGCGTTCGGCACGCTGGTGCTCGTCTTCCAGCACACGTGGGCGGAGGGCGTCCTCGACTTCCGGTCCAACGGGGCGGTCGTCGCGTGGATCCCGCTGTTCCTGTTCGCCGTCCTGTTCGGACTGTCCATGGACTACCACGTGTTCGTGGTGAGCCGGATCCGCGAGGCCGCACGGCGCGGCATGCCGACGAAACAGGCGGTGGGGTACGGGATCTCGCGGTCGGCCGGGGTGGTCACCAGCGCGGCGGTGGTGATGGTGTCGGTGTTCGCGATCTTCGCGACGCTGAGCCTGAACGAGATGAAGCAGCTGGGGGTCGGGCTGGCGGTCGCGGTGTTCCTCGACGCGATGGTGATCCGGGTGCTGGTGCTGCCGTCGCTGATGGCACTGCTCGGCCGGGCCAACTGGTGGCCGGGACGCATCCGGCGTGACGTGGAGTCGCAGCCGCCACTATCCGATGATCACCCGATCGAAGCACGGCGCGGGGTACCACAGCCCGCGCGGTGATCACCAGAGGGTCGCGGCCACTTCACCATATCGCGTGGTGAAGTGGCCGCTTCCGGCATTCTTCGGCCTACCGATGTTCACTCCGCGAGGCGACCACTCTAAAGTGGGGCAATGCCTGCTGGCGATTCCGACGCAAACAGCCGTGTCCCCCGGTTCGACACCGTTCTCCGGGGCTACAACCAGCGCCAGGTCAACGAGAGAGTCACTCGTCTGACCTTCGACCTGGGTCACGTGCAGAAGAGCCGCGACGAGGCCGTCGCCAAGGTCGCCGAGCTGACCAAGGCCCTCGGCAGCGCCCAACAGCAGCTGATCGACGCGAAGGCCCAGCTCAACCGCATCACCACGAACCCGACCAGCAACGAGGCGATGTCCGAGCGGCAGCGCCTCATGTGGCAGCTGGCCGAGGAGGAGATCGCGGAGTTCAAGCGCGACGCGGAGAACTACGACCGCACCACCCGGGCCGACGCCGACGAGTACAGCCACTCGACGCGCGCGAAGGCCGACTCGCACGCCTCCTCGACCCGCGAGGCCGCCGACAAGTACGCGGCGAACGTGCGCAAGGAGGCCGACGAGTACGCGACGTCGACCAAGACCGCCGCCGACGAGTACGCCGCCGGGGTGCGGGCCGAGGTGGCCGCCTTCGCCAAGGAGCAGAAGGCCCGGCACGAGGCGACGACCGCCGACCTGGCCCGCCGTCGCAAGCAGCTCGAGGAGGAGTACGCGAAGAACCACGCGTCCCTCGAGACCGAGTACGAGGGGCTGCGGGCGCGCGCCGCGGCCGAGCACGAACAGCTGATCGCCGACGCCCGCCTGGAGATGGAGCGGGCGACCAAGGCCAACGAGCAGCGCATCGCCCAGCTCGACGCCGAGGCGCGGCAGCGGCGTGAGCAGCGGGACGCCGAGGCCGGCAAGCAGCGCGAGCTGCTCGACGCGAAGGCCGCCGACAAGCGGGCCTCGCTGGAGCAGGATGCCGAGGCGGCCATGCAGGCGCAGCGGTCGGAGCTGGAGCGCGAGCTGGCCGAGCGCGCGGCGGTCGCGAAGGACCGGGCGGGCAAGATCGTCGCCGACGCCGAGCGCGAGATCGGCAAGCTCCGCGAGGCGTGGACCGCCGAGCGGACCGAGGCCGAGCAGGTGCTGTCCCAGCGCGAGGCGGCCGCCGAGGCCCAGGCGGCCAAGATCGTCGAGGACGCGCGGCGCCGCGTCGAGGAGTCCGACAAGGCGCTGGCCGAGAAGCGCACGGCGACCGAGAAGCACCTCGGCGAGCTGGAGACCATGGCCCAGCAGCAGGCGGAGAAGACCGTCGCCGACGCCGAGGCCAGGAGCCAGGCCAGCGACAAGGAGATCGCCGAGCGCCGCGCGAGGGTCGAGAAGGAGCTGACCGAACAGCAGGCCAACGCGAAGATCCGTGCCGCCAAGATCATCGAGGACGCCGAGCAGCGGCTGGCCGAGGCCAACGACCGCACCCGACGCGCCGACGACTTCGAGCGCCGCGTGTCCGAGCAGGTCAGCGCCACCTACGCGATCCTGGGCGAGGCCCGCCGCCACTTCGCCAAGGCGATGGGCGCGGACGCGGCCCCGCCCGCGCCCGCCGCGGAGAAGCCGCAACCGTCACCGCAGCCCAAGCCGCAACCGGGCAACCAGGTCCGCTCACACGTGAACGGCAAGTAGGGACGGACGACGAAGCCCCCGCCGACAGTTCGGCGGGGGCTTCGTCGTTGTCAGACCTTCTCCAGGAACTCCGCGCGGGTGTCGCTGACCAGGTTGGCGACCATGCGGGCGAGGCCCGGGTACTCCGCCAGGTCCGGGGACTCGGCGACCAGCCGTTGGGCGACCTCGCGGGCCTCGGCGATCAGGTCGGCGTCCCGCAGCAGGGACAGCAGTTTGAGCTGGGAGTGTTTGCCCGACTGGGTCGCGCCGAGGATGTCGCCCTCGCGGCGCATCTCCAGGTCCACCTGGGCCAGCTCGAACCCGTCCACTGTGGACGCGACGGCGTCGAGCCGGTCGCGGGTGGCGGTGCCGGCCAGCGCGTCGGTGACGAGCAGGCACACGCCGGCCGCCGAGCCCCGGCCGACGCGTCCGCGCAGCTGGTGCAGCTGGCTGACCCCGAACCGGTCGGCGTCCATGATCACCATGGCGGTCGCGTTCGGCACGTCCACGCCGACCTCGACGACGGTGGTGGCCACGAGCACGTCGAGCTCGCCGGCGGCGAACGCGCGCATCACGGCGTCCTTCTCGTCGGTGGGCAGGCGGCCGTGCAGAACGGCGAGGCGCAGGCCCTTGAGCGGGCCCTCGGCCAGCTCGGCGGCCACGTCGAGCACGGCGAGCGGCGGGCGGCGCGCGGACCCAGTGTCGTTGTCGAGGTCTTTCTCCAGGGCCTCCAGCTCGGCGGCCTCGTCGGTCTCGCCGATCCGCGGGCAGACGACGTAGGCCTGGTGGCCCTCGGCGACCTCCTCGCGCAGCCGCTGCCACGCGCGGTCGAGCCAGGCCGGCTTCTCCGCGACCGGCACCACGGCGGTGCTGATCGGCGAGCGCCCGGCCGGCAGCTCCCGCAGCGAGGAGGTCTCCAGGTCGCCGTAGACGGTCATGGCGACGGTGCGCGGGATCGGCGTCGCGGTCATCACCAGCACGTGCGGGCTGACGTTCTCGCCCGCGCGGGTGCGCAGCGCGTCCCGCTGCTCGACGCCGAACCGGTGCTGCTCGTCGACGACCACCAGACCGAGGTCGGCGAAGGAGACCTTGTCCTGGATCAGCGCGTGCGTGCCGACGACGATACCGGCGGCGCCGCTCGCGACGTCCAGCAGCGCCTGCTTGCGCTGCGCGGCGTTCAGTGAGCCGGTGAGCAGGGCGACGCGGGTGGCCTGCTCGGCGGCGCCCAGCTCGCCGGCCTGGGCGAGGTCGCCGAGCATGCCGGCGAGCGAGCGGGCGTGCTGGGCGGCGAGGACCTCGGTGGGCGCGAGCAGCGCGGCCTGCCGGCCGGCGTCGACCACCTGGAGCATGGCCCGCAGCGCCACGATGGTCTTGCCGCTGCCGACCTCGCCCTGCAGGAGCCGGTTCATCGGGTGCTCACCGCCGAGGTCCGCGGCGACGGCCTCGCCGACCGCACGCTGCCCCGCGGTCAGCTCGAACGGCAGCCGCTCGTCGAAGGCGGCGCGGATGCCGTCGTCCCGCCGCGGGCAGGA
Source organism: Actinophytocola sp. (assembly GCA_036259595.1). Taxonomy (GTDB): domain Bacteria; phylum Actinomycetota; class Actinomycetes; order Mycobacteriales; family Pseudonocardiaceae; genus Actinophytocola. Next base: position 9,517 of record DATABL010000297.1, read on the forward strand.
GGGCGCGGGGCGTGCGGTGGCCGCGCCCCGCCGCTGCGCGAGCGCGAGCTGGACGGCGAGCGCCTCGCCCCACTTGAGCCGGTTGCGCGCGGCGTTGACGCCGGCCCAGTCCTTGGCGGAGTGGATGGCGCGGACGGCCTGGTCGAAGGTCATCTTCCCGCCGCGCAGCTCGGGGGGCATCGGGTCGTCGATCGGGTCGAGGAGCTCGAGGGTCTGCTGGACGCACTTGGCGACCTGCCAGGACTGGACCTTCGCGGCGGCCGGGTAGACCGGGATGAGCCCGAGGAAGTCGTCGATCGCCTTGTCGACTTCAGGCTCTTCGGCGGTCTCCTCCTCGACGGGCTGGTACTCGGGGTTGGTGAGCTGCAGCTTGTTCTGGTAGATCGAGACCTTGCCGGCGAACAGCGCGCTGACGCCGGGCCTGAGCTTGACCGAGTGGTGCCGCATGTTGAAGAAGGTGCAGTTCAGCGTGCGGGAGCCGTCGGTGATGACGACCTCGAGAATCCACCCCCTGCGCTGCCGCATCCGCCGCTCGTTCACGCTCTTGACCCGAGCGAGCACGGTGGCGTGCTCACCGAGCTCCAGCCCGGCGATGTCGGTGAGCTCACCGCGCTCGGCGTAGCGCCGCGGGTAGTAGTGCACGAGATCGCCGACGGTGTGCAGGTCCAGGGCACCGGCCAGCGCCTTGGCGGTCTTGGCGCCCACCGCCAGCTCGAGCTTGTCGTCCAGGGAGACCATCACCCGCGATTATGTCGCGCCGCACCGACAGTCCCGTCACGCCACCCCGACACCGTCGGCGCGGCGACTCTGTCGGTGCCCGGTGCGATGCTCGGCGCATGACGCTCCAGCCCCTACCCGAGTCCAACATCTCCGCCAAGATCACCGACCCCGCGCGACCCGACCCACCCCTGATCGCCGACGAGCGCACGATGCTCGCCGCCTACCTGGACTTCCAGCGCGAGACGCTGGCGCTCAAGTGCGCGAACGTCCCCGACCGCAAGCACTCCGAAGCGCTGGTGCCCCCGTCCACGCTGACCCTGCACGGGCTGGTGCGTCACCTGGCCGGGGGCGAGCGCTGGTGGCTGCACCTGCAGTTCGCCGGCGACGACACCGGGATGCTGTACTACTCCGACGACGACCCCGACCAGGACTTCGACCGGCTCGACGGCTCCTTCGAGGACGACCTGGCGGTCTGGCGAGCCCAGGTCGAGCGCTCCCGGGAGATCGTCGCCGCGGCGTCTCCCGAGGACACCGGGACGCGGATCCAGACCGGCGACGAGTTCTCCCTGCGCTGGGTGCTGCTGCGGATGATCGCCGAGTACGCCCGCCACCTCGGGCACGCCGACCTCCTGCGCGAGCGGATCGACGGCGCCGCCGGGTGGTGACTACTCGACGCCGAGGATGACGACCGCGTCGGGCTGGCCGCCGTGGTACACGACCACCTCGGTCTCCGGGTGCTCGCGGCGCAGGTAGTCGGTCAGCTCGGCGGCGAGCTCGTCGGGGGCGTCGGCGCCGAGCAGGACCGTGACCAGCTCGCCGCCCACGCCCAGCATGCGCTCGGCCACCCCGCACGCGGCGCGGTCCAGGGCGTCCACCCCGGCCGGCCCCGGCTCGATCAGCACCACCTCGCCGTCGGCGAAGCCGAGTACGTCGCCGGCCGCGCAGGGGCCGATCCAGGTGATGCCGTCCTCGGCGGCCACCACGACCGAGCCCCGGCGGGTGGCCGCCGCGGCCTCGGCCATCGCCACCACGTCGTCGCCCGCGCGGCGGCGTGGGTCGTGCACGGCCACCGCCGCGAGCACCTGCACCGGCGACGCGCACGGCACCACCACCACGTCCTGGCCGGCGGCGACCGCGCGGATCGACGCCTCGTCGGCGGCCTCGGTCAGCCCGGCGTCGGCCGGCAACACGCTGACGTGCGACGCGCCCGTGGCCGTGATGGCCTCGAGCAGGCGGAACGCGGGCTCCTCCCCCACCATCGGGACGACGGTGACGCCCTCACCGACCAGCAGGTCCCCCAGCTCGGTGCCGCGCACCGGCACCACCACCGCCCGGTCCCGGACGAACCGCGACGCCTCGGCCGACGGCGCGTCGGCGAACCGGGCCACCCGGATCCTCCGCGGCCGCCCGGTCTCGACCCCGGCCTCGATCGCCGCGCCGACGTCGTTGCAGTGCACGTGCACGGTCCACAGCCCGGCCCCGTCCCCGGCCACCGACACGCAGTCCCCGAGGCCGACGAGCGCGTCCCGCAGCCGCCCGACGGGGTCGGCGCCGTTCTCGGTGACGTCGGACAACAGGTACATGACCTCGTAGGCGAACTGGTCCGACCCCGCCTCCCGCGCGGTGTACATCGACGGGTCCGGCGCGGGCAGCTCCCTGGCCCGCGCGGCCGCCACCAGCGCGGCCGGCTGCTCGCCGACCACCGCGACCAGCGCGTCCAGCAGCACGGTCACCCCCCGCCCGCCGGCGTCGACCA